>JANOLP010000072.1:0-18447 GCA_031419835.1 Pseudomonadota bacterium | reverse complement strand
AATTCCGCGACCAGCGCGTCTTTTTGCAGGAGCGGGATAAATGTTTCGGGTTTGCCCATGATACGATGCGCAAACATCGCGCTAAATGTGAACTAGACCTCAATTTTATCACGTAACCGAGATCATTCTTATGCCCAACTTCGCCGCAAATCTCTCGATGATGTTCACCGAAGTGCCGTTCCTCGATCGCTTCAAAGCCGCGGCGGACGCGGGCTTTCGCGCGGTGGAATTTTTGTTTCCGTATCAACACACGCCAAACGAAATCGCAACGCGTTTGCAAGAGAACAACTTAACGCAAGCGTTGTTCAATTTAGCGCCGGGTGATTGGGAAAAGGGCGAGCGTGGCCAAGGGATTTTGCCCGGCCGCGAGCAAGTGTTTGCCGATTCGTTAGAACTGGCGATCACCTATGCGAAAGCACTCAACTGCGAGCAAGTTCACTGCATGGCTGGCATCGCACCGCAAGGCGTAGCGCGTGAAACGCTAAACGAAATTTTCATTTCGAATTTACGCGTTGCCGCCGCTCGGCTGAAAAAAGAAAACATTCGTGCATTGATCGAGCCGATTAACTATTACGACATTCCTGGGTATTTTTTGAACACCCAAGCACAGGCGCGCGACATCATCGATCGCGTCGGGAGCGACAATTTATTTTTGCAGCAAGATCTGTATCACTGCCAAATCATGGAAGGCAATCTCGCGCAAAAAATCAGGGAGTATCGCGATATTGCGTGTCATTACCAAATCGCAGGAACACCGGGCCGGCACGAGCCGGACGTCGGCGAAATCAACTATCCGTATCTATTTGATCAGATCGATGAGCTTGGCTACGACGGATTTATCGGATGTGAATATCGACCGAAAGGCGAGACGCGCGCGGGCCTTGGCTGGGCAGCGAAGTACGCAATCAAGAAATAGTCGATGCCCGGAGAGGCTCATGGATATTGCCTCGTAGGCCATGCCAGGCTGAGAAGCAAACCAGGAGCGGATTCCACTAACTTGTCATTGCGAGCTGCCTGTATCGGCGCTGCCGATACTGCTCACGTGCCATGAACCGCCAGCGCGCTTGCTGCCACATCCCTATGTCATCCTGAGCAACGCGAAGGATCTGCTTTTACGGTCGTTAAGAAGCAGATCCTTCGCGCCGCTCAGGATGACATGTTAAAGGTAACAATTCCGGTAAGGTTCATGGAAAGGAGTTTGCGACGAAGCAATCACGTATTTCGCCGCCGAAAAATCGAGATTGCTTCGTCGCTTTGCTCCTCGCAAACGACCGGACATATTATTTCGTAACGCCGTAGCGTGGATCAAACAAGGCCGATCTCACCGGACAGCAACCTACTTAAGCGACGGACAGGTCACCACAAAAGGTATCGCATTCCATGTTCTTTTTCATCGTGGTTGATGATGATCAAATTACCTTTTGAACTGTCGAATAGCTTACCCCCGGTGAAAATAAGATTTCCTTTTTTTCGATAGCGCAATATAAAGGCAGTTCGGTCGCCACTGAAATCGAAAGGCCTGCCGTAGGTACCACGCCAAGTGGCTTTACCGGCGATGGCGATAACGTCATTTACGGTCATTCCTATTTGTAAGGTCTCGAACTTGCTGCCGGATACCGGGGTTCCGTTGATTTTCCCGGAGAAGCCATTGATGCCCTGGATTTTGTTGGCGTTATCCGCTTCTTTATCTTCTTGTTCTTCGACCGTAGCAGTTTGCTCGGGTGTCGGTTCGGGCTCGTCGATTTTGGATGATTTTGATGCGCAACCCGCGATGAGGAAAATGACAAGCAGTAGATTGAGCGCGTTCGTGGAAACAGAGGAAGTTTTCATGGAACCCCTTTCATGGATGAGTTGAACGTAAAACGGTCGTAACCAGCAGCGTTAGTTATCGACCACCATCATCGTTGTTGCCTTGCGTTGCTAATTCTATCGCACTAATTCGTCACCACCCTCACTGACCAGACTGACGCATTGCCGCCATTTTCTGATGGTTTAGATTGATCGCCTTCAGCTGCCGGAGCAGGCGTAGCGTACGCAATGCGCACGCGTAATTCGTCAAAGCGGTGCGCCGTGCACACCCTACGAGGATGCATTGCCAGAAGGCACGCCCATCTTGCTTCGTGGCAATGCATGCTTGTAGGCCGACTATCCGTGAGCTTCCCCAAGCATCGACTATTTCGACCCGAATACAATTTTAGCTTGCGTAGCCGGGTTCATCCATCGTTTCTGTTAGGCACGTTCGGTAGCAGGTCGCCTCGACCCATCTGGCGCAGGTTTGAAAAATACGATCGTTAATATGGCGCACAGCAGCAAGAATCCGCCCAAGATAAACAGCGCATCGGCAGGGTCGCCCAATTTATCTTTAATCGCGCCGATCCATTTGGGGCCGTAATAACCGCCGAGGTTGCCGAAGGAATTGATCAGCGCGATGCCGCCCGCTGCTGCGCTACCGGTTAAAAACGCGGTCGGCAACGACCAGAAACACGACACGAATGCCAAGCAGCCACCGCACGTCAAGGTGATCGCGATCATGGAAATGATAATGTGATCTTTGCCGGCGAGGCCGGTAATGAATAGACCAAGCGCCGCGACCAGTGCCGGGATCGCGATGTGCCAGCGGCGTTCCATGGTTTTGTCCGAGTGGCGGCCGTTCAACACCATGGCAACAGCGGCGAAAGTCCATGGGATTGCACTGATCAAACCGTTGTTGAATTCGCCGACCACACCCATTTCTTTGACTAGTTGCGGTAGAAAAAATGTCACGCCGTAAAATCCAACGACGTCGGAAAAATAAATCAGCGCGAGTAACCAGACTTTGTAGTCCTTGAGCGAGTCCATGAAATTATGATGCCCGCCGCCGCTGAGTTTGCTATTGTTTTCTGCCTCGAGCTTCGAGGTGACCAAGGCTTTTTCTTCAGCGGTAAGCCATTTCGCATCTTTTGGGCCGTTGTCCAAATAGGCGAGCACTACAAAACCCAACAACACTGCGGGAATGCCTTCGATTAGGAACAGCCATTGCCACCCCGCCCAGCCGTTCATGCCATTCATAAATTGCATGATGGCGCCGGACAACGGGCTGCCGATGATGCCGGAGACCGCTATTGCGGTCATGAATAGTGCAACCATGCGCGCGCGATATTGTGATGGGAACCAATAGGTCAGGTACAAAATAATGCCGGGGAAAAATCCCGCTTCGCCGGCACCAAGTAAGAAGCGCAAAATATTAAAGCCGGTGGCAGTTTCCACGCCGAGCCACTCGGAAATTTGTCGCACATACATGAATGCGGCGGAGATGATGCCCCACAGAATCATGATGCGCGCGATCCAAATTTTCGCGCCGACTCGATTGAGAATTAGATTGCTCGGCACTTCGAATATGAAATAGCCGATGAAGAAAATACCGGCGCCCATGGCGTAGACTGATTCGCTGAAGCCGAGGTCCGCACCCATTTGTAGCTTGGCGAAGCTGACGTTAACGCGATCGAGGAATGCGATCACGTAGAGCAAAAACAAGAACGGAATTAACCGCCAGAAAAGTTTGTTGTAAGTCGCCTTCTCGAATTCAGGCGTAAAAGAAGTTGCAGTATTTGTATTCACGACGTCTCCCCCAAAAAAGTTATTTGAGGGAGATTGTACCCCTGATCGCTTAAGTTTTACTTAAGCGATGGGGGACGAACCAATACGATCTATTCGGAGATGCAATTACGGCCGTTTGCCTTAGCGCGGTAGAGGGCACTATCGGCCGCCGACAACAGCGAATCCAGGCTCTGGCTCGGCTGCATGGCGGCGATACCGAGGGAAACATTCGCAGGCGGCAGGAGTTTCCCTTCTTCGAATGGCGTCGGTGTATTGGCGATGGCTTTGCGCAGCCGATCAGCGATGACCCATGCGCCTTTCAGGGGCGTTTCGGGCAAACATAACGCGAATTCTTCGCCGCCGTAACGCGCGACGAGATCCGTCGGGCGCAGCATATTCAGCAGAACTTGCGCAACAGTGCACAGTACGCGATCGCCAGCCAAGTGCCCAAAGCGATCGTTCATTTGTTTGAAATGATCGATATCGAGCATGATGATCGAGCAGGGTTGGCCGTTACGTTCGCATCGATTCAACTGGCGCTTGAACGAATCGTTAAGCCAGCGACGATTGTGCAGGCCGGTGAGGCCATCGGTGCTAGCGACATGCTCATATTCGCGCTGCAATTTGATGCTGTTGACCAGTGCCTCGTTGTCGTAACGCATCCGGCCCGATAGCACATAGAGCAAATTTCGCGAGACACCGTGAGAGGCATTAATCAAGGCCCAAACGGTTTCTTGGCGAATCACCATCAGGCGACAATTTTCTTGAGAGATGACGTACGCAGACACGGGCTTCGCATCGAGAATCGACATCTCACCGGCGCAATCGCCGGCTTCGAACACGACGTGCGGGGTATAGGACTTATCACCCAAATGCACGCTCAAGCGGCCAGCGAGGACGAGGTATAAATTGCTATTCGGTTTACCGGGCGCGAGCAGTTCCGAGCCTGCGGGAAAGTCCACAACGGGACAGGCGTCAAGAAGATATTCTATTGATTCTAAACTGATATTTCGAAGCAGCCTGGATTTGGAAATGATGGCCCGATCAAGCGGGCTCATGGTGCTGAGGGGACTTGGGCTGGTGGCAGCGCGCATTTGTTGCTCTCCAGTTAAAAAGGGCTGTGGCCCAATTCGAGTGTAATTTCTTATCTAAGTCTTGTAACTTATTGAAATTCTAGCATACCAGAGAAAATTTTCAGCAACAGCGCGCAATGCCACCCCATTTATTCTCAAGATTCATTACAAAGAAGGCCTTGCGCTCCAAAATGGGCTCATTCGAATGGTTTTGTTCTTGATGTTGGACGTAGCGTTCGTAACTATCGTCACCCGATAGTGATCGTACTACGTCCCACAACTTTTGGAGCTTATCGTCCATGAATTTTTATTGGTAGGCCAGTCGAGTTTTTTCGTGTGGCGCTTCCGACAATGGCGGTACGGAAAGGCCATTCAAATGGCGGAACGAAATGCGCAACATATCGACAATGATGATCCACAGCACGATCATGAAGAATGCCGCAATCCAACCGTCGAGTTGTTGGTTGAAAATCAACTTAGGTGCGATCGCAGCTTTTTCCGGTGGCAATACGCCATTCGCGAGTTTCATTGCCATATCGTTCGCGCCGGCGAAAAATCCGATCTTAGGATTTGCGCTGAAGATTTTTTCATAGGCTGCGGTTGTAGTACAAATCGCCAGCCAGGTTAAGGGCAAGCCCGTGACCCAGGCATATTTCAATTTGCCGGACTTAATCAAAATGCCGGTCGCAACAGTCAATGCGATTCCCGCTAACATTTGATTCGAAATGCCGAACAGGGGCCAGAGAATATACACACCGCCGTTTGGATCGAGCACGCCCATGATTAAGAAATATCCCCAGGCCGCGACGATCAATACGCTGGCGAAAAGGCTGGACGTCCACGAAGAAGTTTCGCCCAAGGGCTTGTAGATGTGGCCAAGGAGGTCTTGTAACATAAATCGAGCAACGCGCGTTCCGGCATCGAGTGTCGTTAAAATAAAAACGGCCTCAAACATTATCGCGAAGTGATACCAAACGGCGAGCATGCCTTGACCGAAAGCCGTGCTGAAAATAGTCGCCATGCCGACCGCCAATGACGGCGCGCCTCCAGTCCGCGCGAACAACGTGCTCTCGCCCATTTCTTTCGCCAGAATTTCCATTTGTTCCACTGTGACCGGGAAACCCCAGGAGGAAATCAGTGCGACGGCATCGGCTGCTTCTTTGCCGACAATACCCGCCGGGCTATTGATTGCAAAATACACGCCGGGATCGAGCACGCAGGCCGAGATTATCGCCATGATGCCGACGAGCGATTCCAGTGCCATGGAGCCGTAACCGATCATGCGGATATCTTTTTCGTTGGAAATCAGCTTTGGCGTCGTGCCACTGGACACCAGGGAATGGAAACCGGAGATTGCGCCACACGCGATGGTGATAAATACGAATGGGAACAACTTTCCTGCGAATACCGGACCTGTGCCATCAATGAACTGGGTGATCGCGGGCATTTTTATTTCCGGCTGCAAGAACAATATTGCAATGGCCAGCAAGAAGATCGTGCCAAGCTTCATGAAGGTCGAAAGGTAATCGCGTGGTGCGAGCAATAGCCATACCGGCAAGATCGCGGCGGCGAATCCATAAATGATGACAAACCAGGCGATACCCTTATCGTCGAAATCAAACCAGGTACGCAATATAGGATGATGGTCGATCCATCCGCCGCCAACGACGGAAAATATCAACAACGCAACCCCGATCAGCGACGCCTCCAGCACGCGCCCTGGCCGGATATTGCGCATGTAGATACCGATCAAAATCGCGATGGGTATGGTTGCGAATACCGTTGATGTTGCCCACGGGCTGTGCTTCATCGCATTGACAATGACTAGGCCCAAAACGGCAATCAGAATGATGATGATCGTTAGCGTGCCGATCAGCGCGGCGAAACCACCGACCGGGCCGAGTTCATCGCGCGCCATTTTTCCGAGGCTCTTGCCGTTGCGGCGCGTCGACAAGAACATGATCACCATGTCTTGCACGCAACCACCGATTACCGCCCCGACAAGAATCCAGAGTGTTCCGGGCAAGTAACCAAACTGCGCCGCGAGGGTCGGGCCGATCAACGGGCCGGGCCCAGCGATCGCTGCGAAGTGATGCCCGAACACGACCCAGCGATTGGTTGGAATATAGTCGCGGCCGTTATTAAAGCGCTCCGCAGGTGTGGCGCGGGTAGCGTCTGGCATCAGCACTTTCGCCATAATCCACGCGCTATAGAAACGATACCCAATGAGGTAGGTGCAAACCGCCGCAACTACAAACCACATGGCGTTGATCGATTCGCCGCGATGCAGGGCGATGCCACCGATTGCGGATGCGCCGACAATCGCAATAGCCAACCAAATTAAGCCCCGTGAGAGCTTGTTCATTCTGAATTCCCTGATTTTGATTTAAACAGCCGTCGCATCAAGATTGCGCGGTTTTCGAGATTGAAGTTGTGAAACGATCCCCAGAGTATTGTAACAAATAATGGCGATCGACTAAAACTTGAGCATTATTTCGGGGCTGGATTTTTAGTACTTTTACAGACCAGTTCTAACTCGTATTCAGCCAGCGTGCCGAGCGGAATCGGCGCCATTACCATTTGATTGCGATCGAATGTCACCATCTCGATCATCACCCCAGCGTCATTGCGCATGATGCCAGACAACATGCCCTGGGTTTTATTGACGCAATCCATGACGCGACGAACTAATTTTTCCTTGATCGACATACCGCTGGCCGGATCGATCTTCTCGGCTTTTTCGTAGATAAGACGCTCGTTAAAGGTAACAATATCTTCATCGCGTTCCATTGACGCGAAATCGATCGCAAACTGTATATTTGGCATCGCCGTTTCAATCGGCGTCCATTCTTCGGCGCAAGCGAATTGACCCGCGATCAACATCGAAAGCAGCGTCGGCGTTCGCACGAGTCTTTATGTACCCGGCTGGATTTTTTTCAGACCGCCAAGCAACGCTGCGATTTCTTTCCGCGGCGTTGGGCGCGAGGTGACCAAGCGTTCAGATTGATTGACTGATGATCTTCCACGTTCTTCAGTACTTAGCAATGCGCTGCTAGATTCGGCTGCGGGAGCGAGGCGGGCCGGTGCCTCACGAACACGAACATTTTCGCGCACCGGCGTTGGCACAGCGCGATACTCAAGTTTCTCGATCGAGCGCTTCACCAGTTTTTCGATGTCCGCGACGAGACGTTCTTCATCCGGCGACATCAGCGAAATCGCCGTGCCTTCGCTGCCGGCGCGGCCGGTGCGCCCGATGCGGTGAATGTAATCTTCCGCCGCGAAGGGGATGTCATAGTTGATGACGAAGGGTAATTCTTCGATGTCCAATCCGCGCGCCGCGACGTCGGTCGCGACCAAAATTTTCACGCCACCGGCTTTGAAATCATTCAAGGTTTGCAACCGTTCCTGCTGCGATTTATCGCTGTGAATTGCGCTCGCGGCCAAGCCGGATTTTTCCAATTCCCGCGCCAGGCGGCTGGCGCCGGTTTTGGTATTGGTGAAAACAAGGGCTTGGGTGTCCGCCTTGCGCTTCAGAATTTCCGTCAGCAGTTCGCGTTTTTTCGCATGCGGCACGCGATAGATCGACTGCGTAATCGTTTCCGCCGTGCTGTTGCGTTTCGCCACTTGAATCGTCACCGGATCGGTCAAAATCGCCGACGCCAATTTTTTCACTTCATCGGGAAATGTCGCGGAGAACAGCAGATTTTGCCGCTCTTTCGGCAGCAAATCGATGATGCGCCTAATGTCCGGCATGAAGCCCATGTCGAGCATGCGATCGGCTTCGTCCAAAATCAAAATTTCCGTCGTGCCGAGATTGACATTTTTTTGCCCGACGTGATCAAGCAAACGGCCCGGCGTGGCGACGAGAATTTCCACACCGCGACGCAATGTGTCCGTTTGGCCTTGCATATCCATGCCGCCGTAGACGGTGGTCGAGCGCAGCGCCACGTGGCGGCCATAGGCGCGCACGCTTTCTTCGACTTGAACAGCAAGTTCGCGCGTCGGCACCAAAATCAACGCGCGCACCGGATGGCGCGCCGGCGAAAAACTGGTATTCGCGTGGATCAACAATAACTGGAGGAGGGGGAGCGTAAACGCCGCAGTCTTGCCCGTACCGGTCTGCGCGCCGGCCATCACGTCGCGGCCCGCCATCACTACCGGAATCGCCTCCGCCTGAATCTGCGTCGGCTCGGTATAACCTTCATCTTCGATCGCGCGTAGCAGCGCGCTATTTAAACCAAGCTCAGTAAATTTCATTAACTGCCGTATTCCTTAAAAATCAATCCTTCAAGGCGCACACTGTAATCCACAAAGGTTTGTATTACAAGGAAAAATTCTGGAGTGGCATCATGGTACTGTAACGTCGATATGGAATAACAAAAAACGACCACTGGAATCCTATCGATAGATCCGAGGCGATGCCTGAAAAGGTGCATGGATATTGGTTCACAGGACATTCTGGCAACCTCGGCGCCGGTGACGGCGATGCAACATTGTGGTGCAGGTGCAAGCTGAGGATTACTTTCCCGGAATTCGCTAAGCTACGTCCGCGCTACTAACTTTTCAGCGCTACCTCAACCGACAACCCCATCGCCAACAAACGCCGATCATCGTCATGTTCGCCCATCAACGACAATCCTACCGGCAACTCGCCGGGTCGATGGCACGGTGTTGAGATGGCGCAACGGTCAAGCATGTTCGCAATCGAAGGATTGCGAATCGCTTGCGGGACGATGCGTTTGAAGCCTTCTTCGGTCGAGGCTTCGGCGATGGTTGGCGCGACGAATTGCACGGTCGGCATGATCACTGCGTCGAAATTTCGCGTCGCTTTCGCGTTGCGCTCAATGATGCTTGCGCGCGCTTGGAGTAAATCAATGTCGTCTTTTGCGCTTGCATTCGCGCCGACGGCGAAGCGCGCCCGGATGAGCGGATCGTAGGCATCGGGATTTTCTGCGAGCCACTGGCCGTAGCGCGCGTAACCTTCCATTTGCGTGAAGCTCGGCGGTTTGCGCCACATGGCGATGACCTCGTTGATTTCGGGTATGTTGATTTCGATGATTTGCGCACCGTGTTTCGACAATATTTCCAACGCGCGTTGAAATGCTTTGGCTGCGGTGGCGTCGATATCATCGGTCACGCTATTTATTGGCAAGACGAAGCGCAATCCTTTTAGCGGAATAGCATTGGGCACGTCGATGGTTTCGCCAGCGAGCGCGGCATCGACTAACGCACAACACATCATGCTCGGCGCTAATGGTCCGACCGAATCAAGCGACGTTGATAGTGGCCAAGTTTGTGTCAGCGGCACGCGCTTTTGCGTCGGCTTGATGCCGGCGATGCCGCAGAACGCGGCGGGCATGCGAATCGAGCCACCAGTGTCGGAGCCGATCGCAGCGACGGCCATGCCGTCCGTCACGGAAATCACCGCGCCGCTTGACGAGCCGCCGGGTATGCGCGTCCGGTCGGCGGGATTGCCCGGCGTGCCGAAATCGCGATTAATACCGAGCGGCGAAAACGCCATCGGGCTCAAGTTCGTCCGGCCGATGATCACTGCGCCGGCGGCGCGCAGGCGCTGCACGATTTGCGCATCGGATTTCGCTGGCGGCAAATGTGCGTGCGCTTTGACGCCAGCCAGGGTCACGTCGCCGGCAACGTCGAATAAATCCTTGATGGAAATCGGCAGGCCGGCAAGTAGCGACGGGATGATGCCATGTTTGCGCAGGCGGTCGGAGGCGTCGGCTTCGGCGAGCGCGGCGTCGCGATAAATCTTGATAAAGGTTCGCGCGCCTTCGCCGTTTTTGTCATCGATTTTGGCGAGGGCATTTTCGACGATGGCGCGGCTGGTGGTTTTGCCGATAGCGAGGTCGGCGGCATATTCTTGGATGGTGCGCACGGGGTTCTCCGTAGGGTTTTTTAACTACTCAGCGTAATTTATTGTCATTCCCGCGAAGGCGAGGAATCCATAGTGCGTATGTAAAAATGCTGGCCGAATGGATTCCCGCCTTCGCGGGAATGACAGTAGTAAGGTTTTCGATATTTTCATTCGTTCCGGCGTTGTATATGATCTATCCGATGCATAATATCAAGCAATCGATGTCAACAGGAACTTTGCAACCATGATGCGCGGACACCACGATATGGGCGGCCTCCCAGCGGGGCCGGTGGAAGCCAAAGAGCATGACTATGCGCTGTGGGAAAAACGTGTCGACGCGTTGATGGTGTTACTGTCGCAGCCAAGTCGAAAACTGTTGAACGTCGACGAACTGCGCCGCAATATCGAGAGCATCGGCGGCGATGCTTACGAGACGATGACCTATTACGAGCGCTGGGTTTTTTCCATCACACAGACGATGATCCAGCGCGGTGTTGTGACGATCGACGAATTGAATAAGAAAATGGCAGACGTCGAAGGGCGATCGTCGGGCGCGGCCCAATGAGCGCCGACGCGATTGATCCTGTATTCCAATTGGGCGAACGAGTGAAGGTACGGGCGATGTTCTCGCCCGGCCATATTCGTACGCCGTGGTACGTGCGCGGGCAAGTGGGTACGATCGAACGCTGGTGCGGCGTATTCGGCAATCCAGAGGAGCTTGCCTATGCGCGCCCCGGCACGCCGCGGCAGCCGCTGTATCGCGTGCGCTTCGCGTTACGGGATCTGTGGGACGACTATGCCGGCCCGGCCCACGACAGCATCGAGATCGAAATCTACCAACATTGGCTTGAGCCCGTCACCGCGAAAGAAATGTCATGAGCAGTTACAAACGCTTCGGTTTGACCAATTTGCGCGATGCCGGCCGTGGAAAATCCGGGCCGAGCGCCTACTACCAAACGATGGAAATTGCGTTACGCGAATTGCTGATCGAAAAAAATATTTTCACGGCGGATGATGTACGCCGCCAAATCGAGTTTATGGATGGCCGCAACTCAGGCATCGGCGCGCGCTTAGTGGCGCGCGCGTGGATTGACGCTGGCTACAAGGCGCGCGCCCTGGCGAACGGCAGCGAGGCGGCGCAGGAAATCGGTATCGAGGTCGGGCCGACTAAGCTGATCGTGCTGGAAAATACGGAAAAAATTCATAACTTGGTCGTATGCACGTTGTGTTCCTGTTACCCACGCATGCTGCTCGGATTGCCGCCCGATTGGTACAAAAGCCAAGCGTATCGCAGCCGCGCCGTGCGTGAGCCGCGCGCAGTGCTGGAAGAATTCGGCACGAAAATTCCCGATACCGTCGAAGTTCGCGTTCACGATAGCACTGCCGATATGCGTTATCTGGTGTTGCCGCTGCGGCCCGCTGGGACGGCTGATTTCAGCGAAGCCGAACTCGCCAAACGGGTGACGCGCGACAGCATGATCGGTGTTGCAATCGCGTCTTACGCAGTCTAAATTACGCGACGACATGCCTGGAGAGGCGCATGAATACTGGCTCTCAGGCCAGATTCCTAACGAGTTTTGCGCGTCGTTGGCGTAGTTAAGCTTGACAGCGGAAAACCTTCCGGTATCCTAACAATCCATGGGTGTTAGATTAAGTCTAACTAAGTCCATTCCAACAGCTAATCAAAAAACGTTCGATTCGAGCGCTGCCGGTAGTACCGTAACAAAATAAAACGATTCGTCACTCGCTAGCCTAAGCGATCGCTCGCGGGCTGGGCATTTTAACAGCGGGAGCTAGCTATTATTGCCGTAGAAAATGTTTCCAAGCGTTATGCCGATGTCATCGCGCTGGCGCCGCTTAAATACGCGTTTCGGCCATCGGCGACCACGGTGTTGATCGGTCCGAGCGGTTGCGGAAAATCGACATTGATTCGGCTGCTAGTCGGCCTGGTGCGTCCCGATCATGGGCGCGTCATTGTCAACGATGTCGATTTGACCGACGCGAATTTGATCGAATGGCGCCACCAAATTGGCTATGTCATTCAGGACGGTGGCCTGTTTCCGCACCTTACGGCGCGCGAAAATGTGGCGACTCGGGCGTGATGCCGCTCGGGTACTTGCCCGCGCTCCAGACCTCCACGCGGTCGTCGAAGATCGCGAGCGACACGGCGCCGCCGGCGATCGAGTAGTCGCGGTGGACGAGCGCGTTGACGAGGATCTCGCGCATCGCATCGGGCGGGATCAGCGGCGCCTCGACGCGCCTCATCTGGCTGGGGACGATCTTCCCGGGCAGCGGGAAGTGGCGCTGGCAGAAGATCTCGGCTTCTTCGAGGAGCTTGAACGCCGGGCCGCGAAGCTGGCGCTGGTCGAGGAACTCGGTTTTGTCGTGGCCGCGGAAGCGCGCCATGCGCAACTCGCACTGCGGGTAGTCAGGCAGGAAGGTCTTGCCGAAGAGCACCACAGCGGCGCGCAGGAGTTTGCCGCCCTTGCGCAGGCCCAGGCGATCGAGCACATCGGGCAGGCGCTTGCCGACCGGCCCTGCCAAGCGCCCCATCGACCGGATGATCGCGACGATGCGCAAGACCTCGTCGCGGTCGATGTCCTTCAGCGTGAGCTCGTCCGCTTCCCGGTTCTCCCAGCGTCGGCGGCTGTGTGCGCGCTCGAGTAGCAGCGCCTCGTAGCGCTCCTGCGTCATCTTCCGGGTCGTGTTGTCAACGCGATCGAAGGCGCGGCTGTCGAAGGTGAACGGCACCGAGTCCCTCGCTCCGGCTACCGTGAGCACGAGCGCGCTGCGACCCGGCGCAACCTCCACCGCTTCGACTTCGAATTCGATGGGCGGCTCGAAGCGGTCTCGTGCGGCAGCGATCTCATGGAAGGTCTGTTCGCCGACCTGTTGCCCGACGAGCTGCCCGTCCGGTTTCACGCCGATGACAACGCGACCGCCTCCGCCGTTCGCGAAGGCGCAGAGGGTCTGCAAGGCTTCACGCAGCTCACCCGTCGAGCGTTTGAACTCGAGGGTTTTTGATTCGCCTTTGGCGACGAGTTGGGTGAGGGTGGGGGTCATGGGAATTGAGTCACTGAACACCGACAAACAGGCCGCCGCCCATATGGCGAGTGCGTCCGAAGAGCAAAGGGCCTGACACTGCAACAGCAAAGCGCAGTCGGAGCCGGGCAGCCACGCCGCCGCGCGGGCCGGACTGAAGCCCCAATACCTCAATGTGCTCCGGTTGTGCGAGCCCGCGCCTGGCGATCTCTGCCGTCACGTCGGCGACGAGCGCTTCTGCCTGAGTCATTCGTTTGGCGTGGCGTGTGGGGTGGTAGTCCGTCACGCTCTCCCACACGCGGGCTGCGTGAAACAATGGGTCGGTTTCGGCATCGACCACCGCAACGGCCAGTCGCAAGTGGCCCGATGCGCCTGCGCGCAAGTCGCTCAGGCCTTGCAGCGCGGTGTCGAGTGTTTTCAGGGCCGCGCGCTCGTCCGGCTTCGGCTGACGGCCCTGCAGCCGGTGAGGGGCGACGACAAACAACCGGGCTCGGCGCGGATCGATGGCAAACGCGAGGTGCGAGTGGTCAGCGTCACGCGAAGGTGCGCCATCGGGTTCGTGGCCCGTGAAGAACTTCGGCAAAACCACGCGCCGGCCCAGCGCCTCCTGAACCCGCGCCATGGTGGCGCGGCGCAAGGCACGCACGCATTCGACCTCGGTCGCCGCAGCACTGAGGCCCGCTTCAATGCCGAAGCAATAGACGCCAGTCGCGCGCTCGGCGTCGGCCAGCGGGCGCATCAGCCCGAGCCCAAGGTAGCGGCCGTCGCCGACGACCACCGGGCCGGCCACCGCGTCCTTGAATTCGACCTCCACATGCCACAGCCGCTCTTTCGCAAAACGCGAGCCATGCGCAAAGGCTTCGGCGCGTTCGCCGTTGGCTTCGAAGGGTTCGTGTTGGATGCGCTTGACGTCGGCACGCGCCGACATGCCCGCGTGTCGCAAGGCTTGCTGCACTGCCCGAGTCACTTGGGCTTGCCCAGCAATGCGGTGCGAGCCGCTGCGTGGGTCGACGCCGCCATCAGGCGGCGACGATACGAGACGCACGCCTTCCCAAGGCACCGCGACAGGGGTGTCGCTGCGCCAGCGTGCGGCGGGCGCGGTGCCGACACCGTAGTGCCTGAGCATGCTCTCGTCATCGGCGGCTACCAGACCAAGCAGAATCTCGCCAGTTTCAGCGTCGATCCTCAGTGCCAGGCCGGAAAACGCCCAGCCGATGCTGTCGCGCGCAATCACGCAATTCGGCGGAACGCGAACGAGCAGCCGCCGAATCGAACGGTCGGCATGGCTGTGGCCGATCGATGGCAGTGCCATCACCTGCACGCGCGCCGTCTTGTCGGCCTCGGTCGCGCCACGTCCGATCAGCGCTCGTTCGATCTCGGCCTTCATTGCAGGCGACCCGTCGGCCAAACGGCCGGCCGCCTTGTCGCGTGCCAATTCCACCAGCGCGGCACATCGTTCGAGCGGCCACGGTGGGCCTTCCAGGTCGAAGACGAAGTGCGTCGGCGGGCTGTTGTAGGCGACCTCTTTGAAACGCGGCCGGGGCGCTTGAGCGAAGGCGATCTTTCCCCCTGCGCCGGGTATCCAACGGTGGCTTTGCGCCGCGTGGCGCGTGATCAGGCTGTCGAGCGACCCGCGCTGCGGGCAAGCGAGGGGCGCGCCATGGCCCCGCGCGCAAGGCTGATATACGGCACCGGGATATTCGGCCAGCAGGGTTGCCGCATCCGCCTCGTCGAGCACGTCGCCCCACGCCCAGGCCATATCGACACCGCGGCCGAATTGATAGAGCGTGTCGGCGATGCGGCACAAATCGCGGGCCATGCTTTCGGATTGCTCCGAGCCGTCGAGTTGCCACACGTAGTGCAGCGGAACCATTGCATCGAACAGATGCGGCTTTACGATCTTGGCGACGCGAAGCTCACCGATTCTGGCCGGGTCACCGCCCACCGAGTCCAGGTCGTTGTTTGGGACATAGTTGGTCAACCGGTGACCCGCTCGAGCAATAGGGACCGCGATTACCGCAGCCTCCAGAATCTCGAGCCAATGCAATGCCGACCTGTCGGTGTCGGAAAGGCCGCCGCTTCGAGCGGACCCTGCGAGCAAGGCCTGGAACAAGCGCGCCGGCGAAGGCGGCCAATCGGGCGCGCCGTGGTAGCGGCCCTCATGGAATCGAACAGAGATCGACAGTGCGTAGGCCATTTCTGGCTCAACTTGCCTTCGTCTTCTTGGCGGCGGCGCTCTTCCCGGCCTGAGTCACATCGTGCTTGGCCCACGCCTTGTCGAAGGTCACCGGCCGATCAACGCCGACGCCAAAGGCTGCTGCTGCGAGTTGCGCGTATTTCAGCACCGTACTCGCATGCAGGCTCACCGCCTCTCGCCGCCCATCCCTATGCACAAGGTTCCATGCGGGCACATTGGCCGGGTCTGCCACGAGCAGGCAGCCTTGGCGCAGAAAGGCCTCGATCGGTTCGATGGCGGCAACCAACGCGAGCCCCAAGATGTAGCGCCGCAGCGCTTCAGCGTCATTGCCATCAAGCCGTCGCAAGGCGATCAAATTCACCGTGACGTCGCGTGCGATGGGGCCGCGTGCGACAACTCCACCAAGTGCACCGGATGCCGGAACATGCACGAAGCCCCGCTGCGCCAGTGGGCTCTCCTTCTTGCCCTCGGCCTTTTGTTTATCGTCTTCCGAAAATACTTCTATTGCGGCGTAGTCGAGTGCGGGGTTGTATTGGGCCGACCGACGCAATACATCCACGTCCCAGGCACGAATGACCGATTGAACGATTCGCGGCAGCTTTGCCTGGGTGTCGCGCGAGTCCCAAGCGCCGAAGACAATGGATGTTGGCGCGAGCTTGGCCAGCTTGCTTGCATCGCCCTTGTCACGACACGCGAGGAAGGCGTCTTGCGCTTCCTTGTCCAATTCGGTCGACCGCACGACCGCATCGCCGAGGCGATGACCGGCATCGAAAATCGACAGCGTCTTGCCTTCGCCGTAGCCGATGTCGATCTGTGGCACCAGCTTCTTGTACGGCTCGCGTTTGAATACTGGCTCCATTCGATTGGCCTGGCTACCCACGCTGTCGATGGTGACGACCTTGGTGCCGTCCGACAAGGTGTCGAGGTTGTAGCCAATGTCGGCGTAGGTCGGCGGAAAGATCACGCCTCCTTCACCTTCGACAGGCAGCAGCTGTTGCTTGAGGCACAGCGCCACAGGGCCGTTCATGTCGTCAGCCCATTGATTCATCACAGCATGGGTCAGCGGTTGTTGCGCAGTCATTGGTTGCTCTCCAGGTTGGCAAAGCTGACGACCTTGTTCTTGCCCGCGAGGTCAAGGTCGAAGCGAAAGCGTTTGGAAGGAATGGACGGGACGGCACCCGCCAGTGCGGCGCGCGCGAGCATTGGCGCGAGTTCGATGCCCCAGGCCGCGTATCGAACCTTGCGGGTCGCGTACTCGTCCGGTCGGGCGTTTTCGAGACCCCAGGCGGCCAGCAAATGCACGACGGGCGACGCGACGACTTCATGGCCTTGGTCGTTCGGTGAGTAGCCCGCGCCGAGGGCAGTCCAGGCGCCACGGGGATCGAAATTGAAGCTGCCTCCCATCGGCGTCAGCAGGTCGAATGGACGTGCTGTGAGTTCGGCACGAGCGCCGTCCCAAAGCTGGGCAATGCCCTTCTGGAGAATTTGCCCTTTTTTGCCAGGATGCCCGCAAAGCATGGCTGCCGCGATGCCCGCGGCCGAGCGATTGCCGGCATAGAGCTTGAAGCTGTCTCGGCTCGACTCGTCCGCCCAGTGCCCGAGTTCGACGCAATGACCGTTGTCGACGGCAAGGCGAATGGGCAAGGTCATGCGATCACCGACGGGGCCGGGGAAACAGTCTGCGGCAACGAGCGCAATAGGCTCCGTCGCGTCATCCTGCGCCTCGGCATTGCCTATTTCGCTTTTTCCTTTCTTCACCTTGGGTAGTGGATCGCGATAACCCGGCGGTCCCCAGCGGCTGAGCTTGGCTTGCGCAAGAAACGCCAACACCACTTCGACCGGATTCCTCGCTCCTGCGGTTCGCAGCACGAACCGAACGTCCGACTCGTCGCTCCAATCGAAGCCGCCTTGTGCGTCGCCGATCAGTGCATCGGCCGCTTCCAGAAAACCGAGACAGGCGAAGACCTGGCCGGGGTTGAACAAATCGACCGGGATACGAGCTTCGGCCATCAGATGCCTTCCTTTCGCTCATCGTTCTCGCGCGAGGCTTGCTGATCCGCCGCACGCAGCAGCGACTCCCACCACGCCAGTCCCCATGGCCCCCAGCGCTGTTGCAGGCGGGCGAAGCGCAACGCCACGTCGCGCGCGCGTTCGATCAACGCAGACGGTGGTGCGTCCTCGCAGCTCCGCGTTCCGATCACCGGTCGGGCCTGGCCGTGGTGGGAGGCGATGAGATGCAAGACCATGTCCTTGAGGTCGTCGGGCAAGCGCTTGAAGGCTTCGTCGTTCTCGGCATAGGGCAGCGAGCCGAACTCGTGACGGTAGCCATCGAGGAGTTTCTGATTGATCGGACCGCGAGTCTTGGCATACAGCGCTGCACTCGGCGCCTTGAACGCCTGCTGCCAACGCGGCGCCCTCTTGCCTTCATCGTGCAGACGCGCTGCCAGCGCCAGCATGTCGGACCACGGCGGTGCCAGGCCCAGCCGCTGTGCCAACTCGCGCGCCTTGCGTTCAGCCCACGACTGGTGCTCATGCAGCAACTGGGGGTTCCTGGCAATGGCCCGGTCGCGTTCGTTAGCTGAATCGCCGCGCCACTTGTCCACGAACAGCCATCGCTCGTCTGTGCCCTCGTCGTCGCGCTCGGTGACGAAGCGAAAGCGCTCCGACCAGTTCGCGTCGGCATCGGC
>JANOLP010000071.1:0-2324 GCA_031419835.1 Pseudomonadota bacterium | reverse complement strand
CTCATAAATATTCCCTCTCTTATTGGGTCTAATTTGCTGAAGAAGTCTTCTCGATCATGTGCGGCGGCCTTCTTGATCGTCAGAACCTGCTGGCGCGACCAAGGGGTGAGGCCGGGACGCCGTTGTCCCGCCGCTGCCGTACGGTCGGGTGATGATCTCCAGCAGGTGGCCATTGGGGTCGTCGAAGTAGATCCCGCGCCCACCGTCCCAAGTGTTGATCCGATCGCGTTCTTTGCGGAAGGGGTCGGCCCAGTACGCGAGGCGCTGTTCGCAAATGCGGGCGAATACCGCGTCGAATTCGTTCTCGTTTACCTGGAAGGCGTAGTGTTGAGACGTGACTTCGCCGTCGGCCTCGACAAAGTCCAGCGAGGTGTCGTTGCCCACCTGGACCACTGCAAACGGGCCGAGCATCGAGTGCGCCGGCAGGCCCAGAACCGTCGTCAAGAACCGAGCCGCGCGCTCCTTGTCGTGCGCAGCGACGATGGTGTGGTTCAGATGGATGGCCATGGTTTCGATCCTTTCCATGCCGACGTGTCGCTAGTCACCACTTTGTCGATTGACTAGTCAGGCGTGATGCGGCTACCCCCCGCAGTGATGACCGGGTCGGTTGTCGCGCCCACGGTCACAACCTGATAGCGGTCTGCATTCTTCTGAAACTGCGGATTGTTGATTCCGGCAACGGCGTATCCGTACTCCCAATCAGCGAGGGTGTCGAACACAAAAAGGTAGACTTTCTTCGGTTTCATGTCGAAGCTCCTTGGCATTTAAAGCTGGGTCGTACGCATGGCATTTTGGCTTCACGCTTTTGGCGCTTCCACATTCACCATCCAAGGCACGCCGAACTTGTCGGTCAGCATGCCGAAGGAAGAGGTCCAGAACGTTTTCATCAAAGGCATCGTTATGTTTCCACCCTCACCGAGCGCCGCGAAAACACGTTTGGCTTCAGCGTCGTCTGCCACCGCGATCGCGAGCGTCATTCCCTTGAATTCGGCTTCTTTCGCGCCCATGCCGTCGTCGGCCATCAGTTGGGTCTCGCCAATGCGAAAGGCGGCGTTCATGATCTTTTCCTCAAAGCCGGGCGGCGGCTTCATGGCCGCATCGGGGCTTTCCTTCCAGCGCATCAGGAAAGTGACTTCGGCACCGATTGACTTTTTGTAAAACTCCAGCGCTTCTTCGCAGCGGCCGTCAAAACTTACGTAGGCTTGAACCTTCATGATGAATTCCTTTTCTGTAGTGGCGGGATTGAATTAACTGCCGTTGATTAGGAATCCAGCAGCGTTGCAAAGCCGCCGAGGACCATCCGTTTTCCGTCAAAAGGCATGTCGCCGAGCGCCTTCATGCGCGGGTCGTTCATGAATTTCTCGTTGCCTGAATCGCGCACGGCTTTGGAGGGCCACTCGATCCATGAGAAGACGACGGTTTCGTCACTCTCTGCTTTCACGGCGCGTTTGAAGTCGGTGACCTTACCGTCGGGCAAGGCATCGCCCCAGCATTCCACGATGCGCGTTGCGCCGAATTCCTTTAACAGCGCAGCGGCCTTGATCGCCATGGCGCGATAGGCCTCTTTGTTGCCCGCAGTCACGGGAATTAGAAATCCGTCGATATAGCTCATGGTTTTGCTCCTTGGGTTGCGCGAATTGATGCAAAGAACGCATTTTTATAAAACTCAATGGCAGCGGCGGCACCGGCGCAAATCAGGTACGCGGTCAAGGCATGCATGCCATTGGGGATGCCGTTTACGGTTTTCTTTGTCATGATGATAAATCCTTTGTAACTTATGTTAAGGCGCCGACGTGAGCGATACACAATCAAACGAACTGATGCAACAAGTATGCCAGCGCGAATCGTGTGGAGGAAGGTTCCGGATGACCGACGCGCAGCACGCCCCACTTATAATCGGCAGGCCGTTTTCGATGGATTGATTCACGCGCCAGCTTTGCGGCTTTGGCTGCGTTGACAAACTCGGCCTATCGTCGAAAGTCGGAGCTTTACGATGTAAGACTTACCGACTTACTGTAAGAACTACATCGACAACCCATACACGAAGGCTTTTTATGTTTACGGAGGCGGAATGACTTGGCATCCCAATTGCAAGTTAAAATTGCTACCAAAGCCGATCAACCATTGGCCACAGCAAAATTCGCTATTCCCTAGCGGAAGACGATGCGCCATGGCTGTACCAGTCAGGTGTTTCCGTATCTTGATAACGTTCTTGGCCCCCACACAACCACAACGATCACGGCCACGAACGAGATGATGAAACCCGCAATACGCGGATCGAGGTACTCGTCTGGGATAAGAAACCAACTCTGGTTGAGCATCGC
>JANOLP010000070.1:0-1576 GCA_031419835.1 Pseudomonadota bacterium | reverse complement strand
CCGTCGGCGCGACGATGGTGTTCCCCGGCGCGAGTTTCGATGCGGTGGAAACCTTGCGCGCGGTCCAACAATATCGCTGCACCGCGCTGCACGGCGTGCCGACTATGTTCATCGCCCAGATCGATCATTCGGAATTTCGCGACTTCGATGTCTCGTCGCTGCGCACCGGCGTAATGGCCGGCGCGCCGTGCCCGATCGAAACCATGCGCCGCGTGGTCAGCGACATGCACATGAAAGAAATCACCATCGCCTACGGCATGACGGAAACCAGCCCGATTTCGTTTCAATCCGGCGTCGACGATCCGCTAAAAAAACGAGTCTCGACGGTCGGCCGCATCCAACCCCACGCTGAAGTAAAAATCATCGACGAGCAGGGACGCATCGTCCCGGTCGGCAAACCAGGCGAACTCTGCACCCGCGGCTATCTCGTCATGCAAGGTTATTGGGAAGACGACGAGCGCACTCATGAATCCATCGACCAAGCGGGCTGGATGCACAGCGGCGACCTCGCCACCCTGGACGCCGAAGGCTATTGCAACATCGTCGGCCGCGTCAAAGACATGCTCATCCGCGGCGGCGAAAACGTCTATCCGCGCGAAGTTGAAGAATTTTTATTCCGCCATCCAAAGATTCAAAACGCCAGCGTGTTCGGCGTGCCGGATGCGAAATACGGCGAAGAAGTCTGCGCGTGGATTGTTTTAAAAACGGGCCAATCGACGAGCTCTGAAGAAATTTACAGTTTTTGCCAAGGCCAAATCGCCCAATACAAAATCCCGCGCATCATTCGGTTCGTGCCGGAATTGCCACTCACCGCGACGGGCAAGCCGCAGAAATTTGTGATGCGCGATAAGATGATTCAGGAGTTGGGGATTACACAAACTCGCACCGCGTAGAAATAGAGCTTCCGAGAGGCGCGTGGATGCTCGCTCCCAAGTCATGCATTGCCAGGAGGCAATATGGGTGCGGCTCGTGGCGCAGCCCGAAAACCAAATGTAGGGTGGGTCAAGCGAAGTGGACCCACCAGTCCTATAAATTCCCCCAAGTGCGAACTCACGGCAATTCATTTAGGATTGTGGCAGGCTCTTTGAAAATAAGCCTATGCCAACCATCGGCGCCTTCTACGGCATCCTCATTAAAATGTTCTTCAACGATCATGATCCGGCACATTTTTACGTTGAGTATGCAGAGTTCAAGGCGGTAATTGCAGTAGAATCGTTAGAGATTATTCGAGGTAGTCTCCTGCGGCGCGCGAAGGAGCTCGTTGCAGATTGGGCGGAACTTCATCGAGACGAGTTGCTGGAGGATTGAGCGCTCTGTCAGGCAAAGCGATCGCCAAAGAAAATTCCCCCGCTTCAGTAAAAGGGAAAATTATGGAATGGGATGTCGTAGAAATTAAACCTGAAGGGCCGCTTTCACTTTCCGTCAGTTTCGCTGATGGAACGCGCGGCAAAGTTCGGTTTGAGATCAGTCACCTCACCGGCGTTTTTGCTGCACTAAAAGATCCAGCATTTTTCATAAAGGCCTATATCGATCGTGGCGCGGTAGCTTGGCCAGGCGATATCGATTTGGCGCCCGA
>JANOLP010000069.1:0-9354 GCA_031419835.1 Pseudomonadota bacterium | reverse complement strand
CTTCGCTCCTCGCAATGACCTAGGAAAACTTTTCGTCGATTGCCGTGACAACAAATCCCCGACCGAAACACTCAATACGCTAAATACGCCACCGCATATCCACCCAAGCGAATCTGCTTTGATTCGCCCAACAGTTTTCCGGCGCGACGAAATGTTTTTGCATTGGTCGTCGCGAAAATAAAACTATCTTCGTCGAGCACGCCGAGTGATGCATCGCTCGGCACACCGACAAGATCAATGGTTTGTTCATCTGCCGTTAAGTTGGCAATCAGGGCAATCGTTTCGTCTTTCTCACCCCACGCCAAACACGCCACTTTGTCGTCCTGCGAACAGGATGTCGCAACCATCGCATTACCCGACGCACGATTCAGCGCGCTCATTGTATGGAACACGGGATAAACCGCAACGGCTTCAAGATCGTCAAAGAACGGTTGAGTGTGTTCCGCCTCGCGATAAATCATGCCCAGCGGCCCGGTAGGTGCGCCCATGCTGATGCTGTCCACTCCCGCGCGAGCGAGCGTTGCGACATAGCCTAACGTCCAAGCCGCGGAAAACAGGCCGCGCTGACGCGGATCCATTTTTGCTAAGCAAATTCGTAGATTATTCGGATTGTCAGAGTAAGTGGCGCCATGCGGATTATCGCGCACGCCGATGCCGCTCGGCCCAACGCGATGGGCGACACCGCCAGAAAACGCTTTTGCCGTTTCGATCTGATAGGGCAAGGCCTCCAAGGTCTCCATCACCGAACGATCGTCGGCTGCATGAACGATTGGACTGGTGGTGTTAGTAATGAAATCGAGCAGATCCGCCGGCGGGCGTTTGCGATTAAGCTCGGTGAAAAACGAAAACATACCGCCGCCGATCTTCGCTTTCGGGAACGCCGCGCGCGCGGCTTTGTAAAGGGCTGCGAGATCCGGCGCGGGCGGATAGGTTCCGCCGGGCAATACCGATTTGAGATGCCCGACCGGGCAAACCGCCACGGCAACGGGTTTTAACCCCGCCATACCGACGTATTCCGCGACGCGTTCCAACTCCCCAGCAAAATCATCAAGACTTTGCACGACAATTTCCAGCGCGACATTGGCGCCGACTTTCTCACTAATGCGGCGAAACTTTGACAGTTCCGTCACGCCGTGTTGCTGCCGCGGATCGAAAAAGCACACGAGAAAATTCGGCGCAAGCATTTTAATGAGTTCGGTTTGCGACAACGCATGATCAAGTTCTTCCGCCGGCATGCCCAATCCGATCGGCGGGACGATTTGCTGCGTCGCCGCGCCAACCGTAATGCGAACACCGCTGCTCTTACTCGTTTTGTTTTGCTTCGTCGGCGCTCCGGTAAAACTCAGTGTGACCGCCTGGCGAAACTCTTGCCCACCCGGTAATACGTAGGGCCAGGGCTTCGCCAGCGGCCGCACATAGGTTTTGAACGAGGCGTCAGTCCAATTGCGATGGTCTTCCATTTCATAGGCATCGCCTTCCATGACGCAGCGCATGGATACACCCGGTACGGCTTCGTGGGTCAACGCGCGAATATTTCGGAACGGACAATCGGGATTCACTTGCTGAGGAAAGGCACTGTTAGTCATCGTGCCATCGACATGCTCTACTTTCAGCGGCTGACCCACAACGCCTTGCAGCGGATGCAACACGACGAAGCCGGTACGATTAGTTAAAAAATCACGTTTTGGTTTTGCCGTCGCGCGAAAGGCAAGGCTGCCATTACTCTTACCCTCGATGGTCGCGTCGCAATCGATTTGCTGTCCAAGCCGCGTGCATTGCGCGCGATAGGAAACGGAAAAACTATCTTTTCGTTGATCCACTTTTAGGTTGCTCAACGTCGTGGGGTAGGTTCCCCAATTTTCGTCGCGTACCAAATAGGCGATAGCGCGCAGCACTTCAACACCATTAAAGCGAATGTAGCGCAAATTGCCGTTATCGAATTCGGCAGACATGGGTCCGGCTGTCAAAATTTGCCCGATCACATCGGGTTGTTCCGTGCCGGTCAATTTGACGGCACGGGAGGGTGTGGTCATGACCATTCTCTTGCTCCTAAATTACTTTTTCTGTCGTGGGATCGATCAAAATCGCGCGATTCATATCGATGCTCAATTCCAGCCGCTCGCCGACACGCTGCACATCGTGCGCTTCAAGTTCCGCGACAACGGCGGCGCCGCCCAATTTGAATTCGGCGAACGTGCGCGACCCGGTTGGCTGAACGAGCTCAACCTGCACATCGGCATTTGCTAGCCCGTCTCGCGGCGCACCACGGCGGCTCATGTGCTCCGGCCGGATACCAAGCATTGCTTCCTTGCCTGCATAAGACTCGGCATGTCCAAAGCGCTTAGCCGGCAGGGGTAGCGCGTCGCCGTTACCCAATCTCGCTGTAAGGCCGCCCTGCTCTTTCACGATGGTTGTTGGAATAAAATTCATCGACGGCGAACCCAAAAATCCCGCGACATATTTCGTCGCAGGCCGCTCAAATAACTCTAGCGGCGCGCCCTGTTGCTCAATCTTGCCTTCACGCATCAACACGATTCGATCGGCGAGCGTCATCGCTTCTATCTGATCATGGGTCACATAGATCATGGTCTTGCCGAGTTCTTGATGCAAGCGCTTAATTTCGCCACGCATCTCGTCGCGCAATTGGGCATCCAGATTAGATAAGGGCTCGTCGAACAAATACAAGCGCGCGTTGCGCACCACGGCGCGGCCGATCGCGACGCGCTGTAACTGCCCGCCGGAAAGCTGCCGCGGAAAACGTTTCAACAAATGATCGATCGCCAACATTTCCGCCGCGCGCTTCACTTTGGCGGCAACATCGCCCTCGGACGTTTTGCGCACGCGCAAGCCGAACGCAATGTTGTCGTACACCGTCATGTACGGATACAGCGCGTAATTCTGAAACACCATCGCGATGTCGCGATCCTTTGGCTGCACGTGATTGACTTCTTGGCCGGCAATCTCGATTACGCCTTGGTCGGCCTCTTCCAACCCAGCGATGGTGCGCAGCAATGTGCTTTTGCCGCAACCCGATTGACCGACGAGCACAGTAAATTCACCCGCCGGAATTTCCAGGTCGATGCCTTTTACGATATGGTTGTCGCCGTAATATTTGTGCAGTCCGGTTATTCTTAGGTCGGCCATTTTTAAGTGCGTGAAAGGTAAAAGGTGAAAAGTGAATAGGGGAGAAGTTTCACGCTTATCTTCATTTGTTTGCGTAGTGATAACGACATTGCAAAATAATCAATCCGGTTTTATCGGCGCTATAAACGAGACGATGTTCTTCATCAATGCGCCGCGACCAATATCCGGTAAGGCCGAACTTTAACGGTTCGGGCTTGCCGATCCCGGCGAATGGTTCCCGTTGTATTTCTTTGATCAGCAGGTTAATGCGCTTGAGTATTTGTTTGTCGGTTTGCTGCCAATATAAACAATCGTCCCAGGCGCCGTCCGTCCACTTAATCACGTTTAATCGGCTTGCGTGCTTTAGCCTTGCCTTTAACCACATCCATAACGGCTTTGCTAAGCCGCGCCGCATTTGCTGGGCTGCGCATCAAATAAGCCGTTTCCTCATAGGCATTGAAATCATCGAGCGACATCAATACTGCCGAGCTACCGTTTTGGCGGGTAATGATGATCGGCGCGTGATCTTCATTCACTTTGTCGATGGTTTTAGCAAGATTATTTCGAACCGCCGTATAGGTAATCGCGTCCATTAGCGCACCTTTTTACAATGATTGTACATGTACGCATTATTGCACAATGACCGCATTCGCTCAACCCTTTACCGCGCCCAGCGAGATGCCACGCACCAAGTAGCGCTGCATAAACACAACGGCGATGAAGACCGGCAGTGTGCCGAGCACGGACATCGCGGCGATCTTGGTCCAGAAATTCGATTGGCCGCCGAAGTAATGGGTGACTTGCACTGTGTAAGTCGTCACCTCGGTCCGCGTAAGCACGAGCGCGAACAGAAATTCATTCCACGCGAACACGAAAGTGAAAATCGCCGTTGCAAACAACCCGGCACGACACATCGGGAAAACGACTTTCCAGATCACTTGCCAGCGGGTGCAGCCGTCGATCAATGCGGATTCTTCCAGCGATCGCGGAATATCTTGGATATAGCCGCGCATCATCCAAATCACGTAAGGTAAGTTGAACGCGGTGTAGAGCAAAATGAGGCCGATGTAGGTATCGACCCAGCCAAAAAAAACGTACAACAAGAAAATTGGAAACGCCACGGCGATCGGCGGCACCATGCGCTGTGAAATAATCCAATTCGATAAATTATCGCCACCGGTTTTGTAGCGGGCGAGGCTGTAGGCGCAAATCGTGCCGAGCAGCATCGCGAGAACCGTCGATGCACTGGCGATGACCAAACTATTCCATACCGTGATCGCGTCGCCATCTTTGAACAGCACGGCATAATTGTTGAGCTGAAAACTCTTCGGCCACCACACCGGAGGATATGAATAAATTTCATCGGCAGTTTTGAACGAGATCATAAACAGCCAATAGATCGGAAACAGGAAAAATACTGTAATCGCGCTCGCCGCGATGAAACGCAATGTTTGCCGTAGCGTTTGCCGCCCCTTAGTTTTCATCGCGACAACTCCACGCGGCGCAGCGCCCACATCAGCACGGCGCTGAGTAACACGATAATCAATAGTGCTACGGCAGCCGTGTAGCTGGTTTCGAATTGGCGGAAACCTTGTACGTAGGTGAACATCGAAATCGTTTCCGTCATCGTGCCCGGCCCGCCTTGCGTAAGTGCCCAGACGATATCGAACAAGCGAAATAAATCCAGCGCGCGAATCAACAACGCAATCGCCATCACCGGCCAAATCGACGGCAGCACAATTTTGCGGAACGTGCGCCAATAGCCCGCGCCGTCGATGGCCGCCGCTTCGAGTTGGGATTTATCGACATTCGCCAATGCGGCAAGGAGCAGCAAAAACATAAACGGCGTCCACTGCCAAATCTCGGCGACGAGAATCGCGGGATAAACCAGATGCGGATTGAAGGTCCACAGCAGCGGCATGTCCTTGCCCGCGATCCATCCGATGATTTGATTAATCGGACCGAAACGATTGTCGAACATCAGCGACCAGGTTGCGCCGGCGACGATCGGTGAAATCACGACCGGCAGCACCAGCAGGGCAATAAAAATTTGCCGACCCGGCAGTTTGTCCAAAAATAATTGCGCCATCGCCAGGCCGAGAATCAGCTCAATCGGCAATGCGATCAGCAGAAATATCATCGTATGGCCGAGGGCAAGCCACATACGCTTATCCTGCGCCAAATAAGCGTAGTTCTGCAGCCCGACGAAATCCGTGTTGTTCTCCGTCATCGTGATGCCCTGAAAGCTCACCATGATCAGATACAGTAACGGAAACACGCCGACCAGCAACATCAAAAAAATCGATGGCGCGACCAGCAACTGTTTGAAGTTGCGATCAACGAAGCCGTTCTTGTGTTGCGGACTGAAACTCAAATTTTTCTCTAAATTTTCATTAGCTGGTTGATGAATTGACGCTCACCCCTCACCCTAGCCTCTCCCCGTAAACGGGGAGAGGGGATTAAAACCCCCTCTCCCGCTCGCGGGAGAGGAAGCACGTCCCCTCGCCCCACTTGTGGGGAGGGTTAGGGTGAGGGGCGGCTTGCGGCGAATCGATCAACGAACATTAATCCTGCGATTACCAAACCCCTAAGCAAGAACGCCGGTAAAACCGGCGCCCTTGCACATCAAGTACAAAACAACCTTACTTCGGATACGCGCCGCCCTTAGCTGCCCAGGCCTCGTAAACCGCTTTCTGCTTCGCAACACCGATCTTGGCAGTGGTTTCATCCCAGGATTTTGCTACGTCGTCCATAATCGCCTTGGGATCGTCCCCTGCCCACAAACGGCTGATGCCTTGACGCAAAGCTTCTTCGTACTTATCCGTTTGGATCAAAGAAAGATCGAGCAAACCCGTTTTCGAACCGGCTTGAAGTGCCGCCAAATAATCCTTCGCATCGGGCCACTTCGCCAAATAATCTTTGCTGGTGAAATGTGAATCGCGGAAGGGGTCGCGTAACGCGTAAGGCAACTGCACGCGCTGCATCGAGGTCTCTTCACTGTTCAGCCATTGGATGAACAGGTAAGCGAGTTCCTTTTTCTTGCTGGAAGACGCAACCGATAGCGCAAAGCCCGCAGCCAATTCCGGATGACCACCCGGCGGCAACGCGTAACCCACTTTGCCCGCAACCGTGGATTTCGGCACCCAATCCAATGCTTTCTCATCCGCCAAATAACCCGCAGCGAAGCGGCCATAGGGTGGCCAAGAAATTGTCATCGCGCTTTGGCCCTTAACGAACGTCGCGAGGTTTTCAACGAAGCCGAATTTCTCTACGCCCGGCGGCATGAATTTATTTTCCGCACGCCATTCCGTCAGGACTTTTACACCCATCGCATTGTTCACTTGCGCTTTCATGTTCGCATCAAAAAACTTGCCGCCTTCGTTGCGGAAGCGTTCTTGGAACATGAAGTTGCCATAGCCCGGTTCACGGAATTGCGATGCGCCGTAGATGCCTTTGTCTTTCAACGTGTCGGTGAAAAATTGCCCGATTTCGCTGAATTGCTTCCAGGTTTTTGGCGGCGCCAAGTCATAACCGAGTTTCGCTTTAAACGCTTTTTGCAACGCCGGATCGGCGAACAAATCTTTACGGTAATACATCAAGAAGACGTCGCCGTCGTCCGGAAAGCCGTAGATCTTGCCGTTCACCTTCATTTGATTGTCGCGATAGGTCGGCGCAATCTTCTGCAGCTCGTCGCGGAATTGATATTTGTCGACCATTGCATCGAGCTGCTCGAGCGCGCCCGCCTGCACGAGATCGGGCATCCACGCCGGAATCACGTTCAACGCGTCATAGGCGCCGGTTCCCGCGCGATATTCCTGCATGATCTTGGTGAACATGTCGGCGGTCGAGACTTCAACCACGCTGACCTTGCAAGACGTGAGCTTTTCCCACAGCGGACCGGAATAGTTTTTCGGATCGAGCGATTGCAAGCCGGCTTCCCAAACGATCGTAATCGTCTGGCCATTGCACATCTTCTTCGCCGCGTCCACGGCGCGTTGAGCGGCGCTTTGCGCGCTTGCTACGCCGCTCGACAGCGCGAGAGCGATCGCCGTCGGCAACGCAAATTTAAGTTGTTTTGATACAAGTTTCATGAATTATGCCTCCTCGTAGTTTCATTTTTTCTCGACCGCATGCGCGGTCGCCTCGTGCACGAAGATTGTAGCCCAGACGCTTGGGCTTTGGTAGGCCATCGGCAGTTTGCGGACCGCACGCTCAATTTGCCTGAAAACCTCATTGTTTTCAAGCCGCTGAGCCAGAATCCGCTTCCCGCCTGGATTTCCAAGCGTTTGCCTTGGAGATCGGCGCCAGACAGCCATTTTCCAGGTAGGCCATTCTCCAAAAAATATTACTGCACTAGTACTTGACTTGGTCTGGGTTTGCGCGCGTAATAGCGCCGTTGGTCGAACTCAAGCTTCCGTAAATCTGTGGTACCCCCCTTATTTCGTACTTGAACTTCCAGCACGGAGGGCGCAAGCCTTGTAAATTTTTTTAGGATTTAGGATACGAAATATGGCAACAGGTACGGTTAAATGGTTTAACGACGCTAAAGGTTTTGGCTTTATCACCCCTGACGGTGGTGGCGACGATCTTTTCGCACACTTCACCGCGATTCAGTCGGCAGGCTTCAAGACTCTCAAAGAGAATCAAAAAGTCTCCTTCGACGTGACGACGGGACCCAAAGGTAAACAAGCTTCGAACATTCAAGTCTCTCAGGCTTAACCCCTCTGATTGAGAAAACCCCGGCTTGTCCGGGGTTTTTTTTCGTCTGCGATTCTTTAAGTCCGACAGGCTCCTAGCATCGCCGATCCACACTACGGCTTCCATACTGACGGATGACACCGTTGATATTGCCCGGCGTAGTCCGTCACAGCGACTAAATCCCGCGCCGCTTGCCATGCCCAGTGTGGGTTATCCATCACTGCACGCGCGATCGCAACCATATCGGCTTTGCCGGAAGACAGGATCTCTTCCGCTTGTTTTCCATTGGAAATCATGCCGACCGCCATCACGGGCATGCCGGTTTCGCGTTTTATTTTTTCGGCGAATGGCACGTTGTAGCCGGGGGCGAACGGAATCTTTTGGCGCGGGTCTACTTGTCCTGAGGTGACGTCCATGAAGTCGCAACCGAGTTCTTTCAGCGCCTGAGCGAAGACAACCGTTTCTTCCGGCGTCCAACCGCCGTCGATCCAATCGGTCGCCGACACGCGCACGCCGAGCGGCTTGTCGGCTGGCCAAACGTCACGCACCGCTGCGAAAACTTCCAGCGGATAGCGCATGCGGTTGGCCGCGCTGCCGCCATATTCGTCGTCGCGCTGATTGGCGAGCGGCGAGAGGAATTGATGCAGCAAATAGCCGTGGCCGATATGCAGTTCACCCAGTTCGAAGCCGATGCGCACCGCGCGCTTAGCGGAATCGACAAACTGCTGTTTGACTTCTGCGAGCCCGGCGCGCGTGATGGCCGCCGGCGTGTGCCAGCCCGGTCCGTAGGCAATCGCCGAGGGTGCCAGCGTCGTCCATGCGCCCTCCTCGGCCGTCAGCGGCTTGCTGCCTTCGCTCGGGCGATGCACCGACCCTTTACGGCCGGAATGTGCGAGTTGGATGCCGAATTTCGCCACGCCGTAGCGCTTGCAAAAATCGATAACTTTTTTTAGCGCAGCTTCGTTTTCATCGCTGTACAGGCCCAAGCAATGTTTCGAAATACGTCCAACCGGCGAGACGTGGGTTGCTTCGGTAATCACCAGCCCGCCCCCACCCATGGCGAATTGGCCAAGATGCATCAGATGCCAGTCGTTCGCGCTGCCGTCGATCGAGGCATACTGGCACATGGGCGAAACGACGACGCGGTTTGATAACGTTAAACCGCGTAAGCTAATCGGCGTAAAAAGTTTTGCTGTCATGGTTTTTCTTAGATGGTTGCGGCGATGGCTTTGCCAACATCTTCGGTAGTTGCGGTGCCGCCGGCATCGGGCGTGCGCGGCCCGTCTTGCAATACTTTTTCGATCGCGTTGACGACGGCGGTACCGGCTTTTTCGTAACCCAAATGTTCCAGCATCATCGCGCCGGACCATATTTGCGCAATGGGGTTGGCGACTTTTTTGCCGTAAATGTCCGGCGCGGAGCCATGCACCGGCTCGAACAGCGACGGAAAGAGTCGCTCGGGATTGATGTTAGCCGAAGGTGCGATGCCGATGGTGCCGGCGGTGGCGGGACCTATATCGGAAATAATATCGC
>JANOLP010000068.1:0-2204 GCA_031419835.1 Pseudomonadota bacterium | reverse complement strand
CGTTTTCCGGCGCGCTGGCCGGAAATGTTTCTAAAGGGTGGAATTGCCGCGTCAATTGCCGTGGTGGTCGGCATACTAGGCTACTACCTTATCCGGCAATATTTTGAATCGAAACCTAGCGCCAATCTAGAGCCCGATATTGCAGCGATCAACAATTTGTTGAAATCGCAGTCGTGCCATGACTTTGAAGTAAAAAAAGAGGGCTCAGGAAATGTTGTTGTCTTTGGACATGTCCCGACAAGTGATGTGCAGAAAGATTTGATCGCTAAGTTGAAAGCCCTTCCCGCCGCCGAGAAAATTGACCCAAAAATCGAAACATTAGCTTATCCATTCTGCGACATCGTAGAACTTGCCGCGGCGTTTTATCAATCTAATAAAGACCAAAATGGTGGATTGGAAGCTGCGATTCGCGGCGAGAAAGTAAATATGCAAGAAGGCGATTTGATTGCCGTGGACGTTACGCTACCGGGATATTCAGCTTATTTGTACGTCGATTACTTTGTCGCAGACGGGACTGAGGTAGTCCACCTTTATCCCAACTTACCGGGAAAGGAAGTCACGATAGCTGCTGGCAAGCAAATTGTAGTGGGGGAGCCGGTCGACAATCGGTTGCCGTGGAAAGTTAGCCCACCGTTCGGCCGGGAAATGGTGGTGGCGTACGTGAGCCGCGTTCCGCTGTTCCGAACTCGGCGACCCGAGGTTGAAAAAGTGAAGGAATACCTTCCAATCTTGCGTGACGCGTTAGGAGCAAACGAGGCAAACGCCCTCGCGCACTACTTTTTCATTCAGACCGCGGCTAAGCATTAATGAGAGCTTTAATCGCATCGTTTACTCGGGCTCTGGCCTTGATTAATGCCGGAGTTGCAAAGATTCCGTTGCCTATAAATTCGAAACTACGCCTCGCCGGATTGTGGCTGCTGATCTTATTGGTGGGGTTGTGTTTGCTTTGGGTCATTCAGGCGGTTTGGAGTTTAATGTCGCCGTGGATAAAGCAACTATTCATATTGGCATCGCTGCTGATGATGGTGTTGCTGTGGTTTGCAAAAGGACAATCGTGGTTGGAGCGACGACGTCCATTTGGCAAAGCTCAGGGAGACTTACAGCCGGTTAATTCCGAGCAGGAATTGACCGCGCTTCGGGCAATGCGGCAAGGCCTCTTTGAAGCTAAATCTGTTTTGACGCGCTCCCCCGAAGTGGGACCTGGACGAAGCCCGCTCTATCGAATCCCATGGTTTTTGGTTTTGGGCGACAAGGAATCGAAAGCAGAAACGCTTTTGAAGGCAGCCAGTGCGAAATCCCCGTTCTCGCCTCCAGCGCAATTGCCCGAAGCAGAACAGTTTTGGCGATGGTGGTTTTTGCGAGGAATGGTTGCGATCGAAGCGGATTCGAGATTTGTTTGCGACAGCGGCGAAAAAAACACCCGTGGGATTTGGTACCAGGCACTTCAGTTGTTGAATTCCGAGCGCAAGAGTTTGCCATTGAACGGGATTGTCGTTCTGATTTCTGCCGAGAAAATTCTTCGCAACGAGGAGGACGCGCGTCGAAGCCTGCTTAACTTGCGACGGCTGGTGCATGAATGCATGAGTCACCTCCATCTAGTTCCACCGGTTTATCTTCTGATTACGGATTGCGAAAGTCTTCCTGGCTACGGAGACTTTGTAAAGGCCGTGCCAGCCGAGGTTTTGGGGCAAGCTATCGGTTACCGCTTCGAAGCTAGCAGTGCTACCAACGCGGCGAATTGGCAACAACTACCTGCTAATTTCGCCGCTTTGCGTTGCCGCCTCCATGCGATACGCCTGACGGCGCTGCGCCGGGAGTTCGACCCTACGAAGCGAAAGGGGATATGGGACTTTGTTGAATCTTTTGGCAAGCTTGAGGACGGATTGATATCCGGTGTTAAGTTACTGGTAGAAGAGAATGCGCTGCAAATTATCCCGCCGTTGCGTGGAATCTATTTCGTGAGCGGCGGCGCATTTAAAGATGACGTATTTACGCGATTCTTGCCGACAGATCAGCCCCTTGCGATTCGTACTAAACAGCCCGGGTTTAAGCGCTGGCTGAATAGCAGTGTAAGCGTTATCTTGGTGGCAGCATTTTCCGGTTTAGTTGTGAATCAGGTCGTTACCGCACAGAACCAACGCCAGTCGCTGCGAGAAACGATTCAGACTGCGTGCGTCGATCTGCCGCAGCGCGGGCAGGAATTG
>JANOLP010000067.1:0-2384 GCA_031419835.1 Pseudomonadota bacterium | reverse complement strand
GCTTTGATCGCGCGAACCGTCGGTAATCTGGCTCATGAGTTGGGTCACGACCTGGATACTTTTCTGTGTCTGTTCGCTCGATTTTGCGACCTCTTCCGCAAGGCGAGTGCCGCTTTCCATGCTCGCCGTCGATTGGGCGATGATGGCGCGGATGTCCTTAGCAGACTGACTGCTGCGCTGGGCAAGGCTGCGCACTTCACTGGCGACCACCGCGAAGCCGCGGCCCTGTTCGCCGGCGCGCGCCGCTTCGACCGCGGCGTTCAAGGCGAGAATGTTGGTCTGGAAAGCCAGACCATCGATGACGCCGATAATCTCGCTGATCTGTTTCGAGCTTGCGTGCATTGCCTTCATCACCTCGCCCAGACGCGTCATGGCCGCGGCATTGTCCGTCGCGGTCGCGACTGCTTGGTTAGCGAGTTTGCTCACCTGCTCCGCGGTTTTGGCATTCTCCCGCGCCGTGGCGTTCACCGATTCCACACCCGCAGCGGTTTCTTCCAGCGTCGAAGCTTGTTCTTCGGTGCGTTGAGATATGTCCAAATTGCCCATGCTGATTTGTCGCGCCGCCTCGCCTATCGTCCGGGCGCGCTCATGGACGGTGCGCGCGATGCGCGCCAGGTTATCGCTCATGGTCTGTAGCGAGCCCAGCAGCTTACCGGTTTCGTCATTGCGAACGACTTCGATTTTCTGCGTCAGATTACCGGCCGCGACGCCCTCGGCGATCCTGACGGCGCGATTCAGCGGCGCGCCGATCTGGCGCGACAATACGTAATAAAGCAAGCCGGCCAATAATAATCCGCTCAACAGCGTGGCAAACGCCAAGCTCTTCGCCAACAAACGGGCGCCGTAAGTGAATTCTTCCAAATAGCTGCTACCGAAAATCAGCCAATGCCAATTCTCGTCCGTGGCGAATGCGCCCAATTTCTCCCGTGGCACAGTCTCGCCGATCGCCTTGTCGATCCAAAAATAACGCCGCGTCCCTGATTTTTGTTGCAACAACTCCTTGATCAAGAAATTGCCATCCGCATCACGGGCGCCGAGACCATTTTTCCCTTCTAGAGTGGGGTGAATCAGGACTTTGCCGTAGTTGGCGCCGGGCGTCCCGTCGACGACGATGAAATAACCGGTTTCGCCGAACTTGATGCTGGCGATTTTCTGCTTCAGTGCCCGCATCTCCTTGTCGAAATCCATACCCACGAACAGCGCGCCGATGATCTGCTGTTTATCGTCGCGGATCGGCTCGTACGCGCTCATGTAGCTTTTGCCGAATAGAGTCACGGGCCCGACGTAACCCTCACTGCGCAGCAAAGCGGCATAGGCTGGATTGTCCCTTTTCAGCACGGTGCCGACCGCGCGCTGATTCTTGTCGTCGGTCAACGAAGTGCTAATGCGAAAAAAATCGTCACCGCTTTTCACAAACACCGTACCGACTGCCGCAGAGAGGGTTTGAAAGCGATCTACAAGGTACGTATCGTTGTTCAACTCCTCGTCGCCGACGAGCAATACCGGAAGATCGACTTCACCCGTGCGAATCGTCTTACTTCCGGTCGTGTAGCCTGCGGGCAGCGTGGCGCGAAACACGCCGAGCAAATTCAACGTCGGTCGATTTAGGCTTTGGCCGTAGACGTTGATCATGTCGCTGACCATCTTAGTTTGAACTTCAAGCGCCTCAACTTGCAGGGCTAGCAACGCCTTTTTCGAGACACTCGCGACGTAAAAGGTGAGCGCGGATAGAACGAGAACGATGCACAGGAGACTGACCAGGGAAACCCGGGCAGCGATTGACATATGGTGCAGTTTATTGGGCATAGCGCGTCCTTAGTGTTCTGGCGGCGATGTCGATTCGCTCCAACCTATAATTGTATAGGATTGGGTGGCGTCGAGCCGTTAGCTGGCGCTGCGCCGCGAGAAATGTCGCAGCCGAAAACCGAGTAATGCGAGCGTCGCGAAGTACACCGCAATACCAAGTGTCACCAGCAGAGAAAGCCGCGTGACCTTCGTGACGGCCGATGCCTTTAACCATTCCTGTGGATCGCCCGCCATCCACCACAATACCATCCCCATGGCCGCAAGCGCGCACGCCAACTTGGCAAAGAACGTATACCAGCCTGCCTGGGGACGGTACATGTCGTACTGGCGTAATTTGTAAAACAGAAACCCGGCGTTAAAGCACGCGCCTAAGCCGGTCGCCAACGCCAGACCGACGTGTTGCAACGGCCCGAGCAGCATCAGGTTCAGCGCCTGGGTTACGCCGAGGGTGATGAGGCCGATCTTGACCGGCGTCTTGATGTTCTGCTGCGCGTAAAAACCCGGCGCGAGAATTTTGACCAGAATCAGCCCGGACAGGCCGATGCTGTAGGCCATGACTGCGTTGCGCGTCATCCAGG
>JANOLP010000066.1:0-58472 GCA_031419835.1 Pseudomonadota bacterium | reverse complement strand
TCGGGTTCCCAGAAAAAAACAGGCGTGACGCAATGTGCTCTCCCACGGGCTCAACGGTCCCAAAGGGTTATCGTGCTGCCACGCCCCCACAACTCCTCTACAATAATCTCATTCCTTGTCCAATTATCAATATACAAGGGTCAGGGTGGGGGCGAAATTGCGTTAAGAACCAATCCCCGCTTGGCCACATCCAGTACAAGCTGCGTACGATTGGTCACGCGAAACACGGCCAGCAGTTCGCTGACATAATCGCGCGCGGTGCTCTCGGCGATCTCCATACGCCGCGCGATGCTCTTGTTCGGCAAGCCCTGCACCAGCAGCCGCAGCACTTCCATTTGTCGTGGCGTTAATCCGAGATTTTGCACCGACGTTTGAGCGGCAATTTGCGGCGCGGTCGCGTTGCCTGTCACAAAGCTCGGCACGGTGACGGATCCCGAAACAGCCATTTTCAACGCGTGCCACAGCACCTTCGGATCATCGGATGATTTTGGTATGAAACCCATCGCGCCGTGTTTAATTGCATCGAGCACGATATCGCGTTCCTCTTGACCGGACAAGATCACGACGGGCAAATCGGGATGCGCATGTTTGAGATCAGTTAACGCTTCTAGCCCAGGCTTATCTGGCAATCCCAAATCGAGAAAAACCAAATCGAAGGTTTCGCTCGCGGCCTTATCTAAGCACTCGCGTGCTGAGCGTGCGTGCGCAACCGCGATGGCAGGATCCAGAGATTTCAGCAATAACGCGGTTCCTTCACGAAAAATACCATGATCGTCGACAAGCAAAATATTTATGGCGATTCCTCCCCCAGCAACATCAATTTGAATGATGCTGCGCAGCGCGCAAGCTGTCAACTTGCGACTACGAAAGAAGCCCCTGAGTTAGGAGAATTTCTTTGAGTGCCGCAAGACGCGTGTTACCGTCGGATAATTCCAATAGCTGTTGCTTGGTTGGCAGCGGCAGCGGCAACACTTCCGCGAGGCGGTTGCTAACCCAGGTGTCATCGTCGAATTGCAGCGGCAGGTTGAAACGTTGCTCGCCGACGCCGGCGATAATTTGTCGCAACACGTCGACGCATGCGGAAAATTCCGGCGCTATTGATCGAGCCTCATCTTTGGCGATCGTCTCGACTTCGCCGATCAATAAGCCATCGGCTTGGCTGCGATGACTCAGCACGCGAAAACGTTCGTCGCCTTGTGCGACGATGTGCAAGATGCCGAGTTGCGGCATATCCCAGTGAATAATTTTTGCGAGGCAGCCGACTTCGAATGGCGTCGCCGGCGCACCGACTTCCGCGCCTTGTTTGATGCCACATACGCCGAACGGTAATTCGTCGCGCAGGCAGGTCTTACCCATTTCCAAATAGCGTTGCTCGAATAATTTTAGTGGCAGCAATCCGCTGGGAAACAAAATGGTTCCGAGTGGAAAAAGTGGGATGGTTAATGTTGTCATAAAATCATAGTTGCCTGGAGAGGCGCTCTGGTAGGGCTTCTTTAGGCATATGCTTCAAAGCGCCGCGCTGGAAGCGGGCCCTGGCAGAGGTGCCGTTTCGGGCGAGTTTAATATTCGTGCCGCAATGATGCCGTTCACCAATCCAAACACCACCGCAGCGATGCCAAGGATGGGAATCAAATAAACAATTCCTTTATGTGGAATGAGCCACAGGTAAACGATAACAAGTTGCCCTGCAATATGCGCTACCGAGGAGAGCAAGCTATGGGTAACGGGACCGAATAATCGACGCGGTAGGCGCGAAGTGAGCATCAACATCAACAGACTGCACGCCGCGCCGCTCAAACTCAGAAAAAAAGTCGGCGTCAGGAATGAGCCAAAAAATAAACTACCGGCGATAACGCGCAGTGCGGAAACCCAGATCGCTGCGCGCAAGCCATCTTGATACAACACCAACAACACGACGATATTCGCGAGCCCCGGCTTGACGCCCGGAATGGGCGACGGGAAAACCGCTTCCGCCATGGACAACGCAATTGCCAGCGCCGCCATCCAGGCGATGCGATGGTCTTCTGCCGTTGCATGATCAATAATTGAGGGAGTCGACACGGTTTTCCGATGAAGCAATTTCGATGCTGACTTGATTTGGCAGGCACAGCGCGATTTCGCCCGCCTTTTGCAACCAGCCTTGACGCACGCAATATTGCTTCGGGCTGGGGTCGCTGGCAATTCGCGCGCGTTGATTGTGCACTTCGACAATGGTTGCGCCGAGCGGACCATCAATAGATAGCGTTCGGTTACGTGCAAGGCTCAATTCCGACACAACTTCGCCCTTGCTGCGTATCACCAAGGTACTACCAGCGCCATGCCGCCATAGGTTGACGCAAAGCCACGCCACCGCAATCGCGACTATTCCGAGGGTAAGAAAATCGCCCGGCTTAAAGAGCTTGCTCGCCGTCACGATAAAGTCCGCGATGGCGAACCTGGACTTGTTGCGTTTCGCCAAAGCGCGCCGCTAATTGTTCGGCAAAATAAACCGATCGGTGCTGGCCGCCGGTACAGCCAATGGCGATGGTTAACGATCGTCGATTGTCGCGAACAAAATTCGGCAACCAGCGCGCGATGAGTTGTTCGATGTCGCCAAGCATGCTTTGCACCTCCGGGATCGACTGCAGAAAACTAATCACCGGTTGATCTTTACCCGTCAGTGGACGTAATTTCGGATCGTAGTAAGGATTTGGCAGGGGCCGCACATCGAATACAAAATCGGCGTCGCGTGGAATACCATTTTTAAAACCAAATGATTGAAAAAATAACGCGAGCTTGTTTTCGTCCAAATCGATGAATTCTCGTACCCAGGCGCGTAATGCGTTCGGGCCCAAATCGCTGGTGTCGATATGGTGGGCACGCTCGGCCACGGCGGAAAGAATATTTCGCTCCCAACCAATGCATTCTTGCAGAGTGCGTTGATCATTGGCGAGCGGATGCGGCCGACGCGCTTCCGAAAAACGTTTGACGATCGTTTCGGTGTTCGCCTCTAAAAACAAGACGCGCGTGTCGATTTGCTGAGCACTCAGTTGATCGATCGCCTTGGGCAAATCGCCGATGCCGGAACCACTGCGCACGTCGATACTGAGCGCGACTTTATCGTTCCCCATCTTTTGCAAAAACAGGACTAAGTCGCACATGAATAACACCGGTAAATTATCGACGCAATAGTAGCCAGCGTCCTCCAACACTTTGAGGACGACGCTTTTGCCGGAGCCCGATAGGCCTGTGACGATAATGGTATGCAAAACTACTCTTCCTCTGGCCCCGATTGCGTTGTTTGATCTGCCATTTCGCGTTCGTGCCGCTCAATGAATTCGCGCGTTGAATCGATGCCGCGTTGTTGCAAAATGTAGTTACGCGTCGCCGCTTCCACCAACACCGCCAAGTTTCGGCCAACTGCGACCGGCAAGACGACTTTCGGAAAGCTGATGTTCATGATGTCCTGCGTCGTCGCATTCATCGGCAAGCGCTCCAGCGAGGCCAAATCGCCTCCGGCGGGTTTTTCTAGATGAACAATTAGTTTCAAATTTTTTCGCGCACGCACGACGGTTTCGCCGAAAATCGAACGGATGTTCAATACGCCAAGACCGCGCACTTCAAGAAAATCTTTCAGCAACGGTGGGCAGCGCCCTTGCAATGTCTCTGGCGCGATGCGAAAAAATTCGACGACATCATCGGCAACCAGGCCATGGCCACGGCTGATCAATTCGAGCGCGAGTTCGCTCTTGCCGACCGCGGAATCGCCGGTAATGAGGACGCCCACCTCAAGCACGGCCATAAATACGCCGTGCATGGTTAGCTTTTCCGCTAGCGCTTGGCTCAGGTAATAGCGCAATAGATTAATCAGGTGGGGCGTGGGCTCGGGCGAAGAGAAAAGCGGCACTTGGTGTTCATCGGACGCTTCGATCAACGGTTGTGGCGCGGGGATACCGTTGCCGACAATGACGGCACACAGATTTCCACCAAAAAGCTTTCGGATCGCGGCGTTGAGTTCTTTCGAATTCAGTCCTTGCAGATAACCGAATTCAGCGTCGCCAATAACCTGAAAACGCTGTGGATGCACAAGATTGAGATGGGCAATTACGCCGACGGTCGGGTGATACAAACTACCCACGGGCGCGCTGCGCTGGCCACCCTGGGAACCGGCGATCCAGTCTAGGTGAAGCTTATCGCGATTGTCGCTATATAGCTGCAGTACGCTGACGCGGGGCATGGCCGGGCCACTCCGTTAAAATTCTGTGGGCCTCGTCGGCATCGCGACAGGTTGCGAGAGATTCGCGTACGGCTTTATCGCTAAAGATTTGCGCGAGTTCGCTTAGAATTTGCAAATGTTGTTCGTTAGCATGATCCGGAACCAGCACCACAAAAATTAGGTTTACAGGCTGTCCATCAGGCGATTCAAATGGAATGGGGCTAAGTGTCCTTACAAAAACCGCCGTTGCTTCGCGCAGCCCCTTCAAGCGACCATGGGGTATCGCGACACCATAACCTAGGCCGGTCGAGCCAAAGCGCTCACGGCTAAATAAACTATCGAATACCACGCTATGGGAAATCTGTTGCGCGTTCTCGAAAATCAATCCGACCTGCTCGAATAAGCGCTTTTTGCTCGCGACGTCCAGGTCTAGCGCCACATGAGTTGGGCGCAACAATTTGGCAATCAGATTCATTCTGAGTTTATTGGGTTTCTACTATTCCGAAATGCGGTAAGAATGCAAACTGGCCGGGCGATCCAAGCACCGGCCAGTTGATTTTTTTTCTAGTTAGGTCGCTGTGTTTGGATCGTCCTGCTGATACTTGATCGCGCCGTCGTGGCGAGGTTTAAACGTTTTTTCTTTGTGTTTAATAATCTGGCGATCTAATTTGTCCGCAAACAAATCAATCGCGGCATAAAGATTTTCATGCTCGGCTTCGACGAACATTTCTTTGCCGCGTACATGGATATTGGCTTCGATTTTCTGTTGTAATTTTTCGACGGACAATACCACATTGACGCCCATCAAGTCATCGGAATGCCGCGCGACGCGCTCTAATTTAGAATTCACATATTCGCGAATGGCTGGAGTTATCTGGAGATGATGCCCTGCTAAGGTCAAATTCATAACTGTCTCCTATTATGTCGATTCTCAATCAGTTTTTTTGATATTCGAATCGTATTTCGACTGAAACGCCGGCTTAGATCGATTTCCGCAAATTAGCCGACGAAATTTGCAGCGATTCGCGATACTTTGCGATCGTTCGACGTGCAACAACAATGCCTTGTTGACCTAAAATATCCGATATTCGGCTATCGGACAGTGGCTTTTTGGTATCTTCGGCGCCGACCAACTGTTTAATCAACGCACGAATCGCGGTGCTTGATGCCGATCCGCCGGTCTCGGTGGAAACGTGGCTACCGAAGAAGTATTTCAACTCGTAAATCCCACGTGGCGTGAACATGAATTTTTGCGTCGTCACCCGCGAAACAGTCGATTCGTGAACGCCAATGGCATCGGCAATCTCGCGCAAAATGAGCGGCCGCATCGCGACTTCACCATGATCGAAAAAATGTTTTTGCCGGTCGAGAATCGCCTGGGAAACTTTCAAAATGGTTTCGAAGCGCTGCTGAACGTTCTTAATCAACCAACGCGCTTCTTGCAGTTGGCTGGCAAGCTGCGCGCCGGAACCGGCGCGCGAACGACTCAAAATGTCCGCGTACATTTTGTTCACCCGCAGTTTAGGAATCGCATCGTTATTTAAGACAGCGACCCACTTGCCGCGTTCCTTTCGCACGACCACATCAGGTATTACGTAGCGCGTGTCAGATACGCTGAAAGCTAGGCCTGGTTTAGGATTTAGGCTTACGATCAAGCGTTGCGCGCCCTTCAGCACTTCATCGTCTATGTTCAGAGATCGTTTGATGCGCACAAAATCCCGCGCGCCAAGCAAGCTTAAATGGTCGGCAACAATGCGAATCGCGGCATCGCGAAATTCGGTTGTACGCGGCAAAGCGCGCAATTGCAGTAGCAAACATTCGGAGAGCGACCGCGCACCGATGCCAATCGGATCCATGTGCTGCAAATGCTGTAACGCGATTTGCAAATCTTCGATATCCAATTCCAGCTCGGGCGGCAATGCGGCAAAAAGTTCGTCCAACGATTGCGTTAAATATCCTTCCTCATCCAGATTGCCGATCAACATTTCGACCACGTGTTTATCGCGTTCGGACAGTTGAGTCAGATTGATTTGACTGATGAGATGTTGCTGCAAACTTTCCGAGATCGCTTGGAGATCTGCTCCGCCGAATTCGTCATCGTCTTCGCGCTTGGCGTTGTTCCCGGAGCCTTCCGTACCCCAATCGCTCGATGAATCCCAATCGGTGGTCTCGGCTTGACTGGCTTCACTGAAATCATTCTCGTCAGTGCTTGGCTCGGTTTCTTTCGTCGACACTTCTTGGCCAGGGCCAGCCAACGGCATCGCCAAAGGGGGTTCGTGACTGGTATCAACACGTTCCAAAAGCGGATTTTCAACTAAAAACGTTTCAATTTCCTGATTCAGATCGAGCGTTGATAGCTGCAGCAATCGGATCGATTGCTGCAGCTGTGGCGTAAGCGTTAAATGCTGTGAAAGCTTGAGTTGTAAACTATGCTTCATGCGAACTGCACAGCGGGAATCTGTTCTCCGTGGGCGTCATAATTAGAGGCGGAAATGCTCTCCCAAATAGACTCGACGCACACTTTCATTATAGATGATTTCGTTCGGTTTGCCGAAGGCTAATACGGAACCTTCGTTGACAATATAGGCGTGATCGCAGATTCCCAAAGTTTCGCGAACATTGTGGTCGGTGATCAACACGCCGATGCCGCGCTGCTTCAAAAATCGGATAATGTGTTGAATATCTAGCACGGCGATCGGGTCAACACCGGCAAATGGCTCGTCCAATAGAATAAAACGCGGATCGCTGGCCAGTGCCCGACCGATTTCAACCCGTCGCCGCTCGCCGCCGGATAAACTGATCGCTGCGTTATTGCGGATATTGGCGATATGTAATTCTTCCAGTAGCGTCTCCAGTCGCTGCTCGAGCGCTTCTTTGCTGAGATTTTGCAACTCCAACACGGCGCGAATGTTTTCCGCGACTGTCAGTTTGCGGAAAATCGAAGCCTCTTGCGGTAAGTACGATAATCCAAGCTGGGCGCGGCGGTGAATGGGCATCCGCGTAATGTCTTTGCCCTCGAGAAAAATGGAACCGCTGTCCTCGGGCACTAAACCGACCATCATGTAAAAACAAGTCGTCTTGCCGGCGCCATTTGGCCCTAACAAACCAACCACTTCGCCGTTTTTTACCTTAAGGGAAACGTCCTTTACGACGGTGCGGGATTTGTAGCGTTTGGCAAGATTTTTTGCTTCTAAATACGTTGCAGGTCCGCTCGCTGAATCGGCTTGCGCCATTGCGTTGATCTCGGGCAGCAAAGTCTTCGGATTAGCTGGATCCATTATCCGACTTTTCTGCCATTGATTATCTGCATTATTTTGGTGCCGCGGATTGCACCTTCGGCTTGGGCTGCATGACCACCGTCACCCGACCCGGCGAAGTGGAATTGTTTGCCGTGGTGCTGCCGCCGATCGCCTGATAAAACTCAGTGGAGCCTTCGTAGGAAACATAGTTGCCGCGCAACTCGTCCTTATCCCGTCGCAGCCAGGCATTGGTGAATAGCTCAACCTTGTCGGTTTTCGAATCGTATTCAATGCGCTCGGCACTACCGTCGACATACTCGTCAACACCATCGCGCTTAGTGCGAAAGGTTGCAGGCTTGCCCATACTGGTCGCCTTTTGGCTGCCATCTTTTTCTTGGCGGACGGTAATTTTCGCCGCGGTAATTTTGGTTGTTCCTTGCGTTAAGATGACATTGCCTTCGAACACGCTGACCTTTTGGTTATCGTCCAAGGAAACTTTGTCGGCTTCCAGATTGATTGGCTTGTCGCGATCGGCTTTTTCTGCACTACCGGGCATCGGCGAACCGCCCAGCAACACCGCTGCGACAAAGACCGAACATCGTGCTTGAAGATTTTTAAAGTTTTTTAGGCACATGATAAGTAGCTCTCACTCGCGACAGGGTTGCAACCCGTGTCTTGTTATTAATTTCCATCCCGGCGGCGATCATCGTATTTTCGCCTTCCTTTAATGTGATGGGTTGATCGGTCTTGCCGACACCGAGATCGGGGACGACGTGGAAGTAAGTCGTGTCACCAACCATCCGTTGATAGTTCTCAAACGGCTCTCGCACCAATTGGACTTTGTCCAAAAAGAAAATTTCATCCGCCTTACCGGTCAACTTTGCCCGCGTCGAGGTGACAAGCAACGGCGGCTGGTTTTTTTCCTTCGCCGAAAATTGAACGTCGTCGACTTCAGTCGAATCGTTATCGGGAAAATGAGTCATTCTCTTCGCGCTAATAGTATACCGCTCGCCGCCGTCGATACCCAATTGTCGGGCGACGAAATTTTCTACGATCATATCCGGATCGTGCCGGGTTTTATCCGGTTCGGTTTGCTTTACGTCAACAATTCGCATCAACCAAAACGTCAGCCCGGCCAACACCATCATCAACCCAATCGGCAACCAAATTGTCGTGGCCGACTTCAATTCAAATAACTTTCTTGCAGGGCTTGTAGCGTGCCCTGGTGCGCCATAAGCAACTCACAATATTCGCGCACCGCGCCATGACCGCCGCGCGCCTGGGTAACGTAATGCACCTGCTGTTTGACGAAAGCGGGCGCATCCGGCACCGTGACCGCAAGTCCGGCGCGGCGCAGTAGCGCGACATCGAGCAAATCATCTCCCATGTAACTCGCCTCCGCAGCGCTTAGCTGCAGCGCGCCAAGGAGCGAGTTAAAGGTCGCGAGTTTGTTTGTGCTGCCCTGATACAAATGTGTGATGCCGAGATTTTCCGCGCGTCGTTCAACGCCGCGGCTGGTGCGGCTGGTGATGATCGCAAGTTCGACGCCGCTTTGCTTCAACATTTTTAGGCCGTGACCATCAAGCACGTTATAGGCTTTGATTTCTTCGCCTGAATCATTTAAAAACAACGTGCCGTCGGTCATGACACCGTCGACATCAAACACGGCAATTTTGATGCCTTGGGCGCGAGTAGTGACGTTTTGCATAGGTTAATTTTACGCCTAATCCGTGCTCTTCCTCGAGTATTTCAGATCACCCCGGCGCGCATCAGATCGTGGGTGTGTAGCGCGCCTACCAAATGATTTTCACCGTCGACGATTAACACGCAAGTAATCTTGCGCGCTTGCATCAGCTGCGCCGCTTCTGCCGCTAGTTTGTCCGGCGGCATGGTACGCGGATTTCGTGTCATCACGTCGACGATTTTTACGCCACGAAGATCGGCATTTTTCTCCAAAGTCCGGCGCAAATCGCCATCGGTAAAAATACCCATGAGAATATTTCCTTCGCCGACAATTGCCGTTGCGCCGAGACCTTTGCGCGTCATTTCCAGTAGCGCATCTTGCAACGACGCGCGCTCATTTACCTGTGGCAATCGTTCGCCAACATGCATTAAGTCCGCGATGCGAATTAGCAAGCGCTTGCCGAGCGTGCCGCCGGGATGGGTCTGCGCGAAATCGTCTTCGGAAAATCCGCGCGCCTCAAGCAAGGAGATCGCTAGCGCATCGCCCAAGGCCAGCGTGGCCGTTGTACTCGCCGTTGGTGCAAGGTTGAGTGGGCACGCTTCTTTTTCGACAGCGGTATTGAGGTGAACGTTGGCTTCGCGCGCCATCGTGGAATTGGGATTTCCCGTCATTGCAACAAGCGCGATGCCGCGACGTTTTAAAAACGGCACGATAGCGAGGATCTCGGGACTCTCGCCGGAATTGGACAATGCAAGCACGACATCGTCGTTGGTGATCATTCCCAGATCGCCGTGGCTAGCTTCTGCCGGATGCAGAAAAAAAGCGGGCGTGCCGGTACTTGCCAGAGTCGCTGCGATTTTGTTGGCGATATGCCCGGACTTGCCCATGCCCGTCACCACGACGCGGGCGCGGCAATTGAGCAGCAGATCATGAGCGTTAATAAATGACGCATCAAGCCGCGCGGCCAAGGCCGACACCGCGTCCGCCTCAATTTTGAGTACGTTGCGCGCGACGTTGGTAATGGCTTTCGGATCAGAAAGTTTAGTCATCGGTGATCGCTATTTTTCGACAGACCAGAGTATAAGTTTGTTCCGGTGTTTCGTGTGCGTCAAAGAGCATATCGCCACGAGGCTTGCCGCTGTTGCTTTGTGGCAACGCATGCCTGAAGAGGCGCATGGGTATTGCCTCCCAGGCCAGGTCATTTCGATAGAATTAATGATACAGTCTAGCCATGACTAGCGCGCTATTTTCTATCGTTGTCCTACTGCTTGCCGTCGTGATCGCGGTAATGGCGTTTCGCCGATTTCGCTTGCCGCCGATGTTCGCCTACCTTCTGGTGGGCATGACGATCGGACCATTCGCGTTGGGCTGGATGCCGAACGACGAAACCACGCAGCACCTGGCAGAATTCGGCATCGTGTTTTTGATGTTTAGCATCGGCCTCGAATTTAGCCTCGCGCAACTCAGCGCGATGCGCCGCACCGTATTTGGCCTGGGTGGTGCTCAAGTCATACTGACGATTGCAATCGTTATGGCAATCGCAATGGCGATCGGCATTGATTGGCGGGGCGGGTTGACGTTGGGCGGCATCATCGCGATGTCGTCGACGGCGATCGTCGCGAAATTGCTGATGGAGCGGGTCGAATTACAATCCGCCCACGGGCGCTTGGTGATGGGCGTGTTGCTGTTTCAAGATCTTGCGGTGGTGCCGTTGTTGGTGCTGCTACCGGCGCTCGCACAAGAGCCCGAACGCTTCCTGCCAATGTTTGGCGTCGCCATGCTCAAGGCCGTTTTGATCCTAAGCCTATTGCTTTGGTATGGCCGACGTTTAATGCGCAGCTTTTTTCACCTAGTCGCCAAGCAAAAATCATCGGAAATTTTTGTACTGAATGTGTTGCTGGTGACGTTGGGCCTCGCGTGGATAACCGAAGTTGCCGGACTATCCATGGCGCTGGGCGCATTCGTCGCCGGAATCTTGATTTCAGAAACGGAATATCGTTATCAAGTCGAGGACTACATCAAACCGTTCCGCGATGTGCTGCTCGGATTATTTTTCGTCACCATCGGCATGCGCTTGGACCTCGGCGCGTTGATCGGTAATATCGGCTGGGTGATGCTTACCTTGGTTGCCATTATCGTGATCAAATTCGCCATCGTTTGGTCGCTGGCGCGCGCGTTTCGCCACAGCACGTCGGTTTCGACTCGCGGCGGATTGATTCTAAGCAACGCCGGCGAATTCGGTTTTGTATTGCTTGCAAACGCGGGCCTGTTGGGCTTGTTGGAGCAGCGCTACCAACAAGTCGTGCTCGCGGCGATGTTGATGTCGATGTTGCTGGCGCCCATTGTCATCGCGCAAATGGATCGATTCGTTTTGTATTTTTGCGAAAGCGAGTGGACCGAACGCGCGCTGCGCCTGCACGAACTTGCCATCAAGAGCATGGGGCGCGATCGCCACGTCATCATTTGCGGCTACGGCCGCAGCGGGCAAAATCTCGCGCGGTTTCTAGCGCGCGAAGATATTTCCTTCATCGCGCTCGATGCCGATCCGGAACGGGTTCGCCAAGCGGCCGCAGCGGGCGATTCCGTCGTATTTGGCGATGCGGGCCGACGCGACGTGTTGCTGGCGGCCGGCGCGAATCGAGCGGCTGCGCTGGTTATTAGTTTCGCCGATGTGCCCATCTCGCTGCGTATTTTGGAACATGCGCGCGAAGCCAATCCGGGCTTGCCGATCATCGTTCGCACTACCGACGACAGTGAATTGGAAAAATTACAAAACGCCGGCGCCACGGAAGTCGTACCGGAAATTCTCGAAGGCTCGCTGATGCTCGCCTCCCACGCAATGTTGCTGATCGGCATTCCGTTGGCGCGGGTGTTGGCGCGCATCCGCGAAGTGCGGCGCGACCGTTATCATTTGATGCGAGGCTTCTTTCACGGCGTCAGCGATGTTGGCACAGAGCTCGAAGACTCGGATCAACCGCGCTTGAAATCCGTCATGCTGCATCAAGGCGCGGCGTCGATTGGCCGGACCTTGACGTCGCTCAAATTTGCCGAAATCGAAGTGGAAATCAGCACAATCTATCGCCAAAAGAATCGCTTGGCGACCCCGAGTTTGGATACGGTTCTTAAACTTGGAGATGTGGTGGTGTTGCTAGGAAGGCCAGACATGCTGGCCATCGCGGAAGATCGCCTAATCCGCAAAGCGGATTAGGCGGAAATAAAATCACACTCAGAACAAATTAACAGCCTGACAATCTGGCACCGGGGTTTGGGATTGCCAGTCGGCTACATTTACGCACGCCGCAGCAGCGGCCGGAACCGTGATATTTCTGAATTTTCCAGTGCCGGCGTTACCGTCATCCAATTTTCGATCGACTTCTGCCAGGATATTGGATGGCACTTGCCCGCCGGATTTAAGATTGTTAACGGGTAACGCAGCAGGCGCGGCGGCAAGCACTTGATAATTTGCGTCAAACTCTATGGTCATGAAACCGTTGTACGCATTAGTTAGGCTATTGGCGCCACTAGGTGCTGCGGGATTGGGCGTGGGATCATTCGCGCAAAATGGGCACGATATGAATCCGGCGTTCGTCAAATGATGCCAGGCGAAAACCCGCTCGTTTAAAGTAATCTGTGAATTCCCCTGTACGCAGGGCGTCGCGCATGTGGGCGCACTAACCACATTAGGAATATTGGTATTTGCGGCGGCATAATCCCCCGGCAAAGCTCGATACCGATCCTGAAACGCGAAATAAGCCGCGGCGACCGCATTTTGCTGATCGGCAAGGTTTCGAACCCGCGCGTTTTGAACTAATTCTTGGCCCTTCAGAATGCCGCCGAGCAGCAGGCCGATGATGACCAGTACGATAGCGATTTCAACTAAGGTAAAGCCGGATTGATTGCGTTTCATGGGACCCTCGCCCTGCACGAACATTAAGATAACCAATCAAAAGCAATTCTTGTGCCAATCGATTTTGACCGGAGTAAGTTTCCTAAATCACTTCGTCACGTTGAAATCCCGCCTTCAAAACACGTTTTTTGACTTCACGTGGCGATACGTGATGTTGGCGTGCCGACAAGGCTGTCGAAAAAACAACAAATCTTCACAATTGTTGGGTTGCAATTTAGCAACTGTAGCATTTCAGGATGTCTCGATCGACGTCGATGCCAAGGCCCGGTGTTTGAGGAATCGAAACCATTCCGTCGTGCTGGACGACGGCGGGCGAAATCAAATCCTGGCGGAAGGGGTGGGACGAGGTGTCGTATTCCAGAATGGGCTCGGTCGGAAACACGGCGTGATGGCTCACCGGTAGCGCGGCGATCAATTGCAGCGACGCCGCCTGCGCAATGCCCGATCCCCAAACATGAGGATTCACCTGCACGCCATGGCTTTGCGCCAAAGCCGTAATATGGCGACAGGCGGTAAATCCACCGGCCGAACCCATATCCGGCTGCGCGACATCGACGCAACCACGGCCGATCAATTCGCGAAAGCCATAGAGACTATGCTCGTTTTCGCCGCCGGCAATCGGCATATCGAGCTTTTGCCGCAATATCCGATAACCTTCGTAATCTTCCGGCGCGACCGGTTCTTCGTACCAACGCAAGTTATATTGCTCCAAACCTTTGCCTAGGCGCAATGCGTCGCTCAAGCCGTAGCCGTGGTTGGTGTCGACCATCAGTGTGACTTCGCGCGAACCCAATGCCCGTTTGATTTCGGTCATCACTTTCAAATCGTCTTCGAGGCCGTAACCGAGTTTCACTTTCATCGCGCGAAAACCGGCCTCGTAGTGAGCAATCGCCTCGCCGCCCAGGCGCGTGGCTTCGCCCTGGCCGCTGATCCGATAAAACCCGGTGGCATAAGCCGCAACGGTTTTGCGGAAAAATCCGCCGAGCAGCGTCGCAATCGGCACGCCGAAATGTTTGCCGGCGATATCCCACAATGCGATGTCCACGGCGCTGATCGCCGCGACGACGGAACCTTTGCGACCGTAGTCGCGCGTTTGGTGATACATGCGATGCCACAGCACTTCCGTTTCCAGCGGATCGGCACCGAGAATCAGCGGCTTCAGTGCGTGATCGATGGTCGCGGCAGAAATTTGCGGGGGCTCAAGGCCTTGATTGAATGCCTCACCCCAGCCAGTAATGCCAGCGTCGGTGCTGATTTCGACGATGGTGGCAGAGCGTTTATGTACCCAGCCCTGGGAAAACGCGAAGGGTTGGGTAAGCGGGGTGTGTAACGCGTAGGTTTTAACGTCGGTAATTTTCATTCGGTCTTTCGTTCAAGTTCTCGTAACTTTTCGTTCAAAAAATGCCATTCTTTTGGATCGTTGATTCGTCCACTTTGTAACAGACCGCCAAGCAACACTTTCGCACTGTCCAATTCATTCATATCTTCGCGGATAAATAGTTCCATTTGCTGCGCCCAATGAGGCACGTCTTTGCTGGTTGCATGGTCGCGCAGCGCTGTGGCGTAAGTCGCGGCGAGCGGCAGGTCCTTCAACTGGTGTTTCGCAATCAATACGCCATGGGCAAGCCAGGGCCAACGCTTGTTCGGATCCTGCAGAAATGCACGATAGACGAAATTCAGCATCTGGCGCTGCTTCGCGGCGACCGGCACTTCGCCATAAAGGCGACTCGCACTTAATAGCGGATATTGGCTCGCCGGATCGAGTGTTAAAATTTTGCTGAGCCAATGCTCGACACGATCATAATCCAACTCGCGAAACGGAATGCTGATACCCGGCTGATTGTCGAAGGCTTGCAAATAGAGCATGAGCATTTTCGACAGCGCGATGGGCTCGTCCAAACTCGCTACGCGCAACAATGGCACGCTTGGTAGGGCCATTAAATCGATTGCCCGGGCCTGCGCGCGTGGCGTTTGCGCGTGAATATAAAATTGTAGCCCGAGGGCAAGCAACAGTGCGCTAGTCAGGCGCCAAGAAACAGTACTTAGCGGTCGCGACTTCACCTCAAAAATTCTTCCGCTTCAAATCGAACAGCGCGGCAACGCCCAAGAGCCCAACATAGATGACACTTTGTGCGATTACCCACGCCATATCGACGTTGCCTTGACGATTGGTCAACAACCAACCGCTCTGTGTAAACAAATCCAACCGCGGCAGAAAAAACGCAATGGCTTCGAGGGTTGTGCTGGCGATTCGATCGAGTAGCAAATTTCCATCGCCGACGCGACTCGAGCCGATCAACTGCAATGCCGCCATCGAACGCGATAGCGCGTAAAAGCCCACGACCGCAGCAAGCGAGCCGACCACTTGATTAAATGTCAGCACGCAGAACAGGCTCAACGCCGCTACTATGGCGAGTTCGAAGAATAGCGATAGTCCCCAAAGCGCCGCCCGACTTGGCGCAGCAAAAAAGCACAAAGGCAACGTAAATAAAACAGCCAGCACCAATGCCACGCCAAGATAGCCAAGCAACTTTCCGCATAAATATTGTGCACGCGATAAATCCCTCGTCAACAATAACTCCATGACTTTATCGTTGGCTTCGCGAACTTGACTGACAATTACGAACCCCGCGGCAATGAACACCGCCGCTAGTCGAAACAAAGCGGCGAGGAAAGCGATTTGAATATCGCCACTTTCCGTGATGGCGACTTGCTTTAGAAACAACGTGAACGCCAAGGCGACGGCGAGGATCAGCGCGATCAAATACAGCAAGCGATTACGCGCCGCTTCCAGCAAGGTGTAGTACGCGATGGTCAAGAAATTCTGCCGCATTTTCCGCTATCGTTTTCGCTAACTCCGATGATATAGTGGATGAACGCTTGCCCGCAAATTACTCTATTTAAATATCATTCCTTTGCGCCACCTCATTTGTCTAAAACCCAATATTGACCGCGGCTACGATGCCCATAGTTATTGATTTTCCAGCTAGTATGCCTGTAGATATAGTATCCATGCGGCGTTCAGCCCATCCGTCAAAATGAAGATATCTCGGCTGCTTTTTAACCGCCGTTGGTCCGTGCTGCTGATGCTGGTGACCTTGCATCTCGCGCTCGCTGGCGGCTTGTCAGGTTTCGCGTCGCGCGCGCTACTGGTTTCGCACTTCGGCATGTTTCTTTTGTGGCAACCGCTGTTTCGCCGCGATAGCAAATTAAGCCCCGCCGTCATCCTCGCGATCGTCATTTGCGGCACGTTGTTATTTCTCGCGAGTAACGCCTGGCTCGTCACGCTGTGGCTGATCGGCCTCATCGGCACCATTGGCGGGCGCGTATTCACGGCGCAAATGCCACGGCTTCGCATGTTTTATCAATTTGCGCTCGGCTATTTGTTGATGCTGTTGTTGTTTTGGGTCGTGCCGGTTTTGGTGGCCGGTCACGAATTGCCGCCGAATCTCGAGCATGCGGTGCGTTTTGGCTTACCTCTATTGTTGGTGGTGATGTCGCTATTACCATTGGAAAGCGACGAAGTCGATGCGGGCCGCGTCGTCGATTTTGTCTATGGCCTGCTATTTTTTCTGCTCGTTAGTGTGCTGGTATTGGCGAGCCTCGCTTTCACCAAACAAGCCGGCAACTACTATCTTGCTCTGCTCTTCACCACGTTGGGCGTCGGCCTAGCGTTGCTGCTCTTGGGTGTTCTATGGAATCCCTCGGGCGGGTATTCGGGATTACAAACTTTTTTCTCACGATACCTTCTCAGCCTCGGGTTACCGTTCGAAACCTGGCTACAACAGCTTGCCGAAGGCGCGGAAAAACACGACGATCCCGATGAATTTTTGCGTTTTGCAGCCGATCAACTCGCCCGTTTGCCATGGATAGTCGGTGTCGCGTGGCGATCGCCCCACAGTTCCGGCGAGATCGGGAAACCCGGCAATCAAGAAGCCAGTTTTTTGACACACGAATTGAACATTCAGCTCTACACACGCATTCGACTTAGTCCGGCGATCATTTTGCACTTGCGCCTACTGACGCAGTTGCTCGGCGCGTTTTACGAAGCGAAACAACGCGAACAATTGCTCAAGCAAAATGCCTACATTCAAGCCGTCCACGAAACCGGCGCACGATTAACTCACGACATCAAAAACCTTCTGCAGTCGCTGTTCTCGCTTGCCTCTGCCGGCGAAAATTTGAAAAGCGATCAAATGGATAGTTACGCTAAATTAATTCAGCGCCAACTCCCACCGCTCACCAAACGCCTGCAGCTCACACTTGAAAGCCTGCGTGCGCCGAAAGAACAGTCGGTCGGGATGATGATCAGCGCCGTTGAATGGTTGGATAATCTTAAAGCCCGCTACGAAGGCCGCAACATTGAATTCGAAGCATCCGGACCAGGCGACGTTCAAGTGCCAAAAAACTTATTCGATAGCGTCGCCGAAAACCTGTTGGAAAATGCGCGCCGCAAACGCATCACCGAACCGGAAATCGCAATCCGCCTCACTATCGATACCCATGAACATATCAAACTATTGGTGTGCGATCGCGGCAGCGCCATTAAATCGGATATCGTTGCAAAACTATTCCACCAACCCGTTAGCACTGAACAGGGTACCGGCATTGGCCTTTATCAAGCCTATCGGCAGGCGCTAAGTGCGGAATTTAGATTGGCGCTAGAATTTAATCAAGATGGCGCGGTTTGCTTTTCGCTGTCGACGCGGGGTTGATTCTCGGCGGCACCGCCCTGAGCCAATATTGCTGCGCCGTTTCGGCCATGCCCTGCTGTGAGGCAGATTTGGTGCGGCTTGTGGCGATGCGACGCTTAGGGCAAACGACCGGCAGCAAGTAAGCGATTAAAGAGTACAGAAGTCGGGATCCACGAAACAATGTCATCAAACTCACAAAATGGTTGCCCTGCGGCGCTGTCACTGCATCCGGCCTGTTCATCCGTTGCGGTACGGCTTAAAAAGCGAATCGATGCAGCATTTGTGTTTTGATTCTCATCTAAATTTGCCGCTGGTGGGTCGGGCAAAACGATGCCTTGATTGTTCGTGGCGCCATGTCCATTGCGTCCGAAAGAAACAACCGCTGCGGGCACTTGAGTGGATAAATTCCTTTTTGTTTTTGTCGTGGGATCGCGGGTTTCGACTATTAGATCGCCGGCATCCATCAATTCTAGAGTGCAGGCGTTTGGATCGGTGCCGGGCACAACGGGCCCAGGGCTTACGCAGAAACCAATCGCCGTTGCGTCGCCATTGGCTCTTGTAAACTCATTAGTGACGCGATACCTAAAGCGATTTCCCCAGGCATCCATTTCGGGTACGCCTAGCGTTGCCCAAGGAAGTAAACCAGAATAACTTCCACCTCGGCAGCCGTCTGTTTGGGCATCTATTGGACCAATTCCGGCATCATCGTTTCGACGATTCTCCATCCCATTGGCCGCAATCGTCGCCGGGCAGGGTAGTCGACCGTTTGCTATCGCATATCCGTAAAGCGATTCCTTAATTTCACCAATTATTGCTTCCGTTTCATTGACCTTACGCGATTGAACTTGCGTAGCGAGCGGAACCACCAGCCCCCCCAAAACCAAGCCGAGAATGACCAAGACTATCGCAAGCTCAATCAGGGTAAAACCGACTTGCAACGACCGATGGCGCCGGAATGGAAGTCTATGCATGGTGAGCATTATGGTCGGGCATTACTAGTCACGGGCAAGGAAAAACGCGCGCCGCATTCGATATGGAATCAAATTCTAAGCAAACCAGATAGTCATTTGTCGAAGGTGATTTTTCAAGATTACTCGTCCCGCTTAGATTCGGATGACTCGTTGCATTTCGGCCCTCCAAGTAATTTTCGATCAAACCTTTCTCGGCGATGGAATTGCGCGATTGACCCGCCATTTTCTCCGAGGCAAACAATACGACAGCCGCATACCTTCCGCTACCCTCCACCGAAAGGCACGACACGCAGGGTACCGCCGTGGGAGACGGCGAGGTGGGCGCAAAACTACCGCCTAAGTAATAGAAAAAATGGTCTTTCCAGTTTCGATACCATGTCGCGTCGTCGGGTGTCCACGAAGGGCATATACTTAATCCCACATCGCTTAACAGATTATTGCCAGACATCTGATTTGACGTCGCCGCTTTCGACGTTTTGACAACAAACGGCAACCGACCTGATTTCCTGCTCGCCGCGGCGGTATCGTCATAACTGCTATTCGCATTGAAACTTGCGAGGTTTACCAGCGCCGGCCACGGTAGCCGATGATCCGCTATAGCGATAGGCGTTCCGTTAAATTCCCCATATTTCCCCAAGCACTCGCCAATGGTTCGAGTTAAGGCTTCTAGCCGCGCGCGTACATCCTTGCGTTTGCGAATCGGTTCAAATATTTCCTCCGGCGTTATGAAAATCATTCGGTCGTTGAAATTCTCCGATGCAAGTCCCGTAATGAGTCTGCTAATGTTATTCGCGACGGACGACAGCAGCGAATTATTTACGCCTTTGCTTGACTCGAGATAGTTCGACCCCACGTAGTTCCCGCCACATTCAGCGGCGCTCGCTACCTTCGCCCGGTTCTGACTTCCTAAGGCAGATCCCGGCGCGATTACCGCGGCGACCGCGCGATTTTCCGGTTTTGATCCGGCCAAAAGCGTTACACCATCTTCGGCTATGACTTCAAGCAAACCGTTGTTGTCCCAATTCATCAGGTCCGTTTGAGGTAATTTCTTGAATGTTCCGGATACGGCGTACCACAAACACTCGCCGCTCGAATCCCGTAGAGTCTCAATCCCCAGCTCGCGCCACGGCAGGCGACCGAGCTTGCTCACATTCTTCGGCCCACAGTTACTTGCACTGCTACCCTCGAATGTGCCGTTATCTGCGCACGGAAGATAGCCGGGGACATCTGAGTGCGTATCAGAATAGGTGACTGCGTAGGCGATGAGCGCTTCCTTGGCCTTAGCCAGTGCGGCGGCGGTGACATTGTGGCGCCCCACTCTTGCCGCGTTAGTTGACAATCCACTTACCACTATTCCAATTGCAGCTAAGGCCAGTACAACAACAAAGATTAGTAGAGCCAGGCCATTTTGCTTAGTAGGCAATTCACCATTTTTGTACACGATATGCGGCGGCGCTCAGTCTCGAAACCGTCGTGCTGGGGAATTGCGAAGGTAATTCGGCGTTTCATTGACCCACACCGTATTATTCCCGCTACTGCGAGCGACTCTTCCCGTGATCTTCGGTGGCGCTAACTGAACCGACTCGGCCGGCTCCAAGTTCGCAACGGGTTTTGGTACGGATTCTCGCGGCGAATCTTGCGAAGGAGTCGATCGCTTTTGATTTAGTGCGCGGCGTTCATCGGCACTGAAAAATAATCGGCCAAGTTCGTCTGCACTGGTCTGTGGCGCGAACCCAGACAACATGACTAACAAAGCGATAATCTTAAGCGCGCGATTCCCTCTCACAATGTTTTTTCTTTCACCGTGACCCACTGCATCGTACAGCCGCCGGCAAGATTCGGCTCTTTCGCCTCACGTGAGCCAATTGATGTTCGGCTGAGCGTACATGAATCCAGCACAAATATTCCCGGCACTTCCTTTTTAAAGTCGCCAAGAAAATCGAGCAAATCCTGTTCGTGAAGCAGGGAGAATTTAAGGTCTACTTTACTGGCGTATGCGGCAACATTGTTCGCCGCCGTAGTCATTTTCTGTTGAGCGGACAATTCGTAGTCGATATTAAAAATATGATGGCGATCGCGCAGCCGATGTACTGCCTCAATCCAATCCAACCGTTTCTCTTCGCTGAATAGACCTTTGGCGCCAAGCTCCGCGTAAGTGGTCTGGTTTTCCGCGAAAAATTGTTGCTGCGCGCGCGCGTTCGCAAGCTGCGCCTGCGCCGCGCCTAAACTACGTTTCGCCGAATCTTCTTCGCTTTCCGCCATTTTCTGATACTGCCAAGAACCCACCCACACCGCGAGACTGACGATCACCGCCGCAAGCAGGAAAAGCATCGCACCACGCAACAATGAAACATCGTCGGGTTTTATTTTTGTCATGACCGGGGCGGGATAACTATTCTGAACGCGAATTCCGCATCGTGTTTTTCTGGTATCGGTCGGGCACTTCCGCGCAAGCTCACATTCTCGCTTGCGTCCAACGGCTGAACAAGCACCGACACCATCGCCCCCATATCTTTCGCTATAGCGCCTTTCAAACTCGCGACGCGCTCAAGCGCTTTACGTTGATCTTGGCCGACGTCATCGAATTTGGCTTCCACGATTAGTATCTGATAAATGCGTCCATCGATCGGCGCGCTTACGGCGCCGCTGTTTTGCCCGGCGGTCTGCGCGCTGTCAAGTCCTGATGTCGCTGAACCGGCAATGGGCTTATTGGGATCAGTGGTCGTTGCCCAGGTGAAGTCGGACAATTTAGCATCGGGAAAACGTGTCAGGATTCGGCTTAGCGCAACCGCAGCTTGCGCAAAATCGGGCGATTCTTTTACCGTCTGATTGTAGAAATTTACGGTGTTTCCCATGACATCCGCAGCGACACTAGAATTCGGCAAACCGCGCATGATGACCTGTCGTTCCTGTTCTATCTGTGTTGTTTCATTTTGAATTTGCCGTACCCGATTCATGGTGAATTTGCCGTCGATGAAATTCGCGCTACCAAGCGTTGCGCTAATGACTAGCGCGCCAGCGCCTGCCGCAATCGCAGTTTGTTTCACGCGCCAAACTACAGACCGGTGGACGAGCTCGCTCCGCGCGAAATGATTCTTTGGGGGGGCGCGGCCAAGCAAATGTAGTAACAACCATTCTGCATTCGAGTTACTCAGCGGTTGCATTAGGCCAATGCTCTTTGCCGCTTTCGCGATGTCGGCAAATTCATATTCCAGACCCGATTGCTGCGGCAACATATCGGCCGAGCCTTTTAAGTCTTTTGGATCGGCGAGGACGCAAACGTGTAGCGCTTCGCCGGATTCAAAGTAGCGTAGACTTTCCAGATACTCCCAGGTTTTTCGAACTTCTTCGCCAATTGCCGCCACGCGGTTCTGCATCTGTGCGCCGCCGAACGGCGTCATGCGGCTGAATTTAGTTTTGCCGAGATGCGTGTAACTCTGACGTAGATGATCGCCTTGATGCAACGTCACCAACAACTCATGTTTCGCCGTCAAGCCGAGCGGCTTGAGCAAGCGTGCCGACAACAGCGGCGCGGAATAAATGCCGACGAGCGGCGCGCGAGCCGCGTCGAGCAAGTCGAGCCAGGGCGTGAGCAACTCCGGATTGGTAATCGAGGTGTAAAGTACGCGATCATCGCGCCGCCCGGCACTTTCGCGATCCAACACGACGGCGTGGCGAAATGGCGTACCGCGAAACATTTGGTTCAATTTTCGATCGAGCAACAGTCGCCGATCGCCACCGCGAACGTGAGGAATCGTATCGAGTCGAAAATCTTCTTCAATCAGATCGACCAAAAAATACGCCCGCAGCTTTGCCCGTTGCTTGAGATGATTCTTGAACGCGGCCTGGCCCGCGGCATCGATCGGAAACGATTCTGCGGCGAGCGTTTTGCCGTTGCGCCAGATCACTGACAGCAAACGCTCATTGGTCAAATAAAGGAGATGCTTTCTAAACATTATTCAATTGGCGCAAGAGCCGCATGGGTGCTTGATCGTGGCAGGGCATGCCTGCTGAGGCGCATCCGTATTGCGTCTGCGGGCATTTAGATTTTGACTTTGCTGATCGCATCGTAAATCGGTCCGAAGACGGGTAACAAGGTCAATACCAAAATGGTGCCGATCACGAGAATTGTCATCGGCTCGATTAACTTTTGCACACCCTCAATCGCTTCTTTGACATCGCGATTGTAAAAATAACTGACGTTGCGCAGTGCGTTATCTAGCCCGCCGGTGGCCTCGCCGACTTTCAGCATGCGCAATACCAACGGCGGAAATAATCCAACATTTTGAAATGCTTCGGTCAAACTTTTTCCATCGGCAATCGAGCGCCCGACTTGTTCTAAGCCCGCTTCGATCACTTTGTTGCCGGAAATTTTTTCGGAAATGCGGATGCAATCGAGAATCGTGATTCCCGATGCGTACATCAATGCAAAGAAAGTCGAAAAGCGCGCGAGAATAATGCGCCTGTTCATCGTGCCGATGACCGGCATGTTCAGTTTTAGCTCGTCGATTCGATACTGTAGCTTGCTGCTCGACTTCGCCCAAGCGCCGAATGCGACGATTAATGCAATCGGCAGGAACAATGCGATATACCAATAATTCACAAAAAAATTCGACACCGCAATCAAAATTTTGGTGCTAGTCGCGATATTCGAATCCAGTGTTCGAATAACTGTCACGAGTTTGGGCACGAGATAAACCATCAGAAAAAACACGACGCCGAGAACCACGACCCCCGTGACCGCTGGATAGATCACGATGTTGCGCGTTTGCTTGGCGATTTCATCCTGCCACTTCAGGTTTTCGGTAAGCTTCGATAACACTTCGCCGAGTTGGCCGCTGGCTTCGCCTGCGCGTACCAAGTTCACGAATACCGTATCGAAGATGCGCGGGTGTACCGCCAACGATTCCGACAATGTTTTACCGCCCTCGATCGTTTCGATCATGTTCGCCAACACTTCGCGAAACTGCGGTTTGTCGACGCTATCGCGCAAATCCACCAGCGCGTCGATAATCGGGACGCCGGCGTGTAGCAATTGTTCTAAATGGAAGCAAAAGTTGATCAATTCTTGACGATTGATGGGTGACCCGAATTGAAAACTTTTCAGCGCACGCGATGGCTTGCTCGCGATCAAATCCAAGCTCATGCGTTTTAAGCGCATCTCCAAATCGAGCGCGTTCACTGCGTCGATGCTGCCGCGAATGATCTTGCCTTGATTGTCCATGGCGCGGTAGGCAAACTGCATGGCGTTACTGAATACGATCGGTTAAATCGACCACGCGCGAAATTTCGTCAAGCGAAGTTTCGCCGCTTAACACCCGCCGAACGCCATCGTCGGCGAGGGAGTGGAAGCCTTTTTCCTCCGCCATTTTGCGCATCTCGCGGCCCGTAGCGCGGCGGGCGACCAACTCGTCAAGGTCCGCATCCATTTTGAGAATTTCCATGATTGCCATGCGGCCCTTATAGCCAGTGCTATTGCAGTGGCTACAACCGACCGCCTGGTAAACCATCGGCACCGGCGCATCTTTATTGTGTCGAAGCAATTGCAGTGTCGTCGGATCTGCGGCAATGGGTTTTTTGCAGCGTGTACAAAGGCGCCGCAGTAAACGCTGGGCGATGACGCCGATGATGTTGCCCGCCATGATGTCGGGTAAAACGCCAAGGTCAAGCAGACGTGGAATGGCGCCGATCGCGGAATTGGTGTGCAGCGTCGAATACACCTGGTGGCCGGTCATCGCGGCTCGAAACGCCATTTCCGCGGTATCGTGATCGCGAATCTCGCCGACTAAAATGACGTCGGGATCTTGCCGCATCATCGAGCGAATGCCGTTGGCGAAATCGAGCTTCACCGCTTCGTTCACCGAGGTTTGTCGAATCAATGGCATCGGATATTCCACCGGCTCTTCGAGAGTCATAATGTTAATGCCCTCGACATTGATACGATTCAAAATCGAATAGAGCGTAGTGGTCTTACCGCTGCCGGTCGGGCCGGTGACGAGAATCATGCCTTCGGGTCGCGCGATCATTAACTGCAAGGTTTGCTGGCCTTGTTCCTGCAGCCCTAGCTGTTCGATCGGTACGATGCCTTTTTGCCGATCCAGAATACGCAGGACAAGGTTTTCTCCGTGCGTTGTCGGCAAACTCGAGACGCGAAAATCAACCGGGTGACCCGAGAGTACTAATGAGAATCGGCCGTCTTGCGGCGCTCGCGTTTCGGCGATGTTCATGCTGCTCATGACTTTCAGACGCACCACCATCGCTGGCCAATAATTTTTGTGCAGCGAGCGAATTTGCCGCAGCACGCCGTCTAGCCGATAGCGTACCCGCAGAAAGCCATGTTCCGGCTCGAAGTGAATGTCCGACGCGCCTTGTTTGGCGGCATCGTTCAAAATTGCGTCGCACAATCTGACCACCGGCTGGCTGTATTCGTCGAAATTCGCCTGGATACTGGCGTAGTCGATTTCGCCGGTTTCGATTTCGTGCAAGATGCCATCAATCGACAGCTCAAATCCGTAATATTGTTCGATGCCGGCGATAATGTCAGATTCCCGCGCCAACATGGGTTCTACGCGAATGCTGTCGGGAACCAGCGCGCGAATTTGATCCAGGGCCACGACATCGGTCGGATCGGAAATCGCGGTGATCAGTTTATTTTCTTCGCGGATGAACGCGACTGGCAATACGTGGTAGCGCCGTGCTGCTTCCTTCGGAATCAACGCCAACGCGCCAGGATCGGCCACCGTATTGGATAGATCGATTGCAACCTGACCGAGATTTTCCGACAAAATATCGCGGATCGTTGCCTCGGAAACGAATCCGAGGCTGACCAGAATTTTGCCGAGAGGAATGTTGCGTTTTTTCTGCTCAATCAGCGCGATGCGCAACTGATCGTGACTGATGATGCCTTTTTCCAACAACACCGCACCGAGCGGTTGTTTTGTGCTCGAATTTGAAACGGCAGAGGTGGCCGGAACCGCAGACATGGTGATCGCGTTACTGCGCTTGCCTGAGCTCGTTCAGGCGTGCGTTGATGTCGGATGAACGAAAGCGCGAACCGTGAACCTTCGCAAGTTCTTGCGCTTTTTTATAATAGATAACCGCTTGCTTCGATTGATTCAATTGATCGAGGCTGACCGCCAAATTGTAGGCATAGTCGGCGTTGCCTGCGTCGGCGCTGAAGGCGTCGAAATAGGCTTGTTGCGCTTCATCCCAGCGACCTTGATTGGCGAATTGATTGCCCAGCGCGAATTGCAATGGCGCGGAATCCGGGGCGCGGGCAAGCTCGAATTTCAACTGACTTTCGCTCGGGCCGCCAGGTTGACGAATTGACGATAAGCCGGCAATCGCCGCTGCGTTCTGCGGATCGAGTTCTAAGGTTCGCCGATAGTAGCGCTCGGCGCTGTTCATGTCGCCTTGGTTACCGGCGATGGTGGCGAGGCCGAGCAGGGCGTCGGTATTGAATGGATCGCGCTCCGCTGCGATGCTGTAAAGCCGCTTAGCTTCGGCGCGATTGCCCGATAACAGAGAATTGTACGCAAGCGCAATGTCGGCATCGAAACCATTTTCAGCGTTCCTGCCGACGTTGATCGCAGCATTGTCGGAGGTGGTTTTGCTGCGTTTGGTTAATTGGCTGCGCCGGGCTTGATTGATTTCACGTTTGACGATTTCCTCAGAAGAAACATCGCTCGCTGATGCTGCAGTTGCGTTGCTTTGAAGGGACTTGCGCTGCGGCTTTTGCCGTGGACCTTGCGGCATCTCGGCATCAACCGATTCAGAAACGGGAGGCGCTTCGACGGCTAAATTGGACGAGGAAGCCGACGCTGCTTCTGCAACTTTAGTGTTAATCGGAGGCGTCTCAACAGCCTGCGTCGGCTCTGCTGGTTTTGGCGGCGGCGCAATTTCCACTGTTCTTGCGGGTTGCGGCGCGGCGGGGCGCGCTTGAACGGACGGATAAACCGGGCTGGGCGGAAACGCGAAGCTATACCAAACATAGAACCCACCGCCGGCCAAAAGCAATGCGGCCAATCCGAGCAGCGCGAGCATACCGGCGCGACTACGTGCAGCAGGGCGCTTTGCGTCGAACAATGTTTGCGCCGCTTCGCGCTCCTGAGCCCTGATCGCTTGATCTGATTTAGTCGCGGCCCACGATTTTGCCGTAACAGTGGCTGGCGCTGGAGTCGAAACAACGGGTTCGCGCGGCGGGACGTTTTCTACCGGTTCTGCAAATTTCGGCTCGGTTCGCGCGGAGGGTTCGGCTACTACCGTTGTTTCTGTGCCGATGACGGGATCAACTGACGGCTCCGTAAGGGACCAATCGAGCGACGTCGTCGCGCTATCGACGGCTCGTTCGATTGTGTTGCGCGCATCAAGCGCGGGTTCCGATTGGCCATTCTTGGCCCGTTCCGCGCGTTTTAACGCATCGATTAACAGGCTCATCGCGGCGTCGGTCGCGACGGCGTGCGGCGCAGAAAATCATTGTTCGGCAAGGCCGCGCGGTAGCTGCGCAGATCACCATCGATACTTGCATCATGCACCACGATCGGCCGCAGAAAAATCACCAGTTCAGTTTTCCTCGTTGCATCGTCGCGAAAACTAAACGCATCCCCAGCAATCGGGATTCGCGAAACACCGGGCAATCCATCGCGTTTTTTCTGCACGCTGTCTTGCATCAAGCCGCCGAGCACGGCGATTTGGCCGTTGGAGATTTTCAGCATCGATTCCATTTCGCGGGTTTGAATTTGCGGCACACGGCTAATCACGCCGGCAGTCGCGAGATCGGGATTGGGATCGTTAACGAAACTGGTGATGCGCGAAATGGTTGGCCGCACGTTGATGAGCACGCTATCGGTATCGCTGATCTGCGGCTGCACGCTCATCACAAAACCGACCGGCACCGAATGCGCGGTGGTGCTGAAAGTTTTTTCCGACACGCCTTGTGTAGTCGCAGTGACGGACGCGGTGATGCTGAAATACACCACATTATCGACAACTTTCAGCATTGCGGTTTGATTATTGAGAACCATCAATTTCGGGCTCGACAGCACGCGCGTCGTACCAAAAGAATCAAGCAAACGAATTGATGCTGCGATATTTCCGCCGAAACGCGCTGCCGCGTTGGCATAGCCAATAATGAAATTCGGTGCCTGCCCTAGCCGTCCCGCCGCCAGATTTTGATTAAAGCTGACGCCGTTCCCGCCATTGGCGATCCGACTCCAATCGACGCCGGCCTGATAATTTTCATTGAGCAACACTTCAACAACCGTTGCCTCGATCAGTACCTGGCGCCGCGCGGAACCCACTACGGCATCGAGAAATTCCTGAATTTTTTCATGCTGGCGCGATGTCGCACGAATACTGATGATGCCGGTTTCGGCATTGGCGATTACGGAGGCCGCTTCGCGATAGGTGACGCGCCGCGTTGTCGTCGTTTCCGCACCTTCGATTTCGCCCTCATTTTCGGTCTTATAAATTCCGCCAAATGGTTCAATTCCCTTAGCAGTTTTCTTTCCGCTGGAAGTCGCCGCATTGCCCTTTGCGGTTTGCTGGAGGCGCCGTTCCGTTACAACATCCGCGCTACCTTCCGGCAAGACTTTGTCGGTTTCCTTCAGAATATCCTTTACGTTTTGTATCAGCGTTTCCCAAAACCGATTCCTCGACGTATTCGTCACGCTCGTGGTGGAATTATTTCCTGCTTCGCCACCCTCCAGCGCGGAACCAGTCGTCGCGATTTGCGTTGAAATTGCGACTTGCGAGGTCATGTCGCGCGCCATGTTGACGTAGTCGATTTTGTAGTTGCGCAGAAATGGCGAATCGCGCATGACCAATATGGTGCGGCCTTCCAGTTCGTAGCGCATGTCCACTTGCTTCGCGACCCGGCTTAATATTTGCGGCAGGCTTTGATCGATTGCGTTTAAGGTGACGCGGCCAGTGATGTCCGGAGAAATATCGACATTCACTTTCGCGTCGCGCGCGAGCGAAATTAACAACTCTTGAACGTTTACGTTGTTAACTACGACGGTATATTTTTCGGCCTTTGGTGTCGGCCGTGGCGGTGGCGGTAGCAAAACTTGATTGACCGGCGCGGGAATCGTGCCGCTGCGCGGGGCGTCCGCTTGGATGTGGGTCGGCGACGGTGCGATGGGCGCGACACCACAGGCGGACAATGTTCCGGTTAGCAGCGCTGGCCAAAAAATCGACCGATGTATGTTCATATTGCCCAAGTAATCAGGACTATTTAGAGCTGAAGTATATCACTATTAAATTAATATGTTTCAATGATCTGCGAGATAATTCGAATGTATTTTTTAGGAAAAAACGGCACCGTTTCTTTTTCGGCTGAGCTGCCTGGAAACGTCCGCGGATACTATCTCGCAACGATACATGCCTGAAGATGCGCGCCAATATTGGCGCGCAGGACATGTTATATTTTGCTGTGCGCGCCTTATCGTGCCGTTTTCGCGGCGGTCTGCTCAAGTGGTGGGGTGTCATGCAGCGGCGAAATAGCCCAGACCGAAAACGCCAAGGCCGCCGCCGCAACGCTACCACCGAGCACCCACGCCAACGCCCGCGACCACCAGCGCGGACGGCTGAAATCGCTGTCTTCAATTGCCGCAGTAACGTGGCGCGGCTCGACCGTGTAGGTGCCATCGGCATAGGCCGCGAGCAAGGTTTTATCGGCCAAGATATTGATGCGGCGGGTCAGCCCTTCGGATACCGATGTGATCATCGAGATACAGCGCTCAGTGAATACGTCCGGGCCGTGATAGCCCGCTGCGCGCAAACGAAAATTGAGATAGTCGCCGATATCTTTCTTTGGCATCGGACGCAGAAAAAAACTATGAGTGATGCGCTCTTTTACTTGGCGCATGTGCGGCTTCGCCAAATGTTGATCGAGTTCCGGCTGACCAAACAGCACGATCTGTAAAAGCTTATCGCGATTGGTTTCCAGGTTCGATAACAAGCGCAATTCTTCCAGCGTTTCTAGCGGCATTGCATGTGCTTCGTCGATCAACACCACCACTTGGCGGCCCTGTCCATGAAGCTTGATCAGGTTTGCTTGAATTTTTTCCAGAACGCCGGCGGTGTTAAGCGTTTTGGTTTTCAGCTTTAAATCTGCAGCAATGGCTTGTAAGATTTCGTCGCGTGTCAGGCTCGGAATTGCGAGGTAAATCGTCTCGACGTTAGCGGGTAATTTCTCGATTAAAACCCGGCAAAGCATGGTTTTGCCTGCGCCCACTTCGCCGGTAACTTTTACCAAGCCTTCGCCGGCGCGAATCGCATAAATCAACGCGTCGAGCGTCGCGCCGCGATTGGCGCCCGAGAAAAAAAATTCTGTATGCGGCGTGATCTTGAACGGCGCTTGCGCTAAACCAAAATGTTCGAGATACATCATTTTGACACCGCCTTTCCAAAGACATCCATGCGGCTATACAGCGTGGTTCGGTTGATGCCAAGCAATTTCGCCGCGTTGCTGACATTGCCGTGGGCCAGCGCCAGCGCGGCTTCTACGAATGCTTGTTCGGTCTCGCGCAGCGTGTCGTCTAAGTTGAAGTTCTTTTCTTTCTGCAAGCGGCGTTTGGCCGATTCCAACAGCGACTGCGGCTCGTTGCTTTGGGCGCGCTCGGTGTCGGATTCTAAATCGAATTCCGCCTCGATCTCCTCCGACTCCAACTCATGGCCGGCGTATTTCGCCGACAACCGAATGACGATATTTTTCAGCTCGCGCACGTTGCCGGGAAAGTCGTAACGTAGCCATCGAACCAACGCCTCGGCGCTCAGCGAGAACGGCACGCTTGTATGCTGGCGCGCAAATAATTTGCGGAAATGATCCAACAACAGAACGCGATCATTTCCTAACTCGCGCAGCGGCGGCACGCTAATGCTAAAGACGCTCAGGCGATGGTACAAATCCGCGCGGAAACGCCCGGCTTTAATTTCTTTGCGTAGATCGCGATTGGTTGCGGCGATGACGCGTGCTTTACTCACTCGCGTCTGCGTCTCGCCGACGCGCTGAAACTCGCCATTCTCAAGCACACGCAATAATTTTGCCTGCAACTCGATCGGCAATTCGCCAATTTCGTCGAGAAATAATGTGCCCGAGCCGGCGTCTTCGAAATAACCAGACTTTGCACCGACCGCGCCGGTAAACGATCCTTTGCTGTAGCCAAACAACGTAGGCTCGACCAATGTCGGCGAAATCGCTGCACAATTCAACGCGAAGTAAGGTTGCGGCGCACGTGGGCTTAGGTGATGCAGTGACGCCGCGACACGTTCTTTGCCGCTACCCGATTCGCCCTCAATCAACACCGGATGAATCGAGCCAGCGTAAAGCGCGAGTTGGCTTCGAAGTTTTTGAATTGGCGCACTTTCGCCAATGATTTTGCCGGGGCCATCTTTAGCGTCGCGGGCATCGTTCAAATCTGCACTATTTAGTCGTAGCGCATTTTTTAGCAGTGTCTTGAGATGTTCCGGTTCACATGGCTTGGGCACCAAATCGACCGCGCCGAGCGCGCGCGCACGACGCGCATTCGATTCTTCATTTTGCCCTGACAACACTAAGATACGAATCGCTGGCGCATGGGCAAGCAATTCGGCGATTAGTTGAAATCCTTCGATAGGTAATTGCGGCGTCGGCGGCAGGCCGAGATCGACCAGCGCAAGATCGGGAATATCCGAAGTCGTTCGCAACCAACCGATCGCTTCAGCACGGGAACCGGCCACGTGCACGTCAAAATCACGGCTCAACACAAAATTGAGGGTGTCGGAAATTAGTGGATCGTCGTCCACCAGCAGCAAGCGCGGTTTAATATCGCTCATGATGTCTTATTCCAGCGCGGGCTCCTCGATGCAGCGTAGAAAGGCCGTTTCCAGATCGATCGCGTCGGCCTCGGAATACTTCGCCCTTAGCGCGCCGGGAGTACCATGAAATTTCAATTGGCTGTTGTGCAAAACGGCCATGGTGTCCGCCAACTCTTCGATGTCGGCCAAGGCGTGGGAGGTAAAGAAAATGGTTTTGCCGTCGCGCTTGAGTTCCATAATTTGCGCTTTAACGCGGGCACGCGCGCGCGGATCGAGCCCGCTCAATGGCTCGTCCAGAATAAGCAGGCGCTTGTTGCTCAACAAACAGGCTGCAAGCCCCAATTTTTGCGTCATGCCTTTTGACAAGGATCGAACCGGCTTGTCCAGCGCATTAATATCCAGATCGAGCGCGCGAAATCGATCGATGACGAGCGCTTCGTCGAACGCGCCGCCATCGAGTTTGGCCATATAAGTGAGGAAATCCCGCCCGGTTAAATAATAGGGCGGGACAAATCGTTCGGGGAGAAAGGCAACGGGTGAGCGCGCGATAGTGTCGGTATGACTCACGCCAAAAATTTCAATCGCGCCGCTATCCAGCGCAAGCAAATCTAGCAAACATTTCAGCAAGGTCGTTTTCCCCGCGCCATTCACGCCGGCAAGGGCAATACATTCCCCTTCCGCAATCCGCAGAGAAAAACGATCGAGCGCGACGGCCGTACCGTAGCGTTTCGTTATACTTGAAAAATAAATCGCAGCGTCAGACATTTAGGTTGTGAAGCTTATGCCAAATCTAGCTATTTGGCAAGGCACACGAGATGTCCCACCAATAAAGGGCAATCGTCGGTAACGAACGGTGTTCATAGCCCGGGTGCAGCAATTCGTTTACACTACCGCGAATTCCCAATCCAACTAATCGCTTGTCTGAAGATAATCTAGTTGAAATCGCCGAGTTGCATTTCGCTTACGGCGCGCGCCCGATACTGAAGGGCATCAATCTTCGCATTCCCCGCGGCAAGGTCGTTGCGATTATGGGCGGTAGCGGCAGTGGTAAAACAACGCTGCTTAAGCTTATTGCCGGTCAATTAAAACCCTTACGTGGTGGTGTCAAAGTCGATGGCGAAATCGTTCACGAGCTCGATCACAATGGCTTGTATCGGGTACGCCGCAAGATGGGCATGTTGTTTCAGTTTGGCGCGCTGTTCACTGATATTTCCGTATTCGATAACGTCGCGTTTCCGCTACGCGAGCAGACCGATTTGCCGGAATCGATTATTCGCGATTTGGTGTTGATGAAATTGCACGCGGTTGGTTTGCGCGGCGCACACGAACTGATGCCGAACGAACTTTCCGGCGGCATGGCGCGGCGCGTGGCACTGGCCCGGGCGATTGCGCTGGATCCGAGTTTGATTATGTACGACGAACCATTCACCGGGCTCGATCCGATTTCACTTGGCGTCATCGGCAATCTGATTCGCCGTTTAAATGATGCGCTCGGTGCGACGTCAGTGGTAGTGACTCACGATATTCAGGAATCGGTGAAAATCATCGATTACATTTATTTAACGGCGAAAGGGCAGATCGTCGCGCAGGGCTCGCCGCAAGAATTGCTTGATTCGAGCGACCCGCTGGTGCATCAGTTTTTCCACGGCGAACCGGATGGCCCTTCGCCGTTTCACTATCCTGGCAAGAATTACGCTGACGATCTTGGTTTGAAAGCAGCTCATGGTTGATGGTTTGCTCGATTGGTTTCGCTTAATCGGCGCAAAAACGATTAATGCAGTATGGCGCATCGGTTCGGGTACGCGGTTTTTGTTTTTGATTTTGTTCCACTCGGGCTTGAGCTTTCGCCGCTTTGGTTTAACGATCCGCAAGATATTTTTTTCCGGCGTATTGTCGACCATCATTATTGTTGTGTCGGGATTATTTGTCGGCATGGTGTTGGCGTTGCAGGGTTATGAGACTTTGCAAGTCTACGGCTCCGAGGAAAAATTGGGCGTTTTGGTGGCGCTTTCATTATTGCGTGAACTCGGCCCAGTCGTATCCGGCCTATTGTTCGCCAGCCGCGCTGGTTCAGCAATCACGGCGGAAATCGGCCTAATGAAAGCGACCGAGCAACTCTCGGCGATGGACATCATGGCGGTCAATCCCATCGGGCGCGTGGTCGCACCGCATTTTTGGGGCGGCGTGATTTCGATGCCCATTTTGGCGACGATTTTTAGCGCGATGGGCATTTTCGGCGCCTATTTGATTGGCGTCGTATTAATCGGTGTCGACGTCGGCGCATTTTGGTCGCAGATGCAAGCGGCGGTCGACTTTCGTTATGATATCGTCAATAGCTTGATCAAAAGCTTTGTATTCGGCGTGGCCGTTACCGCGATTGCAACGTACGAAGGCTTCGACGCTGCACCGACGGCCGAAGGCGTCTCCGGGGCAACTGCGCGAACGGTGGTGACGTCGTCGCTAGTCATTTTGGCGTTGGATTTAATGTTGACCGCATTCATGATGCGAGGATGGAACTAAATGGAACGTAGAGCCGTTGATTTGTGGGTCGGATTGTTCGTCGTCGCGGGATTTATTGCGCTGATGATGTTGGCACTAAAGGTCGGCAATTTCGGCGCCTATAGCCCGAAGGATGTTTACGTCGTTAAAGCGCATTTTGATAACATCGGCGGCTTGAAAGAACAAGCGCCGGTGCGCAGTTCCGGCGTTGTCGTTGGCCGCGTGACCGGCGTTCGCTTCGATTCGAAAAAATTTGACGCAGAAGTTACGCTGTCGATGGACAGCAAATTCAAATTCCCGACGGATACCACCGCCTCGGTACTCACCTCCGGCATTCTCGGCGAAAATTATGTCGGGCTGGAAGCGGGCGGCGCGGACGACAATCTAAAGCAAGGTGACGTCGTCAAACTCACGCAGTCAGCGATCGTGCTCGAGAAACTTATTTCGCAGTTCTTATTTAGCAAAGCACAAGAAACGCCAACCAAACCAAAAGAAGAGTGATTTCAATTAGTTGAGAATATTTTTCAGTAGGCTCGTAAACTTCGGCGTTGCTACACCGTTGAAGCTGTTAGGGGCGCATCCCCGCTTAAGAAAAGGAAGGAAACCGTGATTCAATTCGTAAAATGGATGTCCATCTCGTTGTTGGTCTTGTTGGCCACACAGGTTCGCGCGGCGGATATGGGGCCAGATGAACTCGTCAAGAACACCACTCAGGAAGTCATCACTGTCATCAAACAGGACAAAGACATCCAAGCCGGCGATCGCGCTAAAATTTATGCGCTGGTGGAAGAAAAAGTGCTGACGCATTTTGATTTTCGTCGCATGAGCCAACTCGCGATGGGCAAAAATTGGCGCCAAGCCACGCCGGAACAACAGGAAGCGATCATCAAAGAATTTCGTTCCTTGTTAGTGCGAACCTATGCGGTTTCGCTGTCGCAATATCGTGATCAAAAAATCGAAATCAAGCCGACAAAGCTTGAGCCCGATGCGAAAGACGCTACCGTCAAAAGCCTATTCATTCAGAGTGGTCGCGAACCCGTGACAGTCGATTATCTGATGTACAAAATTCCCGCCGGCTGGAAGGTGTTTAACATTACCGTCGAGGGCGTGAGCTTGGTGGAAAACTACCGCAGCACCTTTAACGATCAAGTACGCAAAAACGGTGTCGACGGCTTGATCAAAACGCTGGCTGAACGCAATAGAGAAGCCGAAGCGAATAAATAATAGTGCTGACGTTTGAAAATAATCGTTTGAAAATCGCAGACGCCGTCGTCATCGACAGCGCCCGCCAATTGTTCGAAGATGGCCGTGGATACTGCGTTGCGAGCGACGTGACGGTGGATTTTTCTGCCGCCACCGAATTAGATTCATCCGCCCTCGCGCTCATCCTCGAATATCGCCGTGCCGCGGAATCCGCCGGAAAGCGCGTGACCGTTTCCAATCTTCCCGCAAGCCTTAAAACCTTGGCCGACCTTTACGGTGTAACGGAACTTATCGCAGCCACACCTTGAGTTCCGCCGCAGTCGACGTCCAATCGGTTCAAAAACATTACGGTAAGGTGCATGCCTTGCGCGGTGTCGATTTACGCGTCGACGAAGGCGAATTTTTTGCTCTGCTCGGTCCGAATGGCGCGGGTAAAACCACGCTGATCAGCGCGCTCGCGGGCCTGGCGCGGCCCGATTCCGGCTCGCTTAAAGTCATGGGTCATGACGTCACCAGCGACTACCGCAACGCGCGCCGGCATCTCGGCGTTGTTCCGCAAGAATTAGTATTCGATCCGTTTTTCACGGTGCGCGAGACCTTGCGTTTTCAATCCGGTTATTTCGGGCTGGGCCACAACGACGAATGGATCGATGAATTACTGCATCACCTACATCTGAGCGATAAAGCAAACGCCAACATGCGCTCGCTATCCGGTGGCATGAAGCGGCGCGTGCTGGTGGGCCAAGCGTTGGTGCATAAACCGCCGGTGATCGTGCTCGATGAGCCGACGGCGGGCGTCGATGTCGAATTGCGCCAAACGCTGTGGGCCTTCATTCGCCGCCTGAATCGCGAAGGCCACACGATTTTGCTGACCACGCATTACCTGGAAGAAGCCGAAGAGCTTTGTTCGCGCGTCGCGATGTTGAAGCAAGGCGAGGTCGTCGCGCTCGATACCACGGAAAATTTGCTGAATCGTTTTCAAGATAAATATGTCACCTTGCGTTTAGAAGGTGGCGAATTGCCGCCGGAAGCACGCGCCATGGTGGTGAGTGAGGACAAAGGAAAGTATCGCCTGCAATTGCCGGATTACGCCGGCCTCGAGCCCTTGCTCGGCCAGATTCGCGCGTCCGGCGCGATCATTAAGGAAATGGAGCTTTCGAAGCCCGATTTGGAAGATGTGTTTGTTTCGATTATGAGTAAGCAGTCTTGATCCCAAAGCTAAAATGAATCGATGCCGCCAAAACTTCCGATTCGTCATTCCCGCGAAGGCGGGAATCCAGTGTCTTAATGCGAACGACGCTGGGTCCCCGCCTTCGCGGGGACGACGTAACGGGGTTGCTGCGATCGTGACTTAGACATGCGCGGCTTCTACACTCTCTTCTACAAAGAAATTCTACGCTTCTGGAAGGTCGCGTTTCAGACCGTCGCCGCGCCGCTCGTCACCACGCTGCTTTACTTGTTGATCTTCTCCCACGTCTTGTCGAAGCAAGTGGAAATTTTTCACGGCATCAGCTACACAACGTTCCTCGTGCCCGGTCTGGTGATGATGACGATGCTGCAAAACGCGTTCGCCAATAGCTCGTCGAGCCTGATTCAATCCAAAGTCACCGGCAATATTATTTTCGTGTTGCTGGGCCCGCTCTCGCATTTCGAATTTTTCTCGGCGTATCTCGCCGCCGCCGTAGTGCGCGGCCTGATGGTCGGCGTCGGCGTTTACATCGCCGCGTGGTTTTTCACGCCGGTGCCGCTCTACTCGATTTTCTGGATTTTGATTTTCGGCTTACTCGGCTCGGCCATGGTCGCGGCGCTCGGTATTGTCGCCGGCATTTGGGCCGACAAATTCGATCAAATGGCGTCGTTCCAAAATTTCGTGATCTTGCCGCTGACATTTTTAAGCGGCGTGTTTTATTCGATACACAGTCTGCCCGAATTTTGGCAGAAACTATCGCACCTCAATCCGTTTTTCTACACGATCGACGGCTTTCGCTACGGATTCTTCGGCCAATCGGATATTTCGCCTTGGATCAGCCTCGCGGTTGTCGGCGTGACCTTCCTGGCCTTATCATTCGCTACGTTCTTGATGATTCGCTCTGGGTATAAGCTTCGTCACTGATACCTGTAGAGGCAATATCAGAGCGGCTCTCCAGGCATGCATTGCCATGAAGTAGTATCCACGCGGCTTCTGGCACGATGCCTTTTCATATTCAACACGCTTGAGGTTTCACTATGGTTTCACCCGAACAGGTTAAAAATTATATTGCCGATGGACTTAGCTGCGAACACGTCGACGTTACCGGCGACGGCGCCCATTTCGAAGCGGTGATCGTCAGCGCCGCGTTTGCCGGCAAGAATAAAGTTCAGCAGCATCAAATTGTCTACAAAGCGCTTGGCGATCGCATGCGCGAAGAAATTCATGCGCTGTCGATGCAAACGTTAACGCCGGAACAATGGGCGGCACAAAAGTAATCCATGGACAAAATTAAGGTCACCGGCGGCAAACCGCTCAAAGGTGAAGTGCAAATTTCCGGCGCGAAAAATGCCGCGCTGCCGATTTTGTGTGCCGCGTTGCTAACGCGCGAGCCGCTGCGCCTGCGCAACGTACCTGATCTCGCCGACGTCGGCACGATGCTAAAACTGCTGAAGAAAGCCGGTGTGATCGTCGCACAAGATGCCGAATTCGGCGTCGAGCTCGAAGCGGCGAACGTGACCAATCTCGAAGCCCATTACGATCTGGTCAAAACCATGCGCGCGTCGATTTTGATGCTCGGCCCGATGATCGCGCGCTTTGGCGAGGCGCGCGTGTCGCTGCCCGGCGGCTGCGCGATCGGCGAGCGGCCGGTGGATTTGCACGTTAAAGGTTTGCAAGCGATGGGTGCGGAAATTTCCATCGACCACGGTTATATTATTGCGAAAGCGCCGCGCCTCAAAGGCACGCGTATTTTCATGGATAAAGTCACCGTCACCGGCACCGAAAATCTGATGATGGCGGCCACGCTCGCCGACGGCGTGACGACGCTGGAAAATTCCGCGCGCGAGCCGGAAGTGGTCGATCTGGCCAATTGTTTAATCGCGATGGGCGCGAAAATTAAAGGTCATGGCAGCGACGTGATTTCGATTCAAGGCGTCAGCCGCTTGGTCGGCGCGGCGCATAGCATCATGCCGGACCGAATCGAGACCGGCACATTTTTAGTCGCCGCCGCCGCCACCGGCGGCGAGATCGTCGCGACCAATACGCGCAGCGACATTCTCGATTCCGTGCTCGACAAGCTCGAAGAAGCGAACGCGAAAATCGAACGCGGCAGCGATTTCATCAAGCTTTCCATGCGCGGGCCGAACCATGGCGTGAGCCTGCGCACCGCGCCCTATCCCGCGTTCCCGACCGACATGCAAGCGCAATTTATGGCGATGAACGCCGTTGCCGACGGCACGACGGTGATCACCGAAACGATTTTCGAAAATCGCTACATGCACGTGCAAGAGCTACGGCGACTCGGCGCGAAAATCGACATTGAAGGCAACGCGGCGATTGTGCGCGGCGTGCCGAAGCTGGAAGGCGCGACGGTGATGGCAACGGATTTACGTGCGTCGGCATCGCTGGTGATCGCCGGATTGATCGCGCAGGGCTACACGATTATCGAGCGTATTTATCACCTTGATCGCGGCTATGAACATATCGAACAAAAGCTCGGCCAACTCGGCGCGCAAATCGAACGTGTAAAATAGGTTATTAATTTACGCTGGTGAACGCCCGGCGATTGCCGGGTGACTCAATGATGTTCGACCAATGCTGCCGCCGATTCATATGCCGCATGTCAATCCCCTCCCCTTCGAAGAGGGGGCTAGGGTGGGGGCAAGGCCCCTGTTTTACCCCATGCCCCATCCCAACCTTCCCCCGCTTCGCAAGGGAAGGGGTTAGCGTGGTTGGGGTGCTTGCGGAGTAGGCCTTTATGAAATCTGAAACACATACTATTACGTCGGCACCTTCCGCAAGCGGCTTTGCCGGCGTCACCATTGCACTTTCCAAGGGACGTATCTTCGACGAAACCGTCCCGCTTCTAGCGGCGGCCGGCATCCAGGCCGACGAAGATCCCGAGCAATCGCGCAAGCTCATCATCGGCACCGGCCGCGCCGATGTGCGGTTGATTATCGTGCGCGCCAGCGACGTGCCGACCTACGTGCAATATGGCGCGGCGGATCTGGGCATCGCCGGTAAAGATGTGTTACTCGAGCACGGCGGCGCGGGCATTTACGAGCCGCTGGATTTAAACATCGCGCGCTGCAAAATGATGGTCGCAACTCGCGCAGGATTCGATTACGCCGGCGTCGTGCGCCGCGGCGCGCGGCTCAAAGTCGTGACGAAATATATGGACGTGGCGCGCGAGCACTTCGCCGCCAAGGGCATGCATGTCGATCTCATTAAACTCTACGGCTCGATGGAACTCGGGCCGCTGGTCGGACTCGCCGATGCCATCGTCGATCTCGTTAGCACGGGCAGCACGCTGAAAGCGAACAACCTCGTTGCGGTCGAAGAGATCATGCCGATCAGCTCGCGCCTGATCGTCAATCGCGCCGCGCTGAAGTTAAAGCGCAGCTTGTTGCAGCCGATCGTCGACGCGTTTGCCAAGGCGGTGGTGTAACGTGGTTTCGATTAAACGCCTCAGCAGCGCGGACAAAAATTTCAAGGCACAACTCGCGCAATTAACGGCATTTGAGGGCGCGCAAGACGAATCGATCGACTCCACCGTCGCGGCAATTTGTAATGACGTTAAACAGCGCGGCGATGCCGCCGTGATTGATTACACTGCGCAATTCGATGGCCTGAGAGCCGCATCCATGGCTGATCTACAGCTATCTCCGAGCGATCTCAACGGCGCACTAGCATCAATTCCTACGGCTCAACGCGAAGCACTGGAAACCGCCGCAGCGCGTATTCGCGCCTACCACGAAAAACAAAAAATAAGCTCGTGGCAATTTACCGAAGCGGACGGCACGGTGCTCGGCCAGCAAGTCACGGCGCTCGATCGCGTTGGGCTTTACGTGCCCGGCGGCAAGGCGGCGTATCCATCGTCGGTATTGATGAATGTTATTCCCGCAAAAGTCGCAGGTGTAGGCGAATTGATTCTCACCACGCCGACGCCGAACGGCGAACGCAATGCGTTAGTGCTCGCTGCTGCCGCGATCGGCGGCGTCGATCACGTGTTCACCATCGGCGGCGCGCAAGCCGTCGCGGCGTTGGCTTACGGCACGCAAACGATTGCACAAGTCGATAAAATTTGCGGGCCGGGCAACGCTTACGTCGCAGCCGCTAAGCGCCGAGTCTTCGGCGTGGTCGGCATCGACATGGTCGCGGGGCCGTCGGAAATTCTGGTCATTTGCGACGGCAAAACCGATCCCGATTGGATCGCGATGGATTTATTTTCGCAAGCGGAGCATGACGAAATCGCCCAGGCGATTTTACTTTGCCCCGATGCGCAATTCATCGAACGCGTTGCGCAAAATATCGAGAAGTTAATTCAGAACATGCCGCGCAAAGCGGTCATCGCCGCGTCGTTAGCCCATCGCGGCGCGTTGATTCAAGTGCGCGATCTGGACGAAGCCTGCGCCATCGCCAATGAAATCGCGCCGGAACATTTGGAATTGTCGGTGGAAAATCCCGAACAGTGGACCGCGAAAATCAAACACGCTGGTGCGATTTTCATGGGCCGCTTTAGTTCGGAATCACTGGGCGATTATTGCGCCGGGCCGAATCACGTGTTGCCGACCTCGCGCAGCGCGCGCTTTTCTTCGCCGCTCGGCGTGTACGATTTTCAGAAGCGCACAAGCATCATCCACGTGTCGCAAGCGGGCGCGAAAACCTTGGGCAATATCGCGTCGATTCTCGCGAACGGCGAAGGCTTGCCGGCCCACGCGTGCGCGGCGGAAATGCGTTTTAAGTCGTGAGCCAATACTGGAGCAATGTCGTTCGCGGTTTGACGCCCTACGTACCGGGCGAGCAGCCGAAGGTCGCCAACTTAATCAAGCTCAACACCAACGAAAATCCCTACGGGCCGAGCCCCAAGGTGCTCGCGGCGCTTCAAGCAGAAATCGGCGACAACTTACGCCTTTATCCCGATCCGAACAGCGACAAACTCAAGCGCGCGATTGCTGATTTTCATGGCGTGTCGGCGGATCAAGTTTTTGTCGGCAATGGTTCCGACGAGGTGCTGGCACACACGTTTTTGGCCTTGCTAAAACACGATGCGCCGCTACTATTTCCCGACATCACCTACAGTTTTTATCCGGTGTATTGTCGCTTGTACGGCATCGACTATCGCGAAATTCCGTTGACGGAATCATTCGAAATTCGCGCCGATGATTATTTGCAAAAAAATGGCGGCATCATTTTTGCCAACCCGAATGCGCCAACCGGACGATTGTTGCCGGTCAGCGAGATCGAACGCCTGCTCAAAGCCAATCGCGATTCAGTGGTGGTCGTCGACGAAGCCTATATCGATTTCGGTGGCGAATCTTGCGTCGGAGTAATCAAAAATTATCCGCAGCTTTTGGTCACCCATACGTTATCCAAATCCCGTGCATTGGCCGGACTGCGAGTGGGTTACGCCGTGGGCCAAGCGCCGCTGATCGAAGCGATAAACCGCGTAAAAGACAGCTTCAATTCCTATCCGCTCGATCGTTTCGCCCAAACGGGCGCGGCGGCAGCGATGGAAGATCACGAGTGGCTTAAAGCAAGTTGTGCGAAAGTCATCGAGAGCCGCGCCCAGCTTGTATCCGCGCTGAAAGGGATGAGTTTTGAAGTGTTGCCGTCCGGCGCTAATTTTATTTTCGCGCGGCACCCGAATTTTTCGGGACCCGACCTCGCGGCAAAGTTGCGCGAACGCAACATCATTGTGCGCAATTTTAAGAAGCCGGAACGGATTGTGTCGTTCCTGCGTATTAGCATTGGCACCGATGCGGAATGTGACAAACTGGCCGAATCGCTAAAAACGATTACGGCCCCCGGGCCGAAGTGATTGACGTGTCACAACAACGTGGTATATTGCTTGCAAAATCACATAGCAATTCCCTCACGAATCCATTGTTTGCGCCACGGTCGGATAGTCTGAAGAAATCAAACGCTTAATGAGCGATTGCCTCACTGTATGGTTTTCCCAACACACCGTCAGCTAACTCACCCGCGGTAAAATCCCTTTCATTTCCCAAAAAGTCGTACATGCGATCTGCTCAGGTCTCACGCAATACCTTGGAAACGCAAATTTCCGTCAGCATTAATCTTGACGGTACCGGCACGGCCAAACTTGCCAGCGGCGTGCCGTTTCTCGATCATATGCTCGATCAGATCGCGCGCCACGGCATGTTCGATTTGGTGGTGGAAGCCAAGGGCGATTTGCATATCGACGCGCACCACACCGTTGAGGACATCGGCATCACGCTGGGTCAGGCCTTTGCTAAGGCAGCGGGCGACAAAAAGGGGCTGCGCCGATACGGGCATGCTTATGTGCCGCTCGACGAAGCGCTGTCGCGCGTTGTATTGGACTTATCCGGCCGACCCGGATTGGAATATCACGTGAACTATACCCGCGCGCGCGTCGGCGAGTTCGATGTCGATTTGGCCCATGAGTTTTTCCAGGGGTTCGTCAATCACGCGCTAGTGTCATTGCACATCGACAACTTGCGCGGAGTAAACGCTCACCATCAGATCGAAACCATATTCAAAGCCTTTGCCCGGGCTTTGCGGATGGCGTCCGAGGTTGATCCGCGCGCCGGCGAGATTATTCCTTCTACAAAAGGCACGTTATAGGTGGCTTCCAAAAAATCAGAAGCCTGTCATTCGGAGCACCGCGAAGAATCTGTTTTTCGGTGCGAACAAAAGCAGATTCTTCGGCCTATCGGCCTCAGAATGACAATTGATAGAGGTTCGTTATAGCATTGACGTTTTATGAGTAACGTTGCGGTGATCGATTACGGTATGGGTAACTTGCATTCGGTTGCGAAAGCGCTGGAACGCGCAGCGCCGAGCGCGCAAATTCGCGTGACCAACGATCCCAAAGTTGTTGCGGAAGCGGATCGCGTGGTATTCCCCGGCCAAGGCGCGATGCCCGATTGCATGCGCGAATTAGACGCGCGCGGACTGCGGCCGGCACTGCTGCAAGCTGCGAAGAACAAACCTTTTCTAGGCTTATGCATCGGTTTGCAAATGCTGTTCGATCGTTCGGACGAAGGCGACGTGCCGGGTTTGGGCATTTTGCCGGGCAACGTTATTCGCTTTTCCGCCAGCGATATGGTCGATGACGTCGGCCAGAAGCTAAAAGTGCCGCATATGGGTTGGAATCAGGTTTGGCAACGCCATGCCCATGCGCTGTGGGACGGTATTGACGATGGCGCGCGGTTTTATTTCGTCCATAGTTATTATGCAATGGCGAAAAATGAAAACCACATTGCCGGTTCAAGTAAATATCCGAAGGAATTTACCTGCGCCGTCGAACAGAACAATCTTTTTGCAGTTCAGTTTCACCCCGAAAAGAGCCAGACCGCTGGTCTAAAATTGTTAGCGAATTTTGTAAATTGGCAACCCTAAACGTGATTCAAGACAGAACATGATTATCATCCCCGCAATTGATCTCAAAGACGGCCACTGCGTGCGCTTGAAGCAGGGCGATATGTCGAGCGCAACGGTGTTTTCAGAAGATCCTGGCGCGATGGCCGAAAAGTGGAAATCGCTCGGTGCCAAGCGCCTGCATTTGGTCGATCTGAATGGCGCGATGGCCGGCAAACCCAAGAACCACGCGGCGATCAAGGCGATTCTTAAATCGCTTGACGACAACGTGCCGGTGGAATTGGGCGGCGGTATTCGCGACATGGCGACCATCGAAGCCTATCTCGACGATGGTATTCACTGGGTGATTCTCGGTACGGCGGCAGTGAAAAATCCCGGCTTTTTGCACGAAGCCTGCGATGCGTTTCCCGGCCACATTATGGTCGGCTTGGATGCCAAAGACGGCAAAGTGGCGGTGGATGGCTGGTCAAAACTCACCGGCCATGATGTGATCGACTTGGCGAAGCGATTTCAGGATTACGGCGTAGAAGCGGTGATTTATACCGATATCGGCCGCGACGGCATGATGAACGGTGTCAATATCGATGCGACGGTGAAATTGGCTCAAGCGCTGTCGGTTCCGGTGATCGCCAGCGGCGGCATTACCAATCTCGAAGACGTTAAATCCCTTTGCGCGGTGGAATCGGAAGGCATCACCGGCGCGATTACCGGCCGCGCAATCTATGAAGGCTCGCTGGATTTTGCCGCTGCGCAAAAGCTTGCAGATCAACTTAGCCCGGCTACGAAAATCTAAGTTCAATTTATTGTCATTCGGAGCGAAGCGAAGAATCTGTTTTCCCGTAAAGTACAACAGCAGATTCTTCGCTTCGCTCCGAATAACATATTCCCGTATTCTTACTAATATTTCATGGGTTTAGCTAAGCGCATTATCCCTTGCCTGGACGTTAATGCCGGCCGCGTCGTGAAGGGCGTTAATTTTCTCGAATTACGCGATGCCGGCGATCCGGTCGAGATCGCGCGGCGCTATGACGGCGAAGGCGCCGACGAACTCACTTTTTTGGACATCACCGCGAGCTCCGATCAACGCGGCTTAATTCTGCCGATTATCGAAGCCGTCGCTTCGCAGGTTTTTATTCCGCTCACAGTCGGTGGCGGTGTGCGTAGTGTTGACGATGTCCGCCGCCTGCTCAACGCTGGCGCCGATAAAGTCAGCATTAACACCGCCGCCGTACAAAATCCGCAGCTTGTCGCCGATGCGGCGAATAAGGTCGGTTCACAGTGCATTGTCGTCGCGATCGATTCCAAGCAAGTGGAATTCGGCGCGACGCCGCGCTGGGAGGTTTTTACCCACGGCGGACGGCGGCCGACCGGCCTTGATGCGGTACAATGGGCGAAGCAAATGGTGGCTGCAGGCGCGGGCGAATTGCTGTTGACTAGCATGGATCGCGACGGCACCAAGCAAGGGTTTGATTTGGCGTTGACGCGGGCAATTTCCGATGCGGTGGACGTGCCGATCATCGCCAGTGGCGGTGTTGGTAACTTGCAACATTTGGCCGATGGCGTGCTGCATGGCCGCGCAGATGCGGTGTTGGCCGCGAGTATTTTTCACTACGGCGAATATACCGTGCGGCAGGCGAAGGAATTTATGGCGGGTTGTGGCATTGAAGTGAGAATTTAAGCGCGGATGGACTACTTAAGTACTGGCGGGACATTCCTCCCCTTCAAGGGGAGGGAAGGGTGGGGATGGGTTCGTTTTGATTGTTGCAAACCCATCCCCATCCCAACCTTCCCCTTGAAGGGGAAGGGGTTTCTCGCGCAGGTTTCTTTACTTGGCCCGCGTTCTTTGCGGAATATCGCGCCAAAAATCCACTTTTAGGGCAACGTAAAATGGAAAACTGGTTAGACCAGGTCGCCTGGACAACAGAAGGCCTCATTCCCGCGATCGCACAAGAAGTGGGCACGGGCAAAGTGTTGATGTTCGCGTGGATGAACCGCGATGCGTTGCGTTTGACGCAAGAAACAGGAAACGCGGTTTATTGGTCACGGTCGCGTAACAAATTGTGGCACAAGGGCGAGGAATCCGGTCATTGGCAAAAGGTGAAGGACATTCGCCTGGATTGTGACAACGATGTCGTATTGCTGACCGTTGAACAACAGGGCGGCATTGCTTGTCATACGGGTAGGCATGGTTGTTTTTTTCAGCGCTTGGATGGTAACGATTGGAAAGCTGTGGAACCGGTGTTGAAAGAACCAGCGAAAATTTATAAGCATGAGTGATACGTCGTTCTTGGATGAGTTAGCAACCACGCTGGAAAGCAGGCGTGGAGCGGATCCGTCGACTTCCTACGTGGCGAAATTGTTGCATGCGGGTCCGGATGCGGTGCTGAAAAAAATTGGCGAAGAAGCGACCGAAACCATCCTCGCCGCGAAGAGCGGCGACAAGCAACATTTGATTCGCGAGACGGCGGATCTATGGTTTCATAGTATGATCATGCTGGTTCAGGCCGGTTTGCGGCCTGCTGATGTGATTAATGAATTAAAGCGTCGCGAGGGAACCTCGGGTTTGGCCGAAAAAGCCGCTCGGGTAAAATAACATGAACAAAAAAGACGACTGTCTATTTTGCAAGATTATCGATGGGAAAATTCCCAGCAAAAGGGCTTACGAGGACGAGGATGTCCTGGTGTTTCACGATATTAATCCGATCGCACCGGTGCATTTTTTGATCGTTCCCAAAGAGCATTTCGATTCATTGGCGCACGCAGAACCGCGCCATCAGGCGTTGCTAGGCAAGATCATGTTGCTGGCACCGAAGTTGGCGCGCGACAACGGACTCGACGACGGCTTTCGCATCATTATCAATACGGGTCGCGGTGGGCACCAGGAGGTGTTTCATCTGCATATGCACGTAACCGGCGGCGATGTAAAAACGCCGCGCATGTCGGAAACACTTAACAAAATTTAGTTTGTAGAGTAAGGAGAAAATGATGGGTGCATTTAGTATTTGGCATTGGTTGATTGTTTTGGTGATCGTATTAATGGTGTTCGGCACCAAGAAACTGCGCAATATCGGTACCGATCTCGGTGGTGCGGTAAAAGGTTTTAAAGATGGCATGAAAACCGATGAAGACAAAGCGGCGGCCGGGGTTCTTGAAAACACCAAAGAAACGATCGAAGGCGAAGTAAAGGAACGCAGCAAGGCTTAATTGTCGCTGCGAGCCTGAAATGTTCGATATCGGCTTTTCCGAATTGATGGTCATCGGCGTCGTCGCCCTGGTGGTGATCGGCCCTGAGCGCATGCCCAAGGTTGCCCGTACTGCGGGCATCCTGATGGGCCGCATGCAGCGCTATGTTGCCGGCGTGAAAGCCGACATCAGTCGAGAAATGGACGAGTTCGAGCAGCTTAAAGACCTTAAAAATCTGCGTTCGGAAGTTGAGAGCGCCGGCAGTGAAATCGAAGCGGGCATGCGCCAAAACATGGCCGACGCACAAAGCGAAGTGAACTCGATTTCGAATACGGTTGGCGCAAATATGGCCAAGGGTGTTGGCGGGCTTAACGCACTAGGTCAGGCTAGCATTGCTACCGCCGCGTCCGATCATCCCGCGAACCAGATTTCCGTTACAGTGCCCACGCCGCCCGAACCCGCGGCGGAGCCCGCACCGCAGCTTGAACTTCAACTAGATTCGCCCGAACCCACCAAGGACAGCGTACCGGCTCAAACTGCTTCCGGTAATGCTTAAGCGCCTCGCCCCAATATGAGCGAGCCACAAGAAACCTTTATTTCGCATTTAATCGAGCTGCGCGATCGCGTGCTGCGGGCTGCGATAGCGATCGGCATCGCGTTTTTGCCGTGTTTCTTTTTCGCACGCGATCTTTATACGCTGCTCGCGAAGCCGCTGCTGGCGAAGCTGCCCGCGGGATCGCAAATGATCGCAACCGACGTCACCGGCGCGTTCTTCGTGCCGCTGAAAGTCGCGATGATGGTGGCATTTCTATTTGCCTTACCCGTCGTGCTTTACCAAGTTTGGGCGTTCGTTGCGCCGGGCTTGTATCAACACGAAAAAAAGCTCGCCATGCCGTTGATCGTCACCAGTACGTTGTTATTTTTTGTCGGCATGGCGTTCGCTTATTTCGCCGTCTTTCCCATGGTGTTCAAGTTTGTCGTCGCCTATACGCCGGAAGGTGTTGCGATGATGACTGACATCAATAGTTACTTGAGCTTCGTCATGTCGCTGTTCATGGCTTTCGGCGTCACATTCGAAACGCCCATTGCCGTCATCATCCTGGTGCGCATGGGCATCGTCAGTGTGGAAAAACTGCGCGAGATTCGCCCCTACGTTATAGTCGGTGCTTTTATCATCGGCGCGGTGTTTACGCCGCCGGATATCGTTTCCCAATTCATGTTGGCGGTACCGATCTGGATTTTGTACGAAGTCGGCATTGTGCTCGCCAGTATGATGAACAAGCGAAAGCCCACCGAAGATTTGGAATCGCCAGCTTAATCGGCGCCGAACGCGTGATGGGATGAGCCGATCAACACCTTGCTGAGTAAATCGTTGCGGCTGTGAACTTGAAGTCGATCGTAAATTTGCCTAACGTGATAGTTTGCCGTATTCCGCGAAATATTCATTTGCATCGCGATATCGCTGTAGGACGCACCATCCGCCAACATCAATATCACATGCTTTTGTTTGTCTGGGAGGCCGAGCGTTTCTAGCTGGCTGAGTAACTTAAGCGGCAACAACTCTTGCTGCTGCACGGTAACGCCGATGAGTCCATGATCGGTGCCGCGTTCGGCATCAAGCCAAAACGCCCGAAACGCGAATCGCCCCCAGCAATTTTCGATATACCAAACCGGCGGCGGCGCATTCTTGCCGCTAAAAATATCCTGCAAATGTTGCGCGATTTGTCTCAGCGCCGCCGGCACCAGTTCGCCCTCGGTCATTAACAAAGCTTGCCGCGAAATGGTCGGATAACTCGCGAGAAACAACAAACGCTTACCTTCTTCAGACAAATGTTGGGTTTCGCCTTTGGCATTGAGAATGATCATGCCGACACGTTTCGAATCGAAATACTCGCTGCGATGGCCGTTGGTTTTGGGCCCCACCGCAATCGCGTGGGCGAGGTAATGGGTAACCTGTGCAAGCAATTCTTCGTCGGCCTTGCTAAATCCCTTGTCCTTATTGGTACGATACAAGCTAAGCTGGCCTAGACGACGACGCTGTTCTTGAATCACCGCATACATCGCGTGATGAGCGTTCAGATGTTCGCGCCATACTAAGTTGTAATAATCGCTTTGGTAGAAACTAGGCTCACGGCTGGCGCGATTGATGCCGTGCTCGAGCTGCGCTACGTGTTTGATGTTGCTGCGGAATCCGCCGACTTGGCGATCGTAAAATTCGCGAAAGTACAGGCGCATCACCTCGGTCGGAAGAATTTTCTCCGCGCAAAAATTGGTGATTTCGTCGTATTGGTCGACCCAGAAAAACGCGTTCGAGTCAGAATCGACTAGGTCGTGCAAAGACTTCAGCAACGCCGGCATGATCGCTTCCGCGCCCAAGCCGAGGCAGCACAAATGCCTAATATGGGCGACAACGGCAGCCCGTTTCACCGACACTTTACCTCCACAGCGCTCACTTCAAGCCTGCCTCCCACGATTAGGCGATTGCGTAGTATAGGCTCGTCCGGAGCGCGCTGGAAAGGGGGCGCTAGGATGAGCGATTCAGCGACTCCTCGTAACCGCCCTTTGTCAACTCGTTTTGATTCGCACGAGCAACCCGAATTTGCTCGATCATTTTCTCAAAAACCGTCCACGGCGCGGGTGCTGTAGTGCCAATCGGCCGCATCGCCAGCTTGGCAATTTGCATCGCGCAGGTCTCCGCCGGCTCGCGGCCGGTATCGACCACGGAATCGTAAAGCTGCGGTCTCTCGAAATCGTTAATCCCGAACATGCACTTCAACGCCTCCGCTTGGCGCCGATCGCTGTGTAGAATTTTCCCCAGCGCCAGGTCGGGTTCATCGGTGCCCATGCACGCCATAATGCGCCGAACCCGCACCGCCATCGTCGTGCGGACGCGAATCTTGGTCACGTTCGCGACCTCGCCAAGAAAATGTAATGGCGTCGCACCACAAATCAGCACGTTGCCGCGCTGCGCCAAACGGTACAACTCTTCCAACTCATTCAGCCCGTCCAAATGCCGCGCCGCCATTAACCAAGCCAAGCCGGTTTCCCAGCGCGAATCTTTACGTGCCGGATTTACGGGTACCGATTCCAATCCGGCCGGGCAGATTTCTCGATAAACCAGATCGAAACCCAGGCGCCGCGCGACCTGCTCGGCGACATATTTCACGCCCGTGCCCATACCACTCGTCAACGCAATCACAGTCATAATCGCACCCCCAGCCTAAAACCCTTCCCCATTTCGACCTGCGCCGTTTGAATAATTGACGCGCATGCCGCGCAAAAACCTCACATCTGCTGTAATGTAGCGCGGTCACTGTCAGAAAAACCTACCTAACCAAGTGGGAGTTGAAGGGTTTTCGAAAAAAAGAGGGAATGTTGTCAGCTCGTTGTTCTACGATTTGTTCTTTTAAAATGACGTAAAAACATGATGTTGGGGAGAAAACCGTGGCACGAAAAGGGGTTTAATGCCAGTTTGGGCCGGCGCCTCGGATGGGGCCTTGGCTTATTCGGCTTGATCCTCGCGCTGCTTCCCGTGGCCAGTGATTTAGAGCAGCGCTTTGGTTTGCAGTGGTTATTTGCCCTGCGTGGAAGGCAAACGGCGCCGTCCGACGTGGTCATTCTCGCGATCAACAGCGAGACCACGGACGCGCTAAATCTGCCAGAAAAACCGGCCCAGTGGTCGCGGGCACTACACACGCAAGCGGTCAACAACTTACGCGAGGCGGGCGCTAGCGCGATTGTGTTCGATTTGTTTTTCGAAGAAAGCCGTGCCGAGGATGCCGATTTCGCGACGGCAATCCAACGATCGAATAACGTTGTCCTCGCCAAAAAACTCGCAGCACAATCGGAAGCACAACAAGCGGCAACGTCGGCGCTGCACGGCGCGGCAACGTTCAACTCGAATTTTGTCTTACCGCGGGAGCCAGTACGCGTCGATGGTTACTGGACCTTCAAGGCAGACGAAGGCGCCGTCGCGACCATGCCTGTTGCTGCGTTACAAGTGGTTGCCAGAACCTTGCTACCGCAACTTCGAGAATTATTGATCGGGCTGGAACCCGCTCTGGGAGCGGATCTTCAAGCATCTTCCTCAGGAAATATGAGCGGCGCACAAATCGCGATGTTCACTGCCACGCTGCGCAAAAACTTCGACGCTCAGCCCAACTTATTGGCACGAGCCCTGAAAAGCCTCGACAGAAAAAGCCAATGGCCCGCCAAAGAAAAAAGTATCTTGCGTGCGCTACTGCAAACCCTTGCCGGCGATGCAACGCGTTTTCTCAATTTCTACGGACCGCCCGCGACGATCAAAACCATCCCCTATCACCGCGTCACCGGTGGCCAAAACGCCATCGCTGACCCGGCCATTTTCAAAGAAAAAGTGGTCTTTATCGGCTATCTTCCGGCAAACTGGCGCGATTATGAGGCGATCCGCGATGACTACCATACCGTCTACTCGCAAGCCGACGGCTTGCGCTTAAGCGGTGTTGAGATCGCCGCAACCGCTTACGCCAATTTGCTCGACGGCTCGGATCTAAAGCCGCTCAGCATCCCCCGCCAGATGGCGCTCTTCGGTTTGTGGGGCGCGCTGGCCGGGACGTTCGCAGGTCTCCTGTCGGTGCGGCGCGCGGCCATCCTGCTAGGCATCGCGAGCCTCGTGTATTTAGTTTGGGCACGATACGTTTTTACCAACGATCAAGTTTGGTTGCCGCTGATCGTGCCTTTGGCGATTTTGTCGCCCCTGGCATTTATTGCCGCCGCGTTATTTAAGTATCGCTTTGCCAAACGCCAGCGCGAACAAGTGATCGACTTGGCAAAGCAATTCGTCCCCGCCGAGGTTCTGAATCGCTCCCTCGCCGACGCCGCACCTGCCGGGCCGGAAACGCAGCTGGCCTACGGCGTGTGCCTAGCCACGGACATCAAAAACTACACGCGCCTGTCGGAAACCATGGCGCCGCAAGCGTTGGCGAAATTGATGAACGACTATTTTTCGCTGCTGAATCGCCTGATCGAAAAACACGGCGGCACGATTGCCGACATGCGCGGCGATGCGTTGCTGGCGCTGTGGGCGAAAACCGAAACGAGCGCCGATCTGCGCCGCCAAGCTTGCCACGCCGCGCTCGCGATGCGTGATGCCATCGACGAATTTAATCGTAGTCTCGATCGCCCGAAACTAGAAACGCGCATTGGTTTACATGCCGGCGAGGTCGCCGTGGGCACGCTTGGCGCGCGCGGCGGTCATCTGGAGTTTCGCGCTGTCGGCGATATCGTCAATACCGCGAGCCGCGTGGAAGGACTCAATAAAGTTCTGAATACCACCTTGCTTGCAACCGCCGACGTGGTGGAAAACGTCGGCGATCTATTCGTGCGCCCGGTCGGGCGTTTTCAGCTCGCCGGAAAATCGCGGCCGCTGAATTTGGTTGAGTTAATTGGCGATATCGGGGATGCGAAGGAAAACTTCACTGAATTCGCCGCGGCGCTGGAAAATTTCCGCGCAGGAAAACTAATCGAAGCAGCGGCGCGATTCAATCAACTATCGCAACGCTGGCCCAACGATGGCCCCACGCAATTTTTTGTCGCGACTTGCAGCGAGCGGATGGCAGTTCGAAATGATGTCCCGTGGGATCCCACCATCGCCATCGCGCAAAAATAAGTTTGTAGGATGCATTCATGCACCGCGCAGCAATGGTGCATAAATGCACTCTACCTATCCACCTGTCATTCCCGCGAAGGCGGGAATCCAGCGTCTTTTGACTCAACGACACTGGGTCCCCGCCTTCGCGGGGACGACGGAATAAATCAAGGCCAAATGGATTCCCCGCCTTCTCGGGAATGACCGGGTGAGACCGCTAGGAATTGGCTTAGAATAGCGAATAACTTTACTCAAAATAAAATCATGCCCGCACTACTGATTTCCACTCAAGAACTCGCCGATCAACTGAGCGATGCCAACATCGTCATCTGCGATTGCCGCCACGATTTAATGGACTTGGAAAAAGGTCGCCGCGCATACGTGGAAGGCCATATTCCCGACGCGCATTTCTTGCATCTCGACGAAGATTTATCGGGAGAAAAGACCGGCAAAAACGGCCGCCACCCATTGCCTCCGATTGAAGTCTTTGCAAGAAAAATGGGCAGTATCGGCATCGATGGCAGCAAACAAGTCATCGCTTACGACGACGCCGGCGGTCCGTACGCTTCACGGCTATGGTGGATATTAAGCTGGCTCGGCCACGACAACGTTCGCATATTGGATGGCGGCATCAACAAATGGATTGCAGAAGGCCGCGCTACCGTCCGCGCTGCGCCAATTCCAAAGGCGGCAACGTTTATCGCGGCGCAAAGATCGGGAATGACCGTCAACGCAGATTTTATTCTCGCCAACATGAAACAACCGCTCGCAGTCGTCGTCGATGCCCGAGCGCCGGAGCGCTATCGCGGCGAAACCGAACCGATTGATCCCGTCGCCGGACATATTCCGGGCGCGCTGAATCGCGTGTTCAAAAATAATCTCAACGTCGATGGCACGTTTAAATCGGCCGCGAACCTGAAGCAAGAATTCGAAACGTTGCTCGGAACACAATCACCCAGCCAAGTTATCAATCAATGTGGCTCGGGCGTGACAGCATGTCATAACCTGTTCGCGATGGAAATCGCGGGATTGCGCGGTGCGAAACTCTATCCGGGATCCTGGAGCGAATGGTGCGCCGATCCCGCTCGGCCCGTGGCAACGAGTGCCTAAAATTCGTTCGGACGACTTCCGGTAGCGGCCCGCGAGTCGGATATCGGCTTAAACAGGGTCGCGCGGCAATTATTTTTCAGAGATCGATTTGAGGTTAGCCAGCCCTTTCTCATATTTTTCGCCGACCATTTTTTCCATGCTAAAAAATATCGTCATCAGTTTGGACATATAAGGACTTGGGCCATACATTGCCTGAGTGATGGTCGTCGTGTCGCCCTGTTGTGCGAGTGTGAAATCTACCCTGTTGTGCGCTTCAAATGGCGTGACGAAATCGAGTTTGAGGGAAACCTTGGACGACGGCGAAGACTCGACGATCTCCATGCGGCCTTGGCCGATATCTTTGTTGCCGCTCCATTCGTAAATCGCGCCCACACCGCTTGCCGCGCCACTATAGGTTCGCTTCAGCGCCGGATCGATTTTTTCCCAGGGTGACCACCCTTCCCATTGCTTAAAATCATTGATTAACGCGAAGACTTTTTCCGGTGGGGCTTTAATAGTGGTACTGCGTTCGATGCGAAACGAATCGGGCTTGATTGCAGCGTAAATCAGTATTGCTGCGATCAACAGCGCGAGCACGATGGCGATGGTTTTAATCATAGGAATCTCCTGTGTGGATTTAAGTGTGAATTACGGACTTTAACCCACCATTTTTTTAGCGGCTTCTTGTAATTCTTCTGGGCTCACGTCGCGTATGTGGCACGCGACGGACCAGCGATGGCCAAACGGATCTTCAATGCAGCCATAGCGATCGCCCCAAAACGTATCTTCGATCGGCATCGTGATCTTGGCGCCGACCTTTACCGCGCGCGCGACGAACGCGTCGACATCTTCGGCGTAGAGATGGATGGTAACCGGCGAGCCTTTAAGGGACAGTGGCCCTAACATTCCCCAGTCGGGCATTTCGTCGACCAGCATCACGGCGGAATCACAAATGCGAATCTGCGCATGCATTAATTTTCCGCCCGGACCGGGCACGCGCATCGTCTCGGTCGCGTTGAACGCTTTCTTATAAAATTCGATCGCGTCGGCAGCGCCAGCGCAAACGAGGTGCGGCGTAACGGTATGCATTCCATCGGGAAGCGATTGTACTTTTGGTTTGGTCATACAAAACCTCCTTCGCGTTCGCGCAACAAAAACCGGCATTGGACGAGTCATTTAAAGCCAGCGTCTATTTGTAAGTCGAATAGGGGTTGTCTAAATCGACGGCGCGCGGGTTTTTTTTTAATTGTACGATGAACAACTTGGATATGACGAGCCTGCGCGGCGACAAGCCGTGAGCCGCTTCCGTCTTGCTTCTTGGCAATGCATGCCCTGGAAGGCAATGCCCATGCGCCTCCTGGCTAGGCCTCGATAACAACGAAATCGGTTTTGCGAATCCCTCATGTAATCCCGTCGCCGTCAATATGTCTTTGGACATAGTACGAATGATTTATTGACGCAGGCGCGCCGCTGCTGAACACTTCCACGAGTATTCCCAACCTGAGTGAACTTGCCATGGCCGAATCTCTGAACAGAATTACCCACACTGAATTCTATGAGGTTGGCGGTTCACGGGCTACCAAACTGATCGTCGTTTTATATGGCTACCGGACTCCTAAACGAGGCCGGCTCAAAGGTTTGATTGCGGCGATCCGCGAAGACTTGCCCGAAGCGGATGTATTGGTGCCGGAACTTGAAACGGCGCGCCTGTTCTCAATTAAGCCAGCGGCCGCAATCGCGGGCGAAGTCATCGAGAACATCCAACAACGCTGGCAAGACCACGGTGGCTACACGGAAATTATTCTGGTCGGCCATAGCAGCGGCGGTGCGCTTGCGCGAAAGGTCGTATTGGGCGCATGGGGGCAGGGGAGTCGGGTACCATTTGAAGCGATGGGCAGTTTTGATCGTTTTCAAGAACGGCGCGAGTGGGCTGAGAAGATCACGCGGCTGGTTCTGATCGCCGGTATTTCTTCCGGCTGGCAGGCGTCAGGAAGGGAGCGATGGAAGGAATGGCTGATGCTCAATTTATTTGGGTTGCTAGGACATTTTCTCATGTTGGGTGTTCAACCAACCTTCTTTGATTTCCGGCGCGGCGCGCCTTTCATCGCGAATACCCGATTGCAAATGGTCGATCACTTTCGTGAGCAACAGGCGGGCCGCCGACCCCGCTCGATGATTACAGTTCAAATGCTGGGATCCAGCGATGGCATCGTTGCGCCCAATGAGAGTTTGGACTTCAATGCCGACAATGAATTAAACCGGCAACTTTTTGTGTTGGAAGTTCCGCTTTCAGATCACCTTAGCATACTGGATATCTCGACCGCGGACGCAAACAATATGGCGAATCAAACGCGTCGTAACTTGCTGCGCACGGCGCTGTATGGAAACTTGAATGGGGAAGGCAGCGGCGCCACGAACGCTAAGCGATTGCCAGAAGTTGCGAGCAGTTGGCATCATCTCGACGATCATATGCCGCACTGCGCCGAACCGGCTGTTGAGGATGTGGTGTTTGTTATTCATGGCATTCGGGACGATGGCCACTGGACCAAAAAGATCGCCGCGCGTGTAAAGAAGGCGGCGAAAAAACCGCACACATGGAAATCGGTCACGCCAACCTACGGTTACTTCGCGATGTTGCCGTTCGCACTGCCGTGGATACGCCGGCAAAAAGTCGAATGGTTGATGCACGAGTATTGCGAAGCGGCGGCACGGTATCCCAACGCGAATTTTCACTACATCGGCCATTCCAACGGAACGTATTTAGGCGCGGCGGCGATGCGCGATTACACCGGATGCTGGTTCAAGCGGGTTGTGTTCGCCGGCAGTGTCGTGCATCCGGCGTACGATTGGGCGGAACGTGCGAAGGACAGTGGCGTTGCGGCTGTTGTAAATTATGTCGCCACACGCGATTGGGTCGTCGCAATGGCACCCAACGCGCTGCGGCGTTTTCGAGCGTTCGATCTTGGCGGCGCGGGTCATTTGGGATTTGGGCCACAAACCCCCAGTTTCGTTACGAATCTTAGCTACGTCAAAGGCGGTCACGGCGCCGCTATCGCCGAGCAGCGATGGGATGAAATCGCACAGTTCATCGTCGATGGCAACGTTCCGCCAACTACCATCGCGCCCGCAAGTGACTTTCAATCCGCGCAAGGCGCAGCGATCCGCAGCTTCGCCAAAGTATCGCCGTTCATTGCCGTTATTGCGATTGCATTGGTCTTAGGTGTGCTAATTGAAATGATCGCTGCCGCTGCAGGTGTGCAAGGACCCGTTTGGTTCACCAGCACGATGTCGATCTTTACAAACCTGCCTGGTCTTTCGTGGGTAACGGATCACCTCGGGGAATGGACGAAGGATATTTCAACCTGGTGGTCGAGCTGCACGCAGGCCATCAAGCTTATCGGCTTGGCAGTCTATGGGAGCCTGTTGCGCTTTATAACGACGCGGTTTTGACAATGATCATAAAGCGCATGGTGATATCTCCTTATCAGTTGCAATTTTGATTTGATAGCGTGAAGCGCAGACTAAAGCTACCAACTTACTAGCTAATCGAATAGGCCATCCCAGAATCGACATTCTGCGACACAAAAAACAAAATTGGCAACGCACTATTTGCCTTAAACAAAAAAGCCACCGGATGCGGTGGCTTTTTTGGATGTGAAACGTTGCAGCGAATTTACTTGTTTTCGCCCGGCGCCGCAGGTTCAGCCTCCGGTTTCACGGGTGGCGTGATGGCGATTAACTCAACTTCAAAGTTCAATGTCGCATTGGGCGGGATCGATCCACCTGCACCTTGCTCCCCATAGGCGATTTCCGGCGGGCACACCAGCCGCGCTTTGCCGCCGACCTTCATTTTCTGCAAACCTTCGGTCCAGCATTTGATTACGCCGCTCAATGCAAAGTCGATTGGTTCACCGCGCTTATAGGAGCTGTCAAACTCGGCGCCGTCAATCAGCGTTCCCCGATAGTTTGCTTTGACCGTGTCTTCGGCGGTTGGGCTTGTGCCCGAACCTTCCGTCATGGAAATGTAAACCAAGCCCGACGGCGTTTTCACCGCGCCGGATTCCGTCGCGGCTTTCTCGGCGAAGGCTTTGCCCGCCGCTGCTTGTTTGCTGGCGACCAACGTCCGGCGCATATTAGCCAATTCCTGAACCTTAGGGCCGTAAACGTCCCCATCGACCTCAAGCTTCGCACCGGTCGCCAAATCGTTCAGACCTTTGGTGACCAATGCAACTTCTTCCGGCGACAAAGAAAATACAGAAAGTTGTTTGCCGATAATGGCGCCCAGCGTATAAATCGTTTTTTGTTCTTCGGTCATGTCTGCGGCCGAACTCGCAAACGCGCTTAGGGCGCACGCGAAAGCAATTAGCGTTTTCTTCATGGATTTCCTTAATTGAGAGGGGCAGCGTCATAAAAGTTTGTGGCGGCACTTTAGCGCTGGGTTAGTGTGTGGTCAATTCACAATAGGCACAAAGTCGTGATTTATTGCGTCTATTTTGAATGGGCGATATGGCCCGCTTAAGATCATGTTCCGGCTCACGCGCACGAACTTGTGAGCCGCGCGTCAGGCTTCGAGTAGTTCCTCCCAATCATCGAAATAATATTGTCCAATCTACGCAACAGGTCGTCATAGGTCATGATGTCCGTGATATTGGCATACTTGCGTTTGATGATTTCGAAATCGAATTTTTGGTCATTCGCAAAATCCACGTCTCGCCCAAGAATGATTATTGCTCTAGGGTTCGTGATCTTGATGTCGAAGTCCGCAGGCAATTCTTTCTTACGCATTTTGAGAATGTTAAGCTCGCCCTCGCGCCCCCATTTGTTGAGATG
>JANOLP010000065.1:0-16247 GCA_031419835.1 Pseudomonadota bacterium | reverse complement strand
CCCAGTCATTGATGCCTGCGCGAATCGGCTCGGCCAGATCGCCGGTGTAGAGATTGGGAGGCGCTTGAATGCTCATTTGCGCGCCAAATATCAGACGCGCAACGGCGATCGTCCAACACAACTCATCCATCGACGGCTGCGGGGCGGCGTGCATTTTAGTGCCCACTTTAGCGCGGAAATTTTGAATAATGATTTCTTGAATATGGCCGAACTGCGAATGCAATTCACGCAGCGCGAGCAGTGACTCAATGCGCTCGCGGCGCGTTTCGCCGATACCGATCAAGATGCCGGTGGTCATCGGCACACGCAGCTCACCGGCGATGCGCAAAGTTTCCAATCGGCGCGCCGGCTCTTTGTCAGGCGAGCCAAAATGCGCCATGCCGCGCTCGGTCAAGCGATCGGACGCTGACTCCAACATAATGCCCATCGAGGGCGCGACCGCGCGCAAGCGCTGAAAATCCGTCGCAGTCATCAAGCCAGGATTCAGATGCGGCAACAAACCGGTTTCCTCAACCACAAGGCGAGCGACATGTTCGAGGTAGGCGAGTGTGCTTTCGAATCCCAATTCGGCGAGGGCGGTTCGCGCGGCGGCATAGCGCGATTCAGGTTTGTCGCCGAGCGTGAACAAAACTTCCTTACAACCCGCGGCGGCGCCCTGGCGAGCAATGGCTAGTACATCGTCGGGCGACAGATAAGGTTTAGCGAGCGAGCGCGGCGCTTTGGCGAACGTGCAGTAGTGGCATACGTCCCGGCAAAGTTGTGTTAGCGGAACAAATACCTTGCGCGAGTACGTTACGTGGTTGCCCCAGCCTTGCTCGCGCAGCGCTGCGGCGACAGGTGCCAGATCCTGCCAATTTTCAACGAGCAATAGTTGCAGCGCTTGCACTGTACTGGGCGGTTTTGCGACGAAGTCTTCGAGCCAAGCTAAGGTCATTGGTAAAGCGCGACTTCTTGCGCCGCAAATAAATCATGAAGTTCGGCTTCGATGGGCTGATCGTTTGAAACAAGTCGGCGATGCCATTCGCGCAAATCGGCCGGTTCATCGATATCGAGCGCCAGCGGTGCGGAATCGACGATGTGCACAGGAACGCCGAGACTCGCAGCCGCTGCGAGATGTTTAGCAAAGCTACCATCGCCGAAACAAAGCGGAATCGCGCCGCCCGGCGCACATAGCAATGCGTTGGTGCCGAATCGGTGCCGATCGCCCGCTATCGCCACAAGTGGGCTACTTTGCGACAACGCGACCAATGGAATCAGAGCGCTCGGCGAAATAAGTGGAAGATCACCGGCGACAAACAGCACGGCTGCGCTATCGTCCCAAGGCAATGAATCGAGCGCACAGGTGCACGCCGCCGCGGTTCCGCGATCGCTTTCAAGCCGAAGACACTGTGCGCCAAGGTTTTCAGCAAACGCCATCACCGCCTCACTAGCCGTCACCACCGTGACACCCGCAATTCCTGGTGTGTGCATAGCGGCGTCGACCACGCGCCGCGCGAGCGCATAAAACAAGCGCAGCCGCTGCGCTGCGTTGAGCGAGCCACTCAACCGCGATTTTGCCGACTCCGGTGACTTTAGCGGTACTACTGCCCAAACTGACATTTTCTTGCTGCTTGTCCGGCAATCAATTGATGAGGAATGAGGCTAACATCTTGCCGCCAAGGCGTCAAAAATCATCGCGTTAAATTCGTTCCGCCACATCTTTGTGATGCAACACAGTTTGGCGTTTGTATTTCTCTACCAAGCGGGAACGGCAACGGGCACGCTCATATTCGTCGAAACCGAGGTCAGCCACGAGCCGCCCCCTGCTTATTTCCTGGCAATGCATGGCCTGGGAGCCAGCGTCCATGCGGCTTCCGTCGATGGTAGGTGTTTTCATCCAAGAAACTGCAAAGCCTACTCGACTAGCGCGCGGGCTATCACTAACATAGAGCCTTAGAAAAACCACCAGCGAGAATTCAATTGAACGATCTATCCAAGCACGTGCAAACCATTGTCGGGCGTTCAGCGTTTTTGTCGTTGCTTGAAGACGAAGGCATCGATTTCTTGTTTGGCAATCCCGGCTCGACGGAGTTGCCGATTATGGCCGCGCTGCACGATCACCCTGATCTGCAATATGTGCTGGGCTTGCAGGAATCGATCGTCGTGGCGATGGCCGATGGTTACGCTCGTGCGTCGAATCGTTTGACGGCCGCGAACGTCCACGTCGCGCCCGGATTGGGTAACGCGATGGGTTCGCTATTCAATGCCAAGTGGTACGGCTCACCGATCATTCTCACGGCGGGGCAACACGAGCAAGGGCATAGCTTGAATGAGCCAATGCTCTATGCGCCGCTGGTGCCGCTCGCCGAACCGCTGGTGAAGTGGGCGGTCGAAGTCACTCGTTTGGAAGATCTGCCGCAGATCGTGCGTCGCGCCGCAAAGGTTGCGTTGACGCCGCCAACCGGGCCGGTGTTTATCTCGCTTCCCGGCGATATTCTCAATGCCGAAGCGCCATTAAATTTAGGCAAACGGACTCGTGTCGATGCCGCCACGCGCCCGAGCGACTCAGCCTTGGAGCGACTCACCGATCGTTTGTTACTTGCGCGGCGACCAGTAATCGTTAGCGGCCACGAGGTTAGCGTTCACGACGCGCTAACGGAAGTCGCACAGTTGGCGGAAATCCTCGGTGCCGGCATGTATCAGCAAACCGTGCCGTACAACGCGCAATGTTTATCCGAGCACCAGGCGAGCCTCGGTTCGCTGACACGTAATCAGCGTCAAGTGCGCGCCGCGCTTGAACCTTTCGATTTATTGATTCTCCTCGGCACCGACATGCTTCGCATGTCGATTTATAGTCCCATCGATCCATTGCCGGACGGCATGCCAATTGTGCAAATCGGCGAGCGTCCCTGGGAGCTGGGCAAGAGCTATCCGGCAGAAATTGCGATCAACGCGAACGTAAAAGAAACCCTCAGCGCGCTTCTCACCGTGTTACAAAAACGTGTGACCGCGGCTCAGCGCGACAATGCGACACAGAATTTGCGCGCCATCGCCGCGAACAATTGGACCGTGCAGCGCAATCGCTTAGTGCAGGAAGTATCCAGCGAGGTAGCAGCAAAACCGATCGATCCAAAATACTTAATGTCGAGGATTGTCGCTGGCTTGCCGGGCAATGCGATTGTCGTCGAAGAGGCATTAACCTCGGCGGCGTCCCTGTTGAATTTTTTACCGATTCGTGGCGCGCGGGATTTTTATGGTCTCGCTAGCGGCGGAATTGGCTTTGCGATGGCGGGCGCAATCGGCATTCAATTGGCGCAACCGCAACGGCGCGTCGTCGCAATTGTCGGCGACGGCAGCGCGATGTACAGCATCCAAGCGCTGTGGACCGCCGCGCATCTCAAACTGCCGATCACCTACATCATCGCCAACAACGCAAGCTATCGCATCTTGAAAGAGCGTGTGATGCCCTATCAAAAAGAAGCGAAGTTCATTGCGATGGATCTGCGCGATCCGCGTATCGACTTTGTCAATCTCGCGCAGTCAATGGGCGTTCCCGCGCAACGCGTCACTGAGCCCGGCGCAATCGATTCGGCCCTACGCCGCGCGTATGAGACCAATGGCCCGACGCTGGTAGAAGTGCTGGTGCACGATGGTTTTGAGGGAATCGCCACGTAGCGCTGAGCTTGCCCTCGTTATTAACCGAGCGATACGTCAGGATGGAAAATGGAAAAAAGTTTCCCTGTGTAATTAGGATTGCGCGGCATAGTTCGAGACATGACCCGTATTGCTCGCAATCGCCACGGCGTGATTTAGCGTGACAACCCTACCAACGACAATGATGCTTGGACTGGCAAAGCCACCGTTTGCAACGTCCGCGACTACGTTTCCCAACGTCGAAATCAACGCCCTTTGACTCTGTAGCGTGGCATCTTGAATGACGGCCACCGGCATGCTCGTATAGGTACCGCCCGCATTCAGGTCGGACACGATCTCCGCAACGTTGGAAATTCCCATGTAAATGACGAGGGTTAATCCCAAGGCTAGCAACGGCTGCCAAGACAACGACGCGTCGGAATTACTGTGTCCTGTAATGAACGCAACACCGTGGCAAAACTCGCGATGGGTAAGCGGAATACCGATCGATGTCGGTGCAGCAAGTCCTGCAGTGATGCCATTCACCACTTCGAAATCGATATTGGCGGCATGCAATGCAGTAGTCTCTTCGCCGCCTCGGCCAAACATGAACGGATCGCCGCCTTTCAATCGCACAACAATATTTCCGGCGAGGGCTTCGGCTACCATCAATCGTTCTATGAATTGCTGCGGCGTCGATTGGCAGCCACCACGCTTGCCAACCTGCACAACGCGCGCGTCGTGGCGCGCGTGTTCCAATATCAAGGGATTCACCAAATCATCGACCAACAGCACATCCGCTCGCGCAATCGCGCGCACCGCCTTGAGTGTCAATAATTCAGGATCGCCCGGCCCGGCGCCAACGAGGAACACTTTGCCGTTACTCATGCCGCCTCCAAAATTTCGGTTTGAATAATGCGGCGCAATTCGGGCACGCACGAACCACATTCGGTTCCACACTTTAACGCGCCTTGCAACGCGCCCAGCCTGTTTTCCGCGCGAGGCGGAATAGTTTTCAATTGATTCATAATTTCGACTTCGGAGATATTCAAACAATTGCAGATCACGCGACCTCGCGGCGTGAAGCCCTGCGGGGGTTTCGCGCTTGGTGCGAGTAGCACGCGGGTGAGATGAGCAACGGGAGTGCCTTGTGCGAGCCAATCTTGCAGCCAATCTTTCGCCGCGACATCGCCGGATAAACGCAATGCGGCGAGCTTGCCGTCTTTGATGCGCATTCTGCGGCCAACTTCACGGCGTTTGTCTTCGTACTGCAACACATCATCAGCCTGGTCCAATCCTAAAATTCGATCTATTTGCGCCACAAAATGCGCAGATAACGGCACACTCGCGGCCGCGCGCAAGATCACATTTTCCTGACCGTGTCCGAACAGTCCGACGGATGCATACTCGAATGCGCTAAGGTGCTTTCGTAGTTCAGACAAGCGCGCTAATGCCGTGGAGGTTTCGTCCTCTTCGCCAATCGCCATCGCAACAAAGCGCCAGGGCAAGTCAATTTTTTCGACTTGAACAGCGGCATTTTTCAACTCCGGCTGTTTCGAATACGGATCGAATGTCGGCAGGGTTAGGGCGTTAATGCCAAGGCCCGCCATCAAATGGCTGCCCCAGTGCATCGGTAGAAATACTTGCCCACCGCGCATGTCTTCACCGACACCGACGGGAAGAACAACATCACCACGGCGCGAGCGCACGCGAACCAGACTGCCTTCCAACAGCCCGCGTTTCGCCATATCGACTTTTGTCATGGAAAGCATCGGCGTCGGTGCGTGCTCATATAGTCGCGCGACTTTGCCGGTACGGCTCATGCCGTGCCATTGATCGCGCAGACGTCCGGTATTTAAACGCAGCGGATACTGGGCGCTGGCCGTTTCCGCAACGGCTTTGTAGGTCGTGTTAAAAAAGGTTGCCTTGCCTGAAGCAGTCGGAAATATGCCATCGGCGTAGAGCCGGGCTTTGCCTTGCACCTCGTTAGCCGGAAACGGCCATTGCTGTGGGCCGCGAGTTTGCAAAATTTCGTAGGATAATCCCGTGATATCGAGATCGCGCCCACGTGTCGATTCGCGGTGCTCGTTAAAAATGTCCTCGGTGTTAGCGTATGGAAACAATGTCGGCGCACCGGGCCGCAGTATTTTTTCTAGCCGCTGCGCGAATTCGACGACGATGCCCCAATCAGCATGCGCTTCCCCTGGCGCAGCAATCGCGGCATTGAGTCGTGTGATGCGCCGCTCGGAATTGGTGACCGTGCCTTCTTTTTCACCCCAAGTCGCCGCGGGCAAAATTACGTCGGCATACGCCGCCGTTTCGGTGTCGACATAGGCCTCTTGCACGACGACGAGTTCCGCGTTTCCCAGCGCCTTACGAATCTTCGCTTGATCGGGCATCGATTGCGCGGGATTGGTACACGCGATCCACAACATCTTGATCTCGCCGGCCGCAACAGCATCAAACATTTCGACCGCCGTTTTACCAGGTTTGCTTGGCACGTCGGGTATTCCCCAAAGCGTAGCCACTTCAGCGCGATGTTCGGCATTCGCCAGATCGCGATGCGCCGACAGCAGATTCGCCATGCCACCGACTTCGCGACCGCCCATAGCGTTGGGCTGGCCCGTTAACGAGAACGGGCCGGAACCAGGCTTGCCGATTTTTCCGGTGGCAAGATGAAGATTAATCAACGCGGCATTTTTTTCCGTGCCGTGACTCGACTGATTCAATCCCTGGCAATAGAGTGATAGCACGGCAGGCGATTCGCCAAACCATTTCGCCGCTAGCGCCAAATCGGCCTCCGCAATGCCACAGGTTTCAGCGACTAATTTCGGATGGTAGTCGCGTACGGTTTGCTTTAAGGCATCGAATCCTTCTGTTCGCGCGGCGATGAAATCTTGATCGACCTTCCCATCCCACAACAGTAAGTGCAATAGACCATTGAATAATGCAACATCGGCCCCCGGTAAAATCGGCAAATGCAAATCGGCGAACGCGGCGGTATCGGTGCGGCGCGGATCGACGACGATAATTTTCAGGTCTGGGCGTTTCTCTTTCGCAGCTTCGATGCGGCGAAATAAAATTGGATGCGCATATGCAGTATTCGAACCGGCGATGAAGATCATATCGGCGCAATCGATATCTTCGTAGCACGTCGGCGGCGCATCCGCCCCAAGCGTGAGCTTATATCCGGCGACGGCTGAGGACATGCACAGGCGCGAATTGGTATCGACGTTATTCGTACCGATCAAACCTTTGGCGAGTTTATTGAAGACGTAATAATCCTCGGTCAGCAATTGCCCTGAAATATAAAAACCTACGGAATCGGGCCCATGGGTTTTGATGCAATCGGCAAATTGCTGCGCGAGAAATGATGTGGTCGCATCCCAAGTTTCTCGTTGGCGCGGCGCCGTGCGCGATCGACGCACTTCAGGAAACAGCGCACGACCATCGGGCTTCGCGCTCAGGTGCAGCGTTGAACCCTTAGTACATAGACGCCCAAAGTTTGCCGGGTGGTCGGGATCGCCTTTCACGCCGGTGATCTGCGCCCCTTCGCTTTCGATTAAAACACCGCAACCTACACCGCAATACGGACAGGTCGACTGAGTCGTTTTCATTTGCTACGCCGCTTCTTGCTGCGCGGCTTCCAATTTTTTCTCGGGAGTCGGATCGAGGAACACCACGCCGTCCTCCACCTTGCATCGATAACTAGGCGCGCAGCCGACGTCGGGCTCAACGACGCTGCCGTTATCGAGATTGATTAACCAATTGTGCAACGGGCATGCGACGCGCTTGCCGAAAACAATTCCTTGCGATAGCGGACCGCCTTTATGAGGACATTTATCGCGCAACGCAAAGACTTCGTTTTCGCTAGTACGAAATATCGCGATATCGCCGTCATTACGTCGCACCACCCGGGCACCCAACACCGGGATATCGTCGAGCGCGCAAATCTTAAGCCAAGTATTTTTCATGACTACACCGCCAATGCTTCGAAGTCGCGCTGCGGCGTCACACCAAAGCGCTTTTGGCTATCAACCTTCCACGGGTCCGGCTCGCCTGATAATGAAAACTGCAAGCGCTCATACAGCGCTTTGCGATTTTCAGGATCATCGATTACTTTGGATTTGCAGTAGACTAGGCCAACGCGCGACACAAAATGCACCGTGCGCTCCAGGTAAAAACCCTCTTCGCGATAAATCTGCAAAAACGCACTAGCGTATTCCAACACTTCTTCGCGCGTTTTCACCTTGACGAAGAACTGTGCGACTTCGGTTTTGATACCGCCGTTGCCGGCGACATAAAGCTCCCATCCCGATTCCACACCGATCACGCCCACATCTTTAATGCCCGATTCGGCACAGTTACGCGGACAGCCGGACACGGCGAGCTTAACCTTGTGCGGCGCGTACATCCGCCACAACTCGCGCTCAAGGTCGATGCCCATATTGGTAGAATCCTGCACGCCAAAACGGCACCATTCGGAGCCGACGCAAGTCTTCACGGTGCGTAACGCCTTCGCATAGGCATGGCCCGATGGCATATCCAAGTCGCGCCACACTGCCGGCAAATCTTCTTTCTTGATGCCCAACAAATCGAGACGTTGGCCACCGGTGACTTTCACAGCGGGTATCTTGTACTTGTCGACGACGTCGGCGATGCGGCGCAGTTCCGATGAATTCGTCGTACCACCCCACATCCGCGGAATAACAGAGAACGTGCCGTTCTTCTGAATGTTCGCGTGGGCGCGTTCGTTGATATAACGCGATTGCGGATCGTCCTGCGCCTCGTGGGGCCAGGTCGAAATCAAGTAATAATTCAAAGCGGGACGACAACTCGTACAGCCGTTCGGCGTATGCCAATTGAGCATCTGCATAGTCTGCGCGATCGACGTGAGATGCTCGGCGCGAATCGCTTGGCGCACATCTGCATGGGTGTGGTCGGTGCAACCACACATCGCTTTGGTTTTCGGTGCGGCGGAATAATCGCCACCCGCAACAAACATCAACAACTGTTCGACCAAACCCGTACATGAACCGCACGACGAGGATGCCTTGGTGTGTTTGCGTACTTCGTCGAGCGTGAATAGGCCTTTCTCTTTAATCGCTTTGACGATCGCACCTTTACAAACACCATTACAGCCGCACACTTCCATTTCGTCGGTCATGGCGACGGCTTTGTTTTGGCCAAGATGTCCGGTGTCGCCAAGATTGCTTTCGCCGAACATCAAGTGATCACGAATCTCATTTATTTTTTTGCCTTCGCGAATCAGTTTGAAATACCACGCGCCATCGACGGTATCGCCGTACAAGACGCCGCCGACCAGGATGTCGTTGCGAATCACCAGTTTTTTATAGACGCCACCGACCGTATCGGTGAGTAAGATTTCTTCCGTATCGTCGCCGCCATTGAATTCGCCGGCGGAGAATAAATCGATGCCGGTAACCTTCAGTTTGGTCGAGGTCACCGAGCCGGAATAGCGGCCGATGCCCATTAGCGCCAAATGATTCGCCGCGACCTTTGCCATTTCGAACAGCGGCGCGACCAAGCCGTAGGCAATGCCGCGATGGTTCACGCATTCGCCGACGGCGTAAATACGCGGATCGTAAGTCTGCATCGTATCGTTAACGACGATGCCGCGATTGCAATGCAGCCCGGCGGATTCTGCCAGCTCTGTATTGGGGCGAATACCGACTGCCATTACCACCAATTCCGCCGGTAACTCTGTACCGTCTTTAAAACGAATGGTGCGCACTGCGCCTTTATCGTCGCCAAGAATCGCTTCGGTCTGTGTTTCCAACATGAACTTGAGGCCACGCTGCTCCAACGATTTTTGCAGCAACTTGCCCGCAGATTTATCGAGCTGCCGTTCCATCAACCAAGGCATCAGATGTACAACAGTCACATCCATGCCGCGCAGCATCAACCCGTTCGCCGCTTCCAGGCCAAGCAAACCGCCGCCGATCACGATCGCGTGTTTCGCCGTCGCCGAGACTTCGATCATTCGATTGGTGTCGTGAATATCGCGATAGCTAATGACGTTGTGCAGATCGCGTCCCGGGACCGGCAACATGAAAGGATTCGAACCGGTGGCAAGCAGTAGGCGATCGTACGGCGCAATCGTTCCGTCTTCGGCGACGACTTCGCGTTTCACCCGATCAATGCGCGCGATTTTTTTCCCGAGATGCAGCGTGATGTTGTTCGCTTCATACCAATCGACATCGTTGAGCATAATGTCTTTAATCGTTTGCTCACCCGCTAAAACCGGCGAAAGCAAAATTCGATTGTAGTTCGCATAGGGTTCCGCGCCGAACACCGTAATGTTGTATTGATCCGGCGCTATCTTGAGCATTTCTTCGAGCGTGCGAACGCCCGCCATGCCGTTGCCCACCATTACTAAATTCATCTTCTTCATGCTATTGATAAGCTCCAAATTTCTAAACGATTTTGTACAAGTCAAAATACACCTGTGATTTCGATGAATACTTAGCAATATCGATGCCACGCGATTTTTTCGTTTTCGTCGCCGCAGCAATTGCACTTGCTCCCTCGTGAAGGCATGAAATTCAGTCTCAATAACGGTCAATAGTTTTAGATGCTGCAATGCATCAAATTAGTGCATAAATGGCCTGAATGCACGGATACAGCGCAGTGCAATTAGCGCTATGCACTAAGTTTTCCATCGCACAAAGGGCGTCAGAAAATGCGCAATTTCCCTCGACGAGACTAATTAATTTTGCTCAAACCAATGTGAATAATCGACGTGGCACATAGCTTGCTATTCGTTAAGCACTACACATTCTAGGTCGAATCATGAATAAATCTTTTTGGAAGGCGGGCCACCCGCCGACGTTGCTTGCCGCGTTCCTCTATTTCGATTTGAGTTTTATGGTCTGGGTCGTGCTCGGGCCGCTCGGCGTTCAGATCGCAAAAGATTTGGGTCTAAACGCCGCGCAAAAAGGCTTGATGGTCGCAACACCGGTGCTTGCCGGCGCGCTACTGCGTTTGGTCATGGGCGTGATGGTCGATCACCTTAAGCCGAAAACCGCCGGCTCCATTGGGCAAGTCATCGTCATTGTTGCACTGTCGATCGCATGGTATTTCGGCATTCACAGCTACGCGCAAGTGCTGACGCTCGGGATTTTTCTCGGCGTCGCTGGCGCATCATTCGCGGTTGCATTGCCGCTTGCGTCGCGGTGGTATCCGCCGGAGCATCAGGGCACTGCACTAGGCATCGCTGGCGCAGGTAATTCCGGCACTGTATTGGCTGCGTTGTTCGCGCCCTCGCTCGCCGTCGCGTTCGGGTGGAACAACGTAATCGGCCTCGCGGTCATTCCGCTTGCAATCGTGTTTGTGTTTTATTTATTCGTCGCGAAAGATAGCCCCGATTGCCCACCGGCAAAATCGCTCGCCGAATATCTGAAAGTGCTGCGCGATAAAGATGCCTGGTGGTTCATGTTTTTTTACAGCGTTACCTTCGGTGGCTTCGTCGGATTAGCGTCGTCGTTAACGATTTATTTCAACACCCAGTACGGCCTCTCGCCGGTCGTCGCCGGCTACTTCACCGCGGCGTGCGTGTTCATGGGTTCGATGATGCGCCCGCTCGGCGGCTGGCTGGCAGATCGCATCGGCGGCATCAAATCATTGAGCGTCATGTATGTCATCGCCGCCTCATTTCTGTTCGTCGTAAGCTTTGGCCTACCCTCGGCATGGATGGCGTTAATCGTCTTCATGTTCGCCATGTGGGCGCTGGGCATGGGCAACGGCGCGGTGTTTCAACTCGTGCCGCAGCGTTTCCGCAAAGAGATCGGCGTGATGACCGGCATGGTCGGTATGGCGGGCGGCGTCGGTGGATTTTATTTGGCATCGAGCCTTGGTTATTCAAAACAAATCACCGGTAGTTATCAGTTGGGATTTCTGATTTTCGCCGCCTTGGCGATGGTCGCATTGGGCGGATTAACGGCCGTCAAGACGCGCTGGCGCACAACCTGGGGCGCGGCACATTTGACCGTTGCGCGAATCTAATCGGCAGGTCTGCCAGCACTCGCTCCCCGCTTACCTCGTGGCAATGCATGCCTGAAGGCCGACGATCCATGCGGCTTTCAGGCACATCGTCTTGAAAATTAGCCGACAAAAAATCAGGCACAATCGTTCCTATGACTAAACCCGCTTTGCAAATCAGCGCCGGCTACGCGTCCTTAACGGGCAAACGCGAACGCAACGAAGACTTCGTCGGCATGGTGTTGCCAAGCGAACCGGAACTTACGGCCAAGGGCATTTTGGTCGCCATCGCCGATGGTGTTGCCGGCAGTGACGGCGGGCGCGAAGCATCGGAATACACGGTGCGCGGGTTGTTGTCGGATTACTTCGCAACGCCGGATGATTGGGACATTCCCGTCGCGCTTGATCGCGTGCTCAACGCGATTAACCGCTGGCTCGTTGCGCAATCATCCGCCCATCCGGAGCGCGACGGCATGGCGACGACGCTCTCCGTTCTTGTGCTGCGACATCGGCATTACACCATTGCTCACATCGGCGACACGCGCATTTATTTGTTGCGCGATGGCGTTTTCAAACGCCTCACTACAGATCACGTCTGGGATCGGCCCGAAATGCGCCATGTGCTTACTCGCGCCGTCGGCCTGGATCGGCACTTGCGTCTGGATTACAGCGATGGCGAATTGCAACAAGGCGATCGATTTCTACTAGTCAGCGATGGGGTATGGCAGCCGATCGGCGACAAGGTTTTAGCGGAACGCTTACAACATTATTCCGATCCCGATCAAGCCTCGCGCGAGCTGTGCGACGCGGCGATCGGCGCCGGCTCCCAAGATAATGTCAGCGCTGCGATTATCGAGGTACGCGAAATTCCCGAGGCAAATCTACACGATAGTAGCGAATCGATACAGTTCTTGCGTCCAGCCGCGCGCCTTGCAGTAGGCGCCGCGATTGATGGCTTCACGGTCTTGGAAATTTTGCATGAATCGCGCGTCACTTTGCTTTACAAAGTTCGCGACGAAGAAACGGGTAAAACTTACGTCCTGAAAACCTTAGTGCCGGATATGGCGGACGACGATAACGAGCGCGCTGCGCTCGCCCACGAAGAATGGCTGATGCGTCGCGCCGTCGCACGTTTCTTCCCCCAGCATGTGAACATCAAGCCGGAACGCCGTACTTATCTCTATTTCATTATGACCTGGCACGAAGGCGCGACCTTACAACAAAAGCTTGACGCCGATATTCACTTTACTATTCCGGAAACTTTACAGATTGCCACCAAACTCACCCGCGGCGTCGGCGCGTTGCATCGTCGATCGATTTTGCATCGCGATATCAAGCCCGCCAATATTCATCTCGGCAGCGATGATGAGTTACGTATTCTCGATTTTGGCATCGCGATCTCGGGCCACGAGCCGCAAGATCGCACGCACGACCAGGCCGGTACGCCAAGCTTTATCGCCCCGGAACAATACGCCGGCGCAAAACCCTCGGAACAAATGGATCTCTACGCGATCGGCGTCACGCTTTATCACCTACTGACGCGCCGATTTCCGTACCGCGAGATCGAGCCTTTTCAACGCCCGAAGTTTGGTGAGCCCGTGCCGCCGACGCGTTATCGGCCTGACATTCCGCAGTGGCTTGAAAATTTAATTCTGAAAGCCGTCGCAAAAGATCCGCAGCGTCGCTTCGAGACCGCCGATGAGTTGCTGCTCGCCATAGAACGCGGTGCAGCGCGACCATTAGCCTCGCCGTTACCGACGCCTTTGGCTGAGCGGGACCCTGTTACGTTGTGGCGATTCGTCGCAGGCGTATCAATTTTAATCAACGTCTTGCTACTATATTTTTGCATTGCAAGTTGATTCAAAAGAATAATCCTTCTGATCCGTTTTCACGCGGCATAGAAATCTGAGAATCTTTCCTAATATGTGCTACATCCGCTTCACATAAGCCGCCTGTTAATTCCTACAATTTGAAACACTTTTCGACAGCTTTGTTACGAACGCAAATCCAAGGGCGAGCAAATCGGGATCAATCAGAGCTTCCCTAAATCAATTTCAATGTCGCATTTCCACAACCATGCCCTGGAAATGCCCATGGATATTGCCTCTGCGGGCATACCAGGCCGCGAGGCAAGCGCATTGCGGTGCGTGGCAATGGCCGATTGGGGCAATCAACGGTTTCAGTATTTGGCAAATCGAGTTATCCTAATCGCTAACAACATCAACAACCCTTCTCGTTGTTTGCTGCATATTCCAAAGGCCGGATAACAACACTCAACGTTTTTTGAAAGGACCGCTCATGATCAATATTCGTTTACTCTTGATCGCCGTTGCGCTATTTGGCGTTAATGCTTGCACCACCGATAGCCTCGGTGATGCAAAATATAAGGCAGCCGTTGCGCGCGCCCATGAAGACCGCATGCTTGCATTGCGTACTTGCGAAAAATTTTCCGGCGATGCGAAATCGCTGTGTCGCACGGAAGCGAATGTCAACCGAACTAAAGCCGTTGCTGGCGCCAAGGCAGAAAATTTAGGCACCGAGGAGGCCTTAATCCAAGCCGAGCGCGATAACGTCGATGCCGATTGGATGCTTGCAAAGGAAAAATGCAACACGTACGGTGGCGATACCAAAGCTAAATGCATCGCCGACGCACGCGCCGCTCGCGATACCTCTTATGCCGAAATCGATACTAACGCCGACAAACTCCAAGAGCAGTGGAAAGCCGCCGTTGCCGCATGCATGGAAAAGGGCGGCACCTATCGCAGCACTTGTTTAGCGGAAGCGCGTGCGAAGTTCGGCCGCTGAAATCTTTTGGTTAACGCCCGGGGAGCCGCATGAATATTGGCTCTCAGGTCACTTCTGTTTCTCAAATGTACGATCATTGACGCCCAGCGCAAGTCTGCCTACCATCTCGCATCGACTATGAACAACGGAAATCCCATGTCAATCCTCGTCACCGGCGGCATCAAAGGTATTGGCTTCGCCATCGCCAAACGTTTCGCGAAACCCAACACCGATGTCTTCCTCAATTTTCACAACGACGAAAAAACCGCCGAGAAAGCGCAGCACGAAATCGAAGGACTCGGCGCGCGCTGCCACTTAATTCGCGGCGACGTTAGCACCCCAAGCGGTTGCAACGCCGTACTCGACCAAGTCAAAGCCAAGGTCGACCGGCTCGATCAGCTGATCCATTGCGCCGTACGCGTCATCGCCGTGCCGACCTTGCAAGTGGATCCGGACGATTTCACTCGCGCCGTCAATCTCAACGGCACCGCGCTGCTCTACCTCGTGCAAGCGGCACTACCAATTTTAAAGCGTGGTAGTAGCGTACTCTTTTTGTCGAGTCGCGGCGGGCGCACCGTCATCAAAAATTATGCCGCCGTCGGCGTCGGCAAAGCGTTGGCCGAAAGTCTACTGCGCTATCTCGCCGTCGAACTCGCACCACGCGGCATCCGCATCAACGCCATCGCCCCTGGCGCGGTCGATACCGACGCACTACGTGCAGTATTCGGTGCAGAAACCGACAAGATTCTCAAATCCGCCGCCGAACAAAATCCGAGCGGGCGATCGGTGCAACATGATGATTACGTCGGCCTTGTCGAATTCCTCGCCAGCGCCGCAGCGGAGATGATTCAGGGGCAGGTGATTTTTGTGAATGGTGGGCATAATTTAGCTGCATAGCGGAAACATCGACGATACAATTTATAACTCACTTTTCCCCGGAATCAAAAATGCTCACACTTTATGAACACCCCCTCTCCGCTTTCGCGATGAAAGCCAAAATCGGCCTTGCCGAAAAAGGCTTGGAATTTAACAGCATCGTGCCCGATGGCATGATGAATGGCAAAACCGGCGGCGAATTTGTCGAGGCGAATCCGCGTGCGGAAATTCCGACCTTAATCGATGGCGATGTGAAAATTTTCGACTCGACGATTATTCTTGAATATCTCGAAGATAAATGGCCCGAACCCCGCTTGCTGCCTGCCTCTGCGGCCGATCGCGCGCGCGTGCGCATGATCGAGGATGTGATGGATACGCTTTACGAGCCGAATAATTGGGGCTTGGGCGAAGTGCTGCGCTTTAAGCGCGCCAGCGGCGCACTAGCCGATCAACTAGTCGCGCATTCGCGTGCGAGCGTGACGAAATTGCAAAGTTGGCTGGAAAAACAATTGGGCAATGCCCCGTGGTTTAACGGTGCGAATTTCGGTTGGGGCGATGTGTGCGTTTCGCCTTATGTGTTTCGCTCAATTGCATCAGGGCATCCGCCACCAGCGAATTCCAATCTTGCGAAGTGGGTTGAGCGCGCAAGTGCACGGCCGAGTGTTGCGAAAGTTGTCGAGCAAATGAAACACGTGATTGCGAATTTTCCCGATGTCGCGACAATGCTTGCGAATGGGGAAGTGAATCGCCAGTATCGCGATCATCGTTTGGAGTGGATGATCGCCGCTGGCGGCCTTGAGATTGTGCGCGACGGAATTGCAAAGGGGACGATTCGGTTTAGCCGGTTGCCGGAATAATTGTTAGGGTGGGCAAGTGCCCATGCTGCAGGCGCAAATCGGAGTCAGCGTGGGCAAACGATAATACCGTTTGCCCACCCTAGTGTGCCCGGCATGGGCAAGTTCAACAAATAATCG
>JANOLP010000064.1:0-2659 GCA_031419835.1 Pseudomonadota bacterium | reverse complement strand
CAAGCGATCACCAATCTCAACGCTAAACCGGCGCCAGCGGGCACGATGACCGTTGTGCTAGGTAATGGTTGGCCCGGCATCTTGTTGCACGAAGCCATTGGCCACGGCCTGGAAGGCGATTTCAATCGCAAAGGCAGCAGCGCATTTTCCGGCCGCATCGGCGAACGCGTCGGCGCGCCCGGCGTCACCGTACTCGACGACGGCACCATCCCCGACCGCCGTGGCTCGCTGAACATCGACGACGAAGGCAACCCAACGCAACGCACCACGTTGATCGAAAACGGCATCTTGAAAGGCTACATCCAGGACAGCCTCAACGCGCGCCTGATGGGCATGCCGCTAACCGGCAACGGCCGCCGCGAATCCTTCGCGCACATCCCGATGCCGCGTATGACCAACACCTACATGCTCAACGGCGACAAAGACCCACAGGAAATTATCGCCTCGGTCAAGAATGGTTTATACGCCGTCAATTTCGGCGGCGGCCAAGTGGATATCACCAACGGCAAATTCGTCTTCTCCGCCGCTGAAGCCTACATGATCGAAAACGGCAAAGTCACCTATCCGGTCAAAGGCGCAACGCTGATCGGCAACGGTCCGGATGTGTTAACGCGCGTGTCGATGATCGGCAACGACATGGCGCTGGATGCCGGCGTCGGCACCTGTGGTAAAGATGGCCAAAGCGTACCGGTCGGCGTCGGTCAGCCGACGTTGAAGATCGATGGCTTGACCGTTGGCGGTACGGCGTAAAACGTTTCAATTCAATTTAATCGATGGCCTGGAAGCCGCGCCAGTATTGGCGTCCAGGCCATTGCCCTAAGCAGTGAAAACACACACTGTGCGATGATCGACAAAACCTTTGCCGAACATTTCGCGATTGATTGGATCGAGTCGTGGAACAGCCACGACCTCGATCGCATTCTCTCGCATTACAGCGACGATTTCGAAATGTCTTCGCCGCTCATAGCGCAAATCGCCGGCGAGCCGAGCGGAACGTTGCAAGGCAAACAAGCAGTCGGCGGTTACTGGGCGAAGGCGCTCGCGCTCGTTCCGAATTTACGCTTTGAGTTAGTGACGACTTTAGTCGGCGCAAATTGCATCACCATTTACTATCGTGGCGCACGCGGCATGGCGGCGGAAGTTTTTTATTTCGACGATGCGGGAAAAGTGGTCAAGGCGTTTGCGCACTACGCGGTTTAATTTCTCATCGAAGTAAAAGCCTGTCGCAACTGCCCAGCCGAGTACCGAAATATTTATCGATAACAGTTCCTCTTGTCATTCCCGCGTAGGGGAAACCATTTGGCATTTTAAATTGGCAAAGGCACTATGGATTCCCGCCTACGCGGGAATGACACGATGCAGTATTGCCGTTGTCAAAGATGATTTACAAGGCATCGGCCTGCAAGCCAATATCCAGGCGGCTTTCCAGTCACGCCTTGCCAGAAGGCAAGTAGAATAAGCCTCGTGGCAGCAAAGACAAAAAATGTAGGGTGCAATAGTATTGCACCGATCAAAATAAATCATTCGACGCTATATTTATTGCGACCTACGGGCCCTAAACCCGCGTCATTGCGAGCTACCTGTATCGGCGCTACCAATACTGCTCACGTGCCATGAACCGCATGCGCTCTTGCGCCCACCTCCCCATGTCATCCTGAGCAACGCGAAGGATCTGCTTTTACGGCCGTTAAAAAGCAGATCCTTCGCGTTGCTCAGGATGACATGTTAACGGTGACAATTCCGGTAGGGTTCGTGGAAAGGAGCGAAGCGACGAAGCAATCTCGTATTTCGGCGCTGTGGAAAACTAGATTGCTTCGTCGCACAAAACGCCCCTCGCAATGACAATTGATATCGATGCACAATCATCGGCCTGTGAGCCAATACCCATGCGGATTTCCAGCCATGCTTTGCCACAAGGCAAGTGAAATCAGCCTCGCGGCAGCAAGGACAAAATGTAGGGTGCAATACTATTGCACCGATCAAATTAAATCATTCGACGCAATATTTATTGCACCGAACCATTCAAACATTCGGCACACTCATGATCGCCCTACAGGGCCGGACAATCAATCGGCAACAAACGTCCAATCGGAATATTTATTCCCGCTGCGAAATGCAAAGAGCTTGGCGAACATCGTCGGTGTTGCGCTCGACAGGCTATGCACGCCGATCACTTGATTGTTTTTGTTACGCACCACGCACCACGCCCCACTCTTGCTTTTGCGTGATCGGATCAACCGGTAAGGTAGCGAGATAGCGGGTATCCGACAGCATGCGCGGATCGCGGCTTAAGTCCGCGAGTGCCAGAGGAAATTCCTTCGCCGTGCCCGGCGAGCCATTGCGATAGGCTTTGAGCGCCGCGACAATCTCTTCAGCGGCAGCGATCAAGCGGCGCTCTTTGCTCCAATAGGTTTGAAAGCCGCTCGTCGCAAGTAACAACGCGATCGCCAATGCAACGATGAGCAGAACAATAGGCCGCGTTTGATCGGGCGACGATCCGCGACGAGGGCGTTGGTATTTTTTGGCATCGTTGTTTCCGCGTTTAGATGTTTCGTCGGACAAATGCACGAACCAGTCATCGGCCTGCGAGGCAGTATTCATGCGGCTTTTCAGCTATGCCTCGCCAGAAGGCACGCAGGATAAGCCTCGTGGCAGCACA
>JANOLP010000063.1:0-2510 GCA_031419835.1 Pseudomonadota bacterium | reverse complement strand
TTATTGAGTCATGCCTTTAACGGCCTCAGCCTCGGTAGCGTATTACTGCTTGCCGCTCTGGGCCTCGCAATCACCTTCGGATTGATGGGCATCATCAACATGGCCCACGGCGAATTACTAATGATCGGCGCCTACGCGACCTTCATGGCGCAGAGCGTGTTCCGTCAGTATTTTCCGGCGTCGTTAGATTGGTATCTCGCAGCGGCAGTACCATTCGCGTTTATTTTGACAGCGATTGTCGGCATGGCACTCGAGCGCGGCGTGATTCGCTTTTTGTATGGCCGCCCATTGGAAACCTTGCTCTGCACTTGGGGAATTAGTCTCATCTTAATTCAGCTTGTCCGCGCGACTTTTGGTGCGCAAAACGTCGAGGTCGCGAATCCGAGTTGGATGTCCGGCGGCATTAGTTTCTCAAGCGGTCTGACACTGCCTTACAACCGCATCGTGATCATTTTTTTCGCAGTCGTTGTGGTCGGGCTAGTTTGGTTTCTGCTTAACAAAACCCGGCTGGGATTGTTTGTCCGCGCGGTAACACAAAACCGCACGATGGCGGATTGCGTCGGCGTGCCCACCGGTCGGATCGATATGTGGACCTTCGGTTTGGGTTCCGGCATCGCCGGTTTAGGTGGCGTCGCCCTGTCGCAGCTTGGCAACGTCGGGCCCGAATTGGGACAAAGCTATATCGTCGATTCCTTTATGGTCGTGGTGTTGGGCGGGGTAGGGCAGTTGGCAGGAACCATCATCGCGGCAATCGGCTTGGGTGAAGTGAATAAATATCTTGAGCCTTACGCGGGCGCGGTGATGGCGAAGATCTTGGTTTTGGTATTCATCATCTTGTTTATCCAGAAACGGCCACAGGGACTGTTTGCGCTTAAAGGTAGAAGCGCAGAGGCCATGGCATGAAGCGAATTCCGATACTCTACACGGCAAAAGGCTGGACCGTCCTGGGCCTATTCGCGTTAACTGTTATCGTCATCTTACCAGCGCTAAATCTTGTCACCGGCCCCGACCATCCGCTGCACGTGTCGGGCTACATCATTAATCTTCTCGGCAAAATCATGTGCTACATGATGGTGGCGCTGGCGATGGATTTAATCTGGGGTTACACCGGGATTCTTAGTCTCGGTCATGGCGTGTTCTTCGCGCTAGGCGGCTATGGCATGGGCATGTACCTGATGCGCATGATCGGCCGCGAGGGACAGTATCAAAGCGATTTGCCGGACTTCATGGTGTTCCTGGACTGGAAAACCTATCCTTGGTATTGGTCGTTCACAGAGCATTTCTGGTACGCGATGCTGTTGGTGGTATTAGTGCCGGGAATATTGGCTTTTGTGTTCGGCTATTTTGCGTTCCGTTCACGTATCAAAGGCGTGTATTTTTCCATCATTACCCAGGCATTGACGTTCGCGTTCATGCTGCTGTTCTTCCGCAACAATACCGGCTTCGGCGGCAACAATGGCTTTACCGATTTCAAATGGATTCTGGGCTTTCGTATTACCGATCCCAGCACGAAAGCGGCGTTGTTTATGATCACCGGATTCACGTTGATCGTCGCCTTATTGGTGTGTCGCTATATCGTAAAATCGAAACTCGGCCGCGTGCTGACGGCCATTCGCGACGCGGAGAGTAGGGTCATGTTCTCGGGCTACGATCCCTTGCCCTACAAACTATTCGTCTGGACCTTCTCTGCCGTGTTGTGCGGCATTGCGGGCGCGCTGTATGTGCCACAAGTCGGCATCATCAACCCGAGCGAGATGTCGCCGGCAAACTCCATCGAGATCGCAATATGGACAGCCGTTGGCGGTCGAGGCACGTTGGTCGGTGCTTTAATCGGCGCGGCGCTAGTCAATCTCGCGAAGAGTTGGTTCACCGTAGCAATGCCGGAGTATTGGCTCTATGTGCTGGGATTTTTGTTCATTGCCGTAACGTTGTTTATGCCGAACGGCGTGGTCGGCCTATTCAAGCGAAAGGCAAAGCCGCTTGTTACGGGCGTTGCCCCGACTGAAACATCGAAGACCGAAGCAAGTCAGGTAAAGCTAGCGCAGGAGTCGCCCGTATGAGTACGTCTGATGCAATTTCAGGTGCGACCGGCGATGGCGCGTATGGCCGTATTTCGCCAGGTAGCGAAGTTGATGTCAGTCATGGCCCGATACTTTACTTGGACAGTGTGACGGTCAGTTTCGACGGATTCAAGGCGCTGAATAAACTGTCGCTTACCATCGAGGCGGGCGAACTACGTTGCATCATCGGCCCCAATGGTGCGGGCAAGACAACCATGATGGATGTGATCACCGGCAAGACCCGACCCGACAGCGGGACGGTGTTCTTCGGCCAGACCATGGACTTGACGCGCATGCGCGAGCCGGAAATTGCCCATGCGGGAATCGGCCGGAAATTCCAGCGCCCGACGGTGTTCGAACGCCACAGCGTATTTGAGAATCTCGAACTGGCGATGAAGACCGATAAGCGCGTGCGGCGATCATTGCTGGCGGAATTAACGAGCGCGCAAA
>JANOLP010000062.1:0-12707 GCA_031419835.1 Pseudomonadota bacterium | reverse complement strand
GCAAAACAATAAGAATGCAATTTTTAAGAACAGCCAATGCATACCCGGCAACACCAACCAGTTAATCAGCGGAACTTGCTCAAGGAAACCGATCCGCACGGGTGGTAACCAGCCGCCGAGGAACATCATGGCGGCCAGTGCCGAAACCAGAATCATGTTGGCGTATTCCGCCAAGAAAAATAATCCGAAGGCGATGCCGGAATATTCCACGTGGAAACCGGCGACGATTTCCGATTCGCCTTCCGCCACATCAAATGGCGCGCGATTTGTCTCGGCAACGGCTGCGACAAAGTAAACAATGAACATCGGAAATAGTGGCCAAACATTCCACGAGGCGAAGGAAAACAAGCCCCCAGCGATGTCTTGAAACATTCCCTGGCCTTGACCAGCAACGATCTTCACCAAATTCAAACTGCCGGACACCATAATCACCGTGACCAACGCAAAGCCCATTGCAATTTCGTAGGAAACAATCTGCGCCGCGCAACGTAAACTGCCGATAAACGCATACTTAGAATTCGACGCCCAACCGGCGACGATCACGCCGTAGACGCCCATCGATGTGATGGCCATGATGAATAGCAAACTCGCGTCGACGTTGGCGAATACTTTCTCCGGGGTGAACGGCATCACCGCCCACGCGACCAAGGCAGGAGCAAGTGACAAAATCGGCGCGATGATGAAAAGATATTTGCTCGACCCGGACGGGATGACGATTTCCTTGGTCAGCATTTTCAGCACATCGGCGAACGGCTGTAGTAAGCCGCGCGGACCGACGCGATTCGGACCGACGCGGACCTGCATAAAGCCGATAACCTTGCGCTCGAAGTAGGTCAGCATCGCGACGCAAAGCGTCAGCGGTAACACGACCACTAGAATTTTCGCGACCGTCCAAATCAGCGGCCACAACGAGCCAAAGAAACTTTCCAACGCGATCATCAGCCGACGCGCTCCAATTGAATGTCGCCGAACATGGATTCCAAACGGGCGGTGAGCGGATGGCCCGCCGCCACGCGCACCGAATTATTCGGTAGCGTTTCGTCACAGCTCGTGTCAAGCGTGATGGCACTGCCATTCTGTTTCACGCGCACCGAAACGCCTGCTTTCAAGCTGTACTTTTCCAACATGCGCGAATTCATCGCCGCCGTCGGTGCTGCCGCATCACGGGTTTTTTGCAAACTGTCGGCGCGCCGCACGACCGCATCCAATTGGTAAATCGGTACCTCACCGACGCGCTCAATCCCATTACCGGGCGCGAGGCTGGCCAACTTGATATCGATTTGCGCGGCGCCTGAGTTCAGTGAGCTGGACACGGCACTTTGCAGATAGGGGCTTATTTCGTTTCGCACCGCTTCGACACTATCGAACTCGAAACCCGGAACGCCTAGTAAATTCGCCATCACGCGCAGAACTTTCCAAGCGGGACGCGCTTCGCCCAAGGGCTTTACTACGCCGGAAAAACTCTGGGCGCGCCCTTCCATATTGACGAACGTGCCGGCGGTTTCGGTAAATGGCGCAATCGGCAATATAACGTGTGCGTATTCGCTGGCGCGGTGCTGATAGCTGGTCAACGCCACGACGAATTCCGCGGCGGCCATCGCTTTCATCGCCAGCGCCGGTTGATGACAATCTAACTCCGGCTCCGCGCCGAGCAACACATACGCTTTGCGCGGCGACGCTAACATTTGCGCCGCGTTGAGACCTGCCTGCGATGTAGCACCGAGAACGCTCGCGTGCGGCACTGCGCCGGCGATACTCGCGCCGATGCTGTTGGCTGCTTCGCCGAGCACGCCAAAGCGCGCATTCACGATACGGGCGAGTGTTTGCGCGACCGCATAAATACTTGCGTAGGCCGGATGATGTTGCGCGACATTGCCGAGCAAGATTGCACAATCGCCTTTTTCGATTAGGCTCGCGGCGATCTTTCGCGCCGTTTCGGAAATTTGAACTGCGGCTAACACGCCCTGAATCGATGCAGGGACTTCGCCAGGATTGCGCTCGAGCGCAGCTTTCAACACTTGCGCCAACGTACCCAACATTTCACTCGGCGCGACGATGGCTTTGTTCGCAACTACCATCAACAAATCGTCATCGGCCACGTGAATCACATTCAGCGCGAGGCCTTTTTTTGCAGCCATACGCAAGCGCTGCGAAATGAGTGGCTGCTCCTTACGCAACGTGCTGCCGACAATCAGCGTGCTTTTCAGCTTGCTTAACTCCGCGACTTTCATGCCTAGCCATGGCGTGCATTGCGTCGCGTCTAGACTGAAGTCCGATTGACGTAAGCGATGATCGATATGGTTCGAACCGAGGCCGCGCATCAACTTTTGCAGCAAGAATAGTTCTTCCAAGGTTTGATGCGGCGTCGCCAACGCGCCGATGCTGTCCGCGCCGTGTTGTACTTTGATGCGCTTAAGATGGCGCGCGGTAAATTCCAACGCGCTCTGCCAATCGACTTCGCGCCAAACGCCCGCCTCCTTGATCATCGGCCGGGTCAGGCGCTCGGGCGAATTTAATCCTTCATAGGAAAAACGATCGCGATCGGCGAGCCAGCATTCGTTCAATTCTTCGTTTTCGCGCGGCACGACGCGCAGCACTTTATTCTGCTTTACTTGCAGTGTCAGATTCGCACCGAGACCGTCGTGCGGACTCACGGATTGATAGCGCGATAATTCCCAAGTGCGGGCGGCGTAGCGGAACGGCTTGCTAGTGAGCGCGCCGACTGGACACACGTCGATCATGTTTCCCGACAATTCGGAATCGATCGTCTTGCCGACGAAGCCGATAATCTCCGCGTGTTCGCCACGGCCGATCATGCCCAATTCCATCACGCCGGCGATCTCTTCGCCGAAGCGCACGCAGCGCGTGCAATGAATGCAGCGCGTCATCTCTTGCGCGGAAATCAGTGGGCCGAGATCTTTGTGATCGACGACGCGCTTGTTTTCTTCATAGCGCGAATTGCTGCCGCCGTAACCGACCGACAAATCTTGCAACTGGCATTCGCCACCCTGATCGCAAATCGGGCAATCGAGCGGATGATTGATCAACAAAAACTCCATCACGCCTTTTTGCGCTTTCACCGCGTAGTCGGAATGGGTGTGAACCTTCATTCCCTCGGCGACCGGCGTTGCACAAGCGGGCAGCGGCTTCGGCGCTTTTTCAACTTGCACGAGGCACATTCGGCAATTGGCCGCGATGGATAATTTTTTGTGATAGCAAAAATGCGGCACGGTGATGCCGAGCTGGTTCGCTGCCTGGATCACCATCGTCCCCGGCGCCACTTGCACCGGCTTGCCGTCGATTTCGAGATTGATCATGCAGCGAGCTTCGCTGATTGCGGCACAATGCTGCCGGGCCCGACTAAGCAGCGTTTGTGCTCGATGTGATGCTCGAACTCGGCGCGGAAATGTTGAATCATCGCCTTCACCGGCATCGCAGCGGCGTCGCCGAGCGCGCAAATAGTGTGGCCCTGAATATTGTTACTGACGCTGACGAGACGATCCAAATCTTCGGGACGGCCTTTACCAGTTTCGATGCGATTGACCATACGGTAAAGCCAGCCCGTACCCTCACGGCACGGCGTGCATTGGCCGCAAGATTCTTCGAAATAAAAATACGACAAGCGCTCTAGCGCTTTCACCATGCAGGTGGTTTCGTCCATCACGATTACCGCGCCGGAGCCCAACATCGAGCCGGCTTTGGCGATGGAGTCATAATCCATATCGGTCGCCATCATGATGTCGGCAGGCAGCACCGGCATGCTCGAGCCGCCGGGAATGACCGCCTTCAATTTCTTACCGCCGCGCATACCGCCGGCCATTTCCAATAACTTCGCGAATGGCGTCCCGAGCGACACTTCGTAGTTACCGGGTCGTTCGACGTGGCCGGAGACGGAGAATAATTTGCTGCCGCCGTTGTTCGGCTTACCCATTTCCAAGAATTTTTGCCCGCCGTTTACTATGATCCACGGCACGCTGGCAAACGTTTCCGTGTTGTTGATCGTAGTCGGCTTGCCGTACAAACCAAAACTCGCCGGGAATGGCGGTTTGAAACGCGGTTGGCCTTTTTTGCCCTCTAGGGATTCGAGCAACGCGGTTTCTTCGCCACAAATGTAGGCGCCGTAACCGTGGTGGTTGTAGAGCTCGAAACTGAACTCCGAACCCAGAATATTTTTGCCGAGAAATCCTGCCGCGCGCGCCTCGTCCAGCGAAGCTTCGCAACGATCATAGGTTTCCCAAATTTCACCGTGGATATAGTTGTAGCCTACCGAGATGCCCATCGCGTAAGCCGCGATGGCCATGCCTTCGATCACGATATGCGGGTTGTAGCGCAGTAAATCGCGATCCTTAAACGTGCCCGGCTCGCCCTCATCGGAATTACACACCAGATATTTTTGTCCGGCGTAACTCTTCGGCATGAAGCTCCACTTCAGCCCGGTAGGAAATCCTGCACCACCGCGACCGCGCAGCGCCGAAAGTTTCACTTCGTTGATCACCTGCTCCGGCGTTAGTTTCTCGGCAATGATTTTCTTCAGCGCCGCATAACCACCGCGCGCCTCGTAATCTTTCAGATGCCAAGTCTTATCGCGATCGAAATTCTGCGGGATCAAGCCGACAACGTTCATTTAAGTTCCGCCAACATCGTATCGATTTTTTCGTTGCTCATGAAACTGAGCATTTGTTTGTTGTTGAGCAGGCACACCGGCGCATCGCCACAAGCGCCGAAGCATTCGCCTTCTTTCAACGAGAATTTTCCGTCCTGCGTGGTGCCATTAAAATCAATGCCCAATTTCTTTTTCAAATGCTCTGCGGCATCGTTTGCGCCGGATAAAGCGCAGGGCAAATTCGTGCAAATCGTAATCTTATGTTTGCCAGTCGGCGCGAGATTGTACATGGTGTAAAACGTTGCCACTTCGCGCACGGCAACGGGCGCCATGCTCAGGTAACTCGCTATGAAAGCCATGGTTTCATCCGACAACCAGCCCTTTTCGTCTTGGGCGATGGTCAGAGCGGCCATTGCCGCCGAACGCTTTTGATCGCTGGGATACTTGGCGACCGCAGCATCAATTTTTCTCAGTGATTCGGGCGTCAATATCATCGGTCGATCTCGCCAAACACAATATCCTGCGTGCCAATAATCGCGACAACATCGGCGATCATGTGGCCACGCGACATTTCGTCCAGCGCGGCGAGATGCGGGAAACCCGGCGCACGAATTTTCAGGCGATAGGGTTTATTGCCACCGTCGGAAACGAGATAAATTCCAAACTCGCCCTTCGGCGCTTCCACCGCAGCGTAGCATTCGCCGGGTGGAATATGCATGCCCTCGGTGAAGAGTTTGAAATGATGAATCAACTCTTCCATATTTTGTTTCATGTCGACACGTGGTGGCGGCGCGATTTTGTGATCGTCGATCATTACCGGGCCGGGATTGTTGCGCAGCCAAATTATGCATTGCTTGATGATGTTGTTCGATTGGCGCATCTCTTCGATGCGCACCAAATATCGATCGTAACAATCACCTTCCACACCGACCGGAATGTCAAAGTCCATGCGATCGTAAACTTCGTAGGGTTGTTTCTTTCGCAGATCCCACTCAACGCCCGAGCCACGGAGCATCGGCCCGGTAAAGCCCAACGCCTTTGCGCGCTCGGGTGTCACGACGCCGATGCCAACGGTGCGTTGCTTCCAGATGCGATTGTCGGTCAGCAAGGTTTCGTATTCATCGACGTAGGTTGGAAAACGTCTTGTGAAATCTTCTATGAAATCGAGCATCGAGCCGCCGCGATTGGCGTTGATTTTTTTGATCTCGTCGGCGTTCTTGATTTGCGATACTTGGTATTGCGGCATGCGGTCCGGTAGATCGCGATACACGCCACCGGGTCGATAGTAGGCCGCATGCATACGCGCGCCGCTGACGGCCTCGTAACAGTCCATCAAATCTTCGCGCTCGCGAAAGCAATAGAGAAACACCGTCATCGCGCCGACATCGAGCGCATGGGCGCCTAGCCAGAGCAAGTGATTCAACACTCGCGTGATTTCGTCGAACATCACGCGGATATATTGCGCGCGGATCGGCGGCGTCACGCCGAGCAGTTTCTCCATGGACATGACGTAAGCATGCTCGTTGCACATCATGGAGACGTAATCCAACCGATCCATATAGGGCAGCGATTGAATGAACGTGCGCGTCTCGGCGAGTTTTTCCGTGGCGCGATGAAGCAAACCGATGTGCGGATCGGCGCGCTCGATGACTTCGCCGTCTAGCTCGAGAACCAAGCGCAACACACCGTGGGCCGCAGGGTGTTGCGGGCCAAAATTCATTGTGTAGTTGCGGATCTCCGCCATGATTACTCCCCCTCCCCTTCAAGGGGAGGGTTGGGGTGGGGATGGGTCATCCCAGTACGCGGAAGAGACCCATCCCCATCCTGTCCTTCCCCTTGAAGGGGAAGGGACGTTCTGTTGAGGGATACGGACGAGTAAATATTCATCACTATTTCGCACCACCATAATTCGGCTCACGCACCACCCGCGGCACAATCTCACGGGGCTCGATGCTGACCGGCTGATAGACAACGCGCTGCTGATCCGGGTCGTAACGCATTTCGACATTGCCGGAAATCGGAAAATCTTTGCGGAACGGATGGCCGATGAAGCCGTAATCCGTGAGAATGCGGCGCAGATCGGGATGGCCGGTAAACACGATGCCGAATAAATCGAATGCCTCGCGCTCAAACCAATTCGCGGCAGGCCAAATATCGATCATCGAGGGCAACATCGGAAGATCGTCATCGGCGGCGAACACTTTTACGCGCACGCGTTTGTTGTGATCCAAGGACAGCAAATGGTAGACGACGGCGTAACGCGTACCCCTCACGCCGCCGCTGTATTCGGAATAGTCGAGGCCGCATAAATCGATCAACTGATCGAATTTAAAATCGGCGTAATCGCGCAGGGTTTTTGCCGATGCGAGCCAAGAATCTGCGTTGAGCGTCAAGGTGAGTTCATCGAATCGGATGCCCGATTCAATGACGCTTTCACCGAAGACGTTGCATAATTTTTCTTGTTGGGATTCTAGCGCAGCGGTCATTTCGTGGAATCTACATAAACCAGCGCCGCTCCCCTCACCCTAGCCCTCTCCCCGAAGCGGGGCGAGGGGACACTCCCTCTCCCGCGAAAGTGGGAGAGGGTTGGAGGGAGGGTAAGCGTCGCAGGCGCGGAAACGAAATGGAAAAGAGAGAAAATTCTTAGCCCCTAGGCCGCTCGCGCGATGGTATTGGTACGTTTGATCTTATTCTGTAACTGGATAATGCCGTACAGCAGCGCTTCTGCGGTCGGCGGGCAGCCGGGCACATAAACATCCACCGGCACGATCCGATCGCAGCCGCGCACGACGGAATAGGAATAATGATAATAGCCGCCACCATTGGCGCATGAGCCCATCGAAATCACCCAGCGCGGTTCGGGCATTTGGTCGTAGACTTTGCGCAGCGCCGGCGCCATTTTGTTGCACAAGGTTCCGGCGACGATCATCACGTCGGACTGGCGCGGGCTCGGACGGAACACGACGCCAAAGCGATCCAAGTCGTAGCGCGATGCACCCGCATGCATCATTTCCACGGCGCAACATGCTAGACCGAAGGTCATCGGCCACAATGAGCCGGTGCGTGTCCAGTTAACGAGAGTATCCAGCTTCGTGGTTACGAAACCTTTTTCGGTGACGCCTTCAAAGCTCATGTTTTAGTCCCATTCCAGCGCGCCTTTTTTCCATTCATATATGAATCCGACCACGAGAATGGCAAGAAAAATCATCATGGCGATAAATCCGAATAAGCCGATTTCTTTCAACACCACCGCCCAAGGAAACAGAAACGCAATTTCGAGATCGAACAAAATGAACAAAATTGCGACGAGATAATAGCGAACGTCGAATTTCATGCGCGCATCTTCGAACGCTTCGAAGCCGCATTCATAGGGGGAAAGTTTCGCCGCATCGGGTTTATGGGTGCCGAGGCGAAGGCTGATGAGCCATCCTAACGTGAGGGGCACCACGCCGATGGCCAGGCCGACAAAGATAAAAATCAGGATCGGGAAGTAGTTTTCTAACATATTTTGCCGCCCATCCCCACCATGTGAAAGTTGAGCTGCTAAAAAATTTTAAGTTGGTGCCGGCGATCAGACTCGAACTGATACGGCTTTCGCCACTGCCCCCTCAAGACAGCGTGTCTACCAATTTCACCACGTCGGCACGGTTTTACTGCTCGTTACTTCGGAATATCCTTTGCTTTTGAATCCGCTTCCGCCGGTGCTGCAGGCGTTGCCGTCGGCGTTACGGTCACAGCGGGCGTTGTAGTTGCGGCCGGCGCCGTTGTCGAAGCCGGCGCATCCGCTTTTTTCTCGGTCGTCGCCGGTGCAGGCTGAACCGCCGTTGGCGCCGATTGCATCACGCCGCCGCTTTGGCGGTGGCTCGATAAATACGTTAACCCCAAGCTGCTGATAAAAAATATTGCAGCCAAAACGCCAGTTGTTTTGCTGAGGAAATTCGACGCGCCGGTCGAGCCGAAGAGGCTACCGGCCGAACCGCTGCCGAAAGCCGCACCCATATCTGCGCCTTTGCCATGCTGAATCAGCACGAGGCCGATCACGCTGAGGGCCGCGAGGGTGTGAATAATCCAAACGAATGTTTCCATGTATTGCTCTAAAAAGTTTTAGTTGCAGCAGCGCACTTATGCCGCTCCGATGCCAGCGCGGCAGATTGCGAGAAAATCCTCAGCAACCAGCGACGCCCCGCCGATTAAGCCACCATCAACGTCGGGCATAATCAGCAATTGTGCCGCATTTGAGGCTTTTACGCTACCCCCATAGAGGATCAAAAGCTTGAGTGCCAGGGCTGCATCGTGGCTCGCAATGCGGCTGCGGATGAAGGCATGCACCGCTTGCGCCTGCTCCGCCGATGCGGTTTTCCCCGTGCCGATCGCCCAAACCGGCTCATAGGCAAGCACCGAATTTTCCAGCGCCGCGATACCGGCGAGCTCGATCACTTTATCGATTTGCCGACCGATCACCGCCTCAGTCGCATTCGCCTCGCGCTCCGCCAAGGTTTCGCCGACACACAAAATCGGCGTGATGCCAGCCTTTTGCGCCGCGATAAATTTGCGCGCGATCAAGGCGTCGTCTTCGCCATAAAGCGTGCGCCGCTCGGAATGGCCGACCAACACGAATTTGCAAGAAAACTCCCGTAACATCGGCGCAGAAACTTCGCCGGTAAAAGCGCCGATCAAATGCTCGCTGATACTTTGCGCGCCCCAGGTGATCGCGGTATTTTCCAGCAACATGGCGGGTTGAAATAAATAGGGAAACGGCACGCAGACCGAAACATCCACGCCATCCAGGGTTGGCGCCGCATCCGCAAGCGCTTTCAGCAAAGTCTCGTTGCCATCCAAGCCACCGTTCATTTTCCAATTGCCGACTACTAATTTTTTGCGCATTGCAGGCTCAGTAGAGAATTTGATAGCTGCGTATTATCGCTTATTCTAGGTCGTACCAGATACTGGAAAGCCGATGCGGAACGTTAGGTGCGAGTATCGCGTTTCATGCGGTCATTGCGAGCTGCCTGTATCGGCGCTGCCAATACTGCACACGGACCATGAACCGCCGGCGTTCTTGCTGCCACATCCCTATGTCATCCTGAGCAACGCGAAGGATGACATGTTAAAGGTGATGATACCAATAGGGTTCTTGAAAAGGAGCGAAGCGACTAAGCAATCTCGATTTTCTATACGACAAAAAATACGAGAATGCGTCGTTCCAAAAAATGCTCCTCGCGAGGACGAATTAAACACAAAAAGATTGGGTTGAGGAACGAAACCCAACATTGCGATATTTGCGGAAGCAAGTTGGGCATCGTTCCTCAGCCCAACCTACATTTGCGCGCTTATCGAATCGACTACAATCTTGAATGTCCCGCGTCGTCATCCACATACCCATTTAGACGGCATAATGTCATCATGAACAATCCCGTCGTGCGGATTGAAATATTTGACAGTAGATTATTCAGTTGCACGAATTGCGCGACGAAGACGGGGCGGGTTGTGGCGGGGCATTGATCAAATCAGGCTGCGATAGATTACCGACAGGAGGTAAACGTGTTTCTTGCATATCAAATAGTTGCGCTGATGAAAGTCACTCAATTCGTTCGACTCAGGCTTTTCCAATGGGGCCTCGTTGCGACGGCCATCGCCACGGCAAGCGCCACAGCCGTTGCGGCGGTAAACTTGAAACTAGTGAGTCCCGTCGGCGGCACCGCATTACCATTCACCGTTGGACAAGCTTTCAAAAAGGGCGAGGTACCGGCATCCTCGGCTGTGGTGGCGGACATTTCGACGATTCAAGCACTCGTCAAGAATCGCTGGCCCGACGGTAGTGCAAAATTTGCCATTGTGTCAGGCCACGCGAGTCTTAGCGCCAATACCGTCCGCACCATCAATTTGCGCGCCGGGACGCCAACACCGGCAGCTACGCCGATATCGTTGGCGAATCTGCAAGCAACGGGCGTTTCTGCGTCTATCTGGTTTTCCCCTTTCGGCACGGTGAGTTGGGCGGGTACGCAGTGGACTTCTCCGGCGCTCACACTCGCGAGCGGCCCGGAAATGAGTGCTTGGGTTTTTCGCAAGCCCATCGGAACCGATCCTCATCTTGTTGCTTGGCTGGAAGTACGCGCTTACAAAGGCGGGCGCGTCAACGTATTGCCATGGATTGAAAATGGCTACTTGCGCGTGGCCGGGCCAACGGAAAAGATCGGCACTGCGACGTTTATCCTCGGTGGGACGCAACGATTCTCGCAGGCACTCACCTTACTCAACCATCAACGCGCCGTGCTCGCATCCGGTACGACGCTCACGCACTGGTATCGCGGCGACCCGCAAATAACGGCACGTCACGATACGACGCACCTGATGGCGACCAAAATGGTGCCGAACTATCGCTCCATCACGCCGGCCACCAGCCCATTGTTTGCGCGCCTCCCGGCCAGCTACATTCCCCTCGACCAGGCCGGTTATCCGCTGCGCATGGGACAACCCGGCTACCATCCTTCCATCGGCTTACTGCCCGAATGGGACGTTGCCTATCTCACCACCGGCGCTGATCCCCGCGCGTGGCGCGGCATCATGATCAATGCCTATTGCGCCGGGCGCTACGGCATTCATTTTCGCGATGAAACGACGCAGCGTCCACTCGCATTTTCCACTTATCCTGACTTGGTGATGGGTTCCGGCGCCGGTACATTGGCCAGGGGTGCGTCAAGCAAAAATCTCTACACACCACCGGCGACCGGAACGGCCCCGCCCATCTACGGCTCGACCCATCATCCATCGATGGGATACATGGCGTACCTCTTGAGTGGGTGGAATTATTTTCTGGAAGAAATGCAATTACTGGCCACTGCAAATTTTCTGAAGAACAACAACTTTACACGCCAGTTTACGCTGGGCATTTTCGAAACCTACGCCGGGGCCAATGGCCCGCGCGGCGCCGCCTGGGCCATTCGCACGTTATTGCAGGCAGCAACCATCACGCCGGACGCCGATCCATTGCGCGCACAGTTCGTCAACAGTGTGGTCGCGAACGTTAACTATTACCATGGTCGCTACGTTGCCATTCCCAATAATCCGCTTGGCCTGGTGCAACCGTATCCTCATGGAGATTACGTGCCGGGCGGCGTCTTCGATGCGCCACCCTGGCAGGACGATTTCGTTACGGCTACCTTCGGCTACATCAAGGAACTAGAAGTCAGCGACCCTGCCACTCAAGTAAAACTCAGTCAATTTTTGGCGTGGAAATATCGATCTGTTGTCGGCCGACTCGGCGGCAGCGTGGCGGATATTGCTATCGGCTATCCCAACGGCGCTCTGTACACATTATTCTATTCGCCGACCGACAAACCCGATTGGACCGGCGGCAAGGGCCCTTGGTACGCCAACTGGGCCGCGGTGGCACAAGCGATGCAGCTACCGGCGTTCGCGGCTGCCGGCGCCCCGCTCCTGAGCGGCCACCCCATCGAAGCGACCTACTATTGGGGAAATCTGATGCCTGCGCTTTCCTACGCCGTAGACCACGGCGCGCCCGGCGCGGCGGCCGGTTGGGATCGCGTCACCACCGCATCCAATTTTCCGATCCAAGCGGCGGATTACATCGACAACCCGGTTTGGGGTGTTAGGCCTAGGACACGACAATAAAGTCGTGCCTGAGCCCGTAGGTTGGGTTGAGGAACGAAACCCAACATCGCATTAAAAATGAACAACCCCGCAGCAAGCTGCGGGGTATCAACCCGCGAACCCCAATTTGTTACGTGGCGAGCCACGGGGAATCGAACCCGAAGAGATTGAAAAAAGCATGTTGGGCATCGTTCCTCAGCCCAACCTACATTTGTTCTTGCGGGCTGTACTTGGAGCTAATCCCTTCGTGCCTCCTGCCGAGGCATGCGTGAATCGCCGTGTTCCGCATGCCTGTTCACACATTCAACGAAGCACCCACTCGCCATTCGCCTTGATCGCATCGAACATGGCGTCGGGCGCCAAATCGATATCGCCTGGCCAAGCTACCGCGCCACGATCGATATAGGCCTTTATGAAAAATGCTGGATCTTTTAGTGCAGCAAAAACGCCGGTGAGGTGACTGATCTCAAACCGAACTTTGCCGCGCGTTCCA
>JANOLP010000061.1:0-3326 GCA_031419835.1 Pseudomonadota bacterium | reverse complement strand
GGCATGCAACTGGTCATCCATTCGCCCTATGGCAGCCGCATCAATCGCGCCTGGGGTTTGAGTTTGCGCAAGCGATTTTGCCGCCAGTTCAATTTCGAGTTGCAAGCGGCGGCGACTGAAGATGCGATCGTGTTGTCGCTTTCCACCAGCCACAGTTTCCCGCTGGAAGAAGTGAAGCGTTATTTGCATTCCAACAGCGTGCGCGACGTATTGGTGCAAGCGCTGCTCGCGGCGCCGATGTTCGCATCGCGCTGGCGCTGGAACGCGACCATCGCCTTAGCGTTGCCGCGCTTTCGCGGCGGCAAAAAAACGCCGCCGCAGTTACAACGCATGGCGGCGGAAGACTTGATTGCGGCGGTGTTCCCCGATCAAATCGCTTGCGCGGAAAACCTCGTCGGTGAGCGCGAGATTCCCGATCATCCGCTCGTAAAACAAACCATCGACGATTGTTTGCACGAAGCGATGGACATTGAAGGTTTCGAATCGTTGCTGCGCAAAATCGAATCGGGTGCGATCACCGTCATCGCCAAAGATACGACTGGACCATCGCCGCTCGCGCAAGAAATTCTCAATGCCAAGCCCTATGCCTTCCTCGATGACGCGCCGTTGGAAGAGCGTCGCACCCAAGCGGTGTCCTCGCGCCGCTGGGTCGATCCGGAACAAGCATCGGACTTGGGTCAGCTTGACGATGAAGCCATCGCGCGCCTGAAGTCGGAAATTTGGCCCGACCCGGCGAACGTGGACGAGATGCATGACGCGTTAATGAATTTGGGGTTTTTCACCGATGCCGAGGTCAGCGCAAATCCGCAATGGTTGCCTTGGTTGCAACAACTTGCCGCTACGCGCCGCGCCGCGCGGCTCATGCGGCACGTCCAAGAGCCGCATGGATACTGGGCCGCAGCCGAGCGTTTGCCGGAAATGCGCGCGCTATTTGCCACTGCCAGCATCGAACCGAATATTGCAACGCCGGAAGAATTCCAAAAAGAATGGACGCGAGAAACAGCACTGGTTGAAATTTTGCGCGGCCGTCTCGCGGCACTTGGACCCGTCACTGCCGCGACATTGACGCAATCGTTGAGTATACCGACGCATGAAATCGATATCGCGTTACTCGCATTAGAAGGCGAGGGTTTAATCCTGCGCGGCCGATTTATGCCTAATGGCAGCGAAGAAGAATGGTGCGAACGTCGTTTGCTGGCGCGAATTCATCGCTACACACTAAAACGTTTGCGTCAAGAAATCGAGCCGGTCGCCACCAAAGACTTTCTACGTTTCCTATTGCGTTGGCAGCGGGTCAACAGCGACACGCAGATCGAAGGCGCCGATGCCGTCAGCGCGGTAATTTCGCAATTGGAAGGTTTCGAAGCGGCGGCAGGCGCGTGGGAAATGGATCTGCTGTCTACACGAGTAAAGCATTACGATCCGGCGTGGTTGGATGAATTGAGTTTGAGCGGACGTGTCGCATGGATGCGCTTGGCGATGCCGAAATCGGAAGGCGTGATTCGTGCGCCGGTACGTGCGACGCCCGTCGCGATTCTAGGCCGGCGCAATGTGCAGCATTGGTCGATGTGGCAGGGCGTAGCCGAGCAGAATGCGTTGTCGTCCGACGCCGAACGTGTCTCAGAATGCTTGCGCGAACACGGCGCATCGTTCTTCGACGAAATCGTTTCCGCTACCGGGCTATTGCGCACTCAGACCGAAGCGGCGCTAGGTGAATTGGTTGCCTCGGGCCGAGTCAATGCCGATAGCTTCGGTGGATTGCGCGCGCTCATCATGCCGACGCATAAACGCAAACCATTCGGCTCCACTGGAAGAAAACGCCGCAGCGCAATTTTCGGTATCGAAGATGCGGGGCGTTGGTCGCTGCTTCGGCGCAATGTTTCCGCGCCGGACAGCGAGGCACATGCCGCCGCAATCGAGTACGTCACGCGCACGTTGCTCAAGCGCTACGGCGTGGTTTTTTGGCGCTTGCTGGCGCGCGAGGCGAGCAGCTTGCCGCCGTGGCGCGAGCTGCTACGATGCTTGCGTCGTCTCGAAGCGCGCGGCGAAATTCGCGGCGGGCGCTTCGTCGCCGGCATGAGCGGCGAACAGTTTGCGCTGCCGGAAGCAATCGAGAGTATGCGCGACGTGCGTCGCAATGCCGACAAGGTCGATTGGGCCGCGGTGAGTGGTGCCGATCCGCTCAATCTCGTCGGCATCATCACGCCGGGCGAAAAGCTCGCGGCGATCAGCAATAACCGATTGCTTTATCGCCAAGGCGTGCCGGTCGCGATCATGGCGCAAGGCGAGATTCAGTTTTTGGTGGATTTAGATAAAACGGAAATGCAGTATGCGCGCGATGTGTTGTTGCGGCGGGCAGTTTTTGTCGAGGCCTGGGAGTCAGAAGACCAACTATCGTCTTAAGTTAGCGACAACATTTCAACTTGTCATTCCCGCGAAGGCGGGAATCCATGAGGCATATGGAATTTCGACGGCACTATAGATTCCCGCCTTCGCGGGAATGACACTGGGGTTATTTTTTCTCTGGTGACCCAATTGCCGTATCGTAATAAACATAACTAGTACGCTCAACTTCCACTTCGCGCTGATGTTTCAGTTCCTTCAAATCCAAAGTTTTATCCCACCACATCGCTCGTGCTTTTTTCTGGTCTTCTTTAATTTCGGGTTTTTTCTCCAGTAACTCGCGAATGAATTTGGTTGTGTCGGATTCGTACTTGTCTATTTTCATGTGGACTTTTCCGCGTAATTCGTTAGCGTCATTGTAACGTAGGAAAAAAATTGGCTTGTGGTTTCATTTACTGCATGGCTGCGAGGTAGCACCGGTGCGGTTCTCCAAGCATGCCATGCCGCGAGCAAAGAACGGTGCGGCCCACGGCAAGGCATATTAGAATTCGAGTCTCTAACCTTTCCATTCGGATTTTTAAATGACTAAACTACGCCATCATTTTGCCTACCTATCGCAAGTTCGCATGCACTACGTAACGGCAGGCGAGGGCGAGCCGTTGGTGTTGCTGCACGGTTGGCCGCAAACTTGGTATGAATGGCGGGAGGTAATTCCGAAACTGGCGGAGAAATTTCGCGTCATCGCGCCCGATCTGCGCGGCCTAGGCGATACCTCGCGCCCGCGAGACGGCTATGACTCGGCGACGATTTCCAATGACGTTTGGGAATTAGTTAACGGCAAGCTCGGATATGAAAAATTTTTTCTCGCCGGCCACGACTGGGGCGGGCCGGTCGCATTTTCTCTCGCCGCCCATCACCGCGAGGCAGTGCGTAAGCTCGCGATTATCGATGTCTCGATCCCCGGCGACGGAACCGCCAACATC
>JANOLP010000060.1:0-42761 GCA_031419835.1 Pseudomonadota bacterium | reverse complement strand
AACGGATGCCGTAATACGATCGTCTCATCGCGGTCCGGCCCAGTGGAAATTACGTCAATGGGAACGGCACAAATCTCCTCGATTCGCTTCAAATATAACCGCGCATTTTCCGGTAATTTTTCCAATACATTTACGCCAAATGTGCTGGTTTTCCAGCCGGGCAGATCTTCGTAGATCGGCTCTGCGAGCGCTAATGCTTCCGCACCAACGGGAAGAATGTCACTTACCACGCCGGATATCTTGTAACCGGTACACAATCGTAGCGACTCGACACCATCAAGCACATCAAGTTTGGTGACGCAAAGGCCCGATACACCGTTAATTTGAATTGAGCGCTTAAGCGCGGCTGCATCAAACCACCCGACACGACGCGCACGGCCGGTGGTCGCGCCGAACTCATTACCTTTTGCGGCGATGTGCTTGCCAACATCGTTGATCAGCTCTGTTGGGAAAGGTCCGGAACCGACGCGCGTAGTATAGGCCTTGGTAATTCCCAATACGTAGTGCAACGCTTGCGGGCCCACACCGCTACCCGCAGCGGCAGCGCCGGCGACGCAATTGCTCGATGTAACAAACGGATAAGTGCCGTGATCGATATCCAGCAAGGAACCTTGTGCGCCCTCAAACAAAAGATTCTTACCGGCTTTGCTCGCTTCGTACAACAAGCGCGGCACATCGGCAATAAAGGGCTTAATTCGTTCAGCCAGCGCTAAGGTTTCATCGAGCGTCTGCTGAAAATCGACAGTCTTTGCCTGAAAATAATTCTTCAAAACGAAGTTGTGATAATCGAGAACTTCACCCAACTTGGCGGCAAACCGCTCGCGGAAAAACAAATCTTGCAGGCGAATGCCACGCCGCGCCACTTTGTCTTCATAGGCCGGACCAATGCCCCGCCCGGTCGTGCCGATCTTCGCTTCGCCTTTCGCGGCTTCGCGCGCGACATCCAATGCGCTGTGATATGACAGAATCGCGGGGCACGCTTCGGAAATTTTTAGGCGCCCGGCAACATCGACGCCGCTGGCCTTGAGCATGTCGATTTCTTCCAGCAATGCTTTCGGCGAAACGACTACGCCATTACCGATAAAACAATCGACGTCTTGGCGCAAAATGCCGGACGGAATGAGATGCAAAACGGTTTTTTTTCCGTCAATAACTAGCGTGTGCCCGGCATTGTGACCACCTTGGAAGCGCACGACACCGCGAGCATGATCAGTCAACCAATCGACCAACTTACCCTTTCCTTCATCACCCCATTGGGTACCGATTACGACGACGTTTTTTGCCATTTATCTGCCGATCAAATTGATTTAATTTGCCATGCACCGGATTCGAAAACCATGCGCCGGTCGCAGCCTAATTCTGTTGGATCTGCTTTAACGCCGGGTAACTCTTTGACTACTCGTTCGCCGTTTTTTCGAAGCAATGCGATTGCCTTATCCAACGCCATATTGTCGCTCACGTTAGGCGCAAGCACACCGCGCCGAGGGGGCAATTCGCCATTACTAAGCGCTTCGCGCAAGTCCATGCTAAAACCCGTTGCCGCACGAGCGCGGCCAAAGGCCTTGCCGACTTCGTCATAACGACCACCTTTAGCGACGGCATCGCGAAAACCATTCGCGTAAGCCGCGAATACGATACCGCTGTGATAGTGATAGCCGCGCAGCTCGGCGAGATCATAAGTGACTTTGATCGAATGTCGACTCAACATCGTACCGAGTCGACCAAGTTCGTCGAGAGCCGCATGAATACTGGGGTTTTCGGGCAATTGTTGGCGTGCTTTCGCCAACACATCGCTATCGCCATTCAGGTTTGGCAACGCGCAAAACGCGCGCATCAAATCTGAATCGAGGTCGGCCGTCAGTTCGGAAAGTAACCGCGCGTCTTTGCGCTGCAGCGCGTGGAACAAATCCATCTCGCGTGCGATCGATTTCTCCGACTGCGAAACCAGCGCGCGGAAAATAGCGACATGGCCGAGATCGATGACGATATCTTTTACACCGGCCAAGGCCAACGCCTCGACCATCAGGTTTTGAATTTCGAAATCGCTCTCTAGCCCGGCGTGGCCGAATAATTCGGCGCCGATCTGTAACGGTTCGCGCGTGCCCATCATGTTGTCGGGTTTGGTTTGCAACACGCTGCCGGAATAACACAACCGATTGACACCTTTATAGTTCATCAAGTGCGCGTCGATGCGCGCGACCTGCGGGGTGATATCGGCGCGCAAACCCATATGGCGGCCGCTTAATTCGTCGACCAACTTAAATGTTTTGAGATCGAGGTCGTGGCCGGTGCCGGTTAACAGCGATTCCAAATATTCTAGCAACGGCGGCTGAATCAGCTCGTATCCATACCCCCAAAACAAATCGAGGATATCGCGGCGCGCGCGTTCCAATCGCCATGAAAAAGGCGGCAATACATCTTCGATATATTCTGGGAGTAACCAGTTACGATTCACGACGTCAGTTACCGGATTTTTTGAGTACCAAAATAAAGGCCATACCGGAGACGATGGAAATCAGTCCGATGAATCGGATCTGGCCGTCACTCAGCTCGGTAAGTTTTTTGAAAGTCTCGCGCCACACGCTCGGCACCGCAAAGGGCAACAATCCTTCGACCACCATCATGAGGGCGAAGGCCGTGAGCCATGAATCCGACATTACTTCGCCTGGCCGGGACTCTTCAGATATTTGAAGAATTCTGAATTAGGGTCCAACAGCAATATGTCGCTCTTGTTCCGCAGCCCGGCACGGTAGACATCTAAGCTTCGATAGAACGCATAAAAATTAGCATCTTGATTAAACGCTTCGGCGTAGGTCGAAGCCGCTTTTGCGTCGCCCTCGCCTCGGGCTTTTTGCGCATCACGATAGGCGCCGGCAAGAATCACCTCGCGCTTGCGATCCGCGTCGGCGCGAATTTTTTCCGATTCGGCGAAACCCTCGGAACGGCGTTCGTTCGCGACGCGTTTGCGTTCCGCTTCCATCCGCTTATATACCGACTCACTCACTTCCGGCTGATAGTCAACACGCTTTACGCGCACGTCGAGTACTTCGACGCCGATGCTGCGAGCATCTTGATCCGCACGTGAACGCATCACTTCCATAATTTGATCGCGTTCGCCCGAGACGACTTGGTGAACGGTGCGATTTCCAAATTCCGCGCGTAAATCGTTATTAATCGTCTGTGCTAAGCGAATCTGAGCGCGGCGCTCGTCACCGCCAACGCTGATGTAGTATTGCTTCACATCGACAATGCGCCACTTGATGAAAAGATCAACCAACACGTTGATTTTTTCTTTCGTAATGAAACGCTCCGGCTCCTTGGTATCCAAGGTTTGCACACGGCCGTCGAAGTAGCGCACATTCTGAATCGGCGAGGGCAGCTTTAGATACCAATCGGGTTGTTTAATGACCCGAACGATTTCGCCGAGCTGAAACACGATCGCCTGCTGTCGCTGATCAACGGTATAAAAACACAAACTCCCGATGACCACTAAAACGATCACGGCAGAGATTATTGCGCGAGTAATATTCATAATTTCTTCAATTTAGCGAAGGCCCGTTGACGTTATCGACCATCACGATCGCGCGAGCGAAACGCGTCGCGCGGGCGCTGAATGGGTTCCGGCGTCGGCACAACTTCCTGTTGCCGCGGAACCGCATCAACGTGAGATGTGCTATTCGGGTCGTTCATTTGCATCAACTTATCCAACGGAAGATACAGCAGGTTGCCAGTGCCCTTTTGATCCACCAGCACCTTGCTCGTATTTGAAAGCACTTGCTGCATCATGTCCAAATAGAGCCGCTCCCGCGTTACGGCCGGCGCCTTTTGATACTCCGTTAGAACCTGCTTGAATCGGCTCGCATCGCCCTCCGCCGCCGCAATGACGCGCTGCTGATAACCATTTGCTTCTGCTTTGAGTCGCGCAGCCGTACCTTCGGCCTTTGGCAAAATATCATTGGCGTAAGCTTGGCCTTCGTTGATCTGACGTTCCTTGTCTTGATTAGCTTTGTTCGCATCATCGAAGGCTTGCTGCACCTGCTCCGGCGGCTGCGCATTTTGCATATTGACGCGGCTGATTTTGATGCCGGACTTGTAATGATCCAAGATCGTCTGCATTAGTTTCGCGGATTGCTCGGCGATCTCGGTGCGGCCTTCATTGAGAACGTAGTCCATCTTGTGCTTGCCTACCACTTGACGCGTCGCGGTCTCGGCGGCTTGCCGCACTAAATCTTTAGAATCCGCTTCATAAGCACGATTTTCAAACAATACTGCCTTCGGATCTACGAGCAAATACTGAACCGCGAACTGAATATCGATAATATTCAAATCGTCTGTGAGCATTAACGATTCTTCTATTATTTTGGAGGATTTTGCTTCGCCGCGATAACCTATCTCAGCCGTATGCAACGCCGAAACGTTTACGACCTCTCGGCTTTCAATAGGCCATGGTAAATGCCAGCGCGGCCCGGGATCGGTGGTTTCTTGATACTTACCAAAACGCAACACGATACCTTTACTACTCGCATCAACAATGTATATGCCGCTAAACAGCCAAACAATTAACAAAATTATCGGGACCAGCCATGCGCCACCGGGCAATGAACGAATTGGCGAACCGCCGCCGTTACCCCCCGAGTTGTTCGTCGGGCGGCGGCCCAATAGTTCCGAAAATTTTTTGTTGAAGCGCCGAAACAATTCGTCCAAATCAGGCGGACCTTGATTGTTTCGCTTTCCCCACTGGGGATCGTTTTGGGCCATGGTGGTCGCTAAAGTTACAATTGATTCATTAAGTAAGGGCTTGGCCTTGATTATTCAACTCGGCAGCCGGCGATACTGAATTAGGAACGGGTCGTTGCGACGCATCCTGCATTGAGATTTCTTGCAACGCAAGTCGCAACACATCGACGCCATCGCCCGTTAAAGCGCTCATTTTTACCACGCGAATATTACCATATTCATCGCGCTCTAAGCCGGGCGCCAGCTCAGGTACCCGATCGATTTTATTCCAAACCATCACCTGTGGAATATCTTGCGCCCCGATTTCCGCAAGCACCGCATTTACCTGCGCAATTTGCTCATCGCGCACGGGACTACCGGCATCGACCACATGCAGTAACAAATCGGCATGAATCGTTTCTTCAAGCGTCGCGCGAAACGCGGCAACTAAGGTATGCGGCAGATCGCGAATGAATCCAACCGTATCGGAAATAACAGCGTGCTGGTTTTCGCCGAGAAAGATTTTGCGGGTTGTTGTGTCGAGGGTCGCGAATAATTGATTCGCGACATAGGTGTTACCGCGCACGACGCGATTGAACAATGTCGACTTTCCGGCATTGGTATAGCCAACGATCGAAACATTGAACACGCGATTACGCTTGCGTGCGTTACGCTGCAAGCCACGTTGAGATTTTAAGCGCTTGAGTTGATCTTTGAGCTTCTTGATTCGATCGCTGAGCAAACGCCGATCAATTTCCAACTGCGTTTCGCCCGGACCACCGCGCACGCCAATACCGCCGCGCTGCCGTTCCAAGTGAGTCCAGCCGCGAATCAAGCGCGTCGACAATCGTTCCATTTGCGCAAGCTCAACCTGCAGCTTGCCTTCGAAGCTTTTGGCGCGCTGGCCAAAGATATCAAGGATCAACCCAGTTCTGTCGAGTATGCGCACACCCACCTCGCGCTCCAGATTTCGTTCCTGGACCGCCGTGATGTCGTGATTCATGAGGACAAACTGCGCCTCGCTCGCTTTCACCGCGAGCGCGATTTCTTCCACTTTTCCGGAACCGGCAAAGGTGGCGGAATCGGGCTTCAAGCGCTTACCGCCGATCTCACCGACCGGCGTGAAACCTGCGCTTAAAGCCAGTTCGCGAAATTCGCCTAAGCTTTCACTGTGGCTGGATACCCCCATATCCAGGCCCACTAGAACGGCTTTCACACCGTTCTTACCGTTACCGGTCATGCAATTCCGTTAGGATTCTGGAACGTTCTCAAAGGGGATGGTGACGGGACGTGCAGGAACAACCGTAGAGATTGCGTGTTTGTACACCATTTGGGTGACGGTATTTTTCAGCAGGACCACATACTGATCGAAGGATTCGACCTGCCCTTGCAGCTTAATGCCATTAACCAAATAAATCGATACGGGAACATGTTCTTTGCGTAGGATGTTCAGAAACGGGTCTTGTAGTAGTTGCCCTTTGCCGCTCATTTTATTCTCCAAGACTAGTTTTTGGTAAGGAGGTGACACTTTAAACCAAAATCAATCGCATTTCCATGGAATCTTTTACAGTTGGAGTCCCGGGACTAACGGCGACGATCGCGGTCGAATGGGTTTGCTCCTTGTCTAAATTCCACCCGTAACGGAGTACCGCTTAATTCGAAGGCTTCACGAAAGCGATTTTCCAAAAACCGCTTATAGGAATCGCCGATTTTGTCGACGGCAGTGCCGTGAATCACGATCAGAGGCGGGTTGCTGCCGCCCTGGTGCGCATACTTCAAGCGTGGCCGGAACGGCCCATGCTGAGGCGGCTGGTGCGCCTGGGTGGCCATGGCCAGCACCTTGGTTAATTTCGGCGTCGGCAGCTTCGCCATCGCTGCGGCGTAAGCTTCATCGACCGCCTTCATGATTTGCTCAATGCCCGCACCTTGCAGCGCCGAAATGAAATGCTGGCGCGCAAAGCTTAAAAATCCTAATTTACGTTTCACTTCGATTTTAATGCGCTCGCGCTTATAGTCGTCGAGGTCGTCCCACTTGTTGATTGCGACAACCAACGCACGGCCTTCTTCCAAAATAAATCCGGCAATGTGCGCGTCTTGGTCGCTAATTTCCTGATGGGCATCCAATACCAAAATAACGACATTCGCGTCCGCCACGGCTTGCAACGTTTTAATGACGGAAAATTTTTCGACTGCTTCGAACACCTTGCCGCGGCGGCGAATGCCGGCGGTATCGATCAATGTGTATTGCTTGCCATTACGTTCGAAATCGACGTAAATGCTGTCGCGCGTCGTGCCCGGTTGATCAAACGCGATCATGCGTTCTTCGCCGAGCAAAGTATTGATCAACGTCGATTTGCCGACATTGGGACGGCCAACCACGGCGATGCGTGGATGTTTGTAATCCGGCTTACCTTCTTCATCGTCGGGAAATTTTTCCAGCGCAATCTCGACTAAATCGCGCACGCCCTCACCGTGGGCCGACGAAATCGCCATCGGCGCGCCCAAACCTAATTCGTGAAATTCCGCAGTGACCACATCGGCATTCATACCCTCGGTTTTATTCACGGCGAGCCACACCGGCGCGCGCTCGCGGCGCAAAATTTCGGCGATGCGTTTATCCTGCGCCGTTAATCCTTCGCGGCCATCGAGCAAGAAAATAATCACGTCGGCTTCGGCAATGGCTTGCAGCGTTTGCTTCGCCATTTCTTTGAGAATACCGTCCGGTGTTGCCGGCTCGAAACCACCGGTATCGACCACCAAGAAATCGCGATCGCCGGTTTTCCCCTGGCCGTAGTGACGGTCCCGCGTTAAGCCGGGAAAATCCGCGACTAGCGCGGCACGGCTCTGGGTCATGCGATTAAATAACGTGGATTTGCCGACGTTCGGACGGCCGACAATAACGAGGGTGGGTTTCATAGTTAACTTCTAAGTCGACTGCCTCAAGAGGCAATATTGGTGCGGCTGTCAGGCCATGCATTGCCAGAACGCAGACTACGCGCGCCTGCTGGCAACGTGCTGCTTTTACTGTATAGCGATGGCGTACAAATTGCCTTTTTCCGTTTGCACTAATACGCCCTGCCCCGTCGCCACCGGCGCGGTGACAATAGGACTTTTGTCTGTCGCAATGCGTGCGGTTAATTCGCCGGATTCCCGTCCGAGTAAGTGCACATAGCCTTCGACATCGCCGACGATTACGTAGTTACCGAATACGGCGGGACCGGATAATTTGCGGCCCTTTAATTTTTCCTGTTTCCAGATTTGCGTGCCGGCGGATTTCAGATACGCCATCACAACGCCATTTGAATCAGCGGTGAAAATGGCGCGATTATCCATCGCCAACCCGGCAGCGCTTGACACTTCGCGATACCAATCTAAGTTGCCTTTTTCCGTATCGAAGCACGCCAATCGCCCCTGGTAGGACACGGCACAGATGCGCTCGCCGTCGAGCAGTGGCGCGCTGGCGACATCGGCAATGCGCTCCAACTCGGTCGCGCCGCGCGGCTGCGACACCAAAGTTTCCCATAACAATCCGCCATCGTCGGCCTTGCTCGCGACCAAGCGGCCGCCCGGCATGCCCGCGAATACAACGCCGTTGTCCGAAACAATCGATCCGAGATTGCGTAACACCAACGGCGGATTGGTACGCTGTTGTAACCAGCGACGTTTGCCGTCCGCCTCATTCAAGCCAACCATGCGGCCGTCGACGGTTCGCACGATGACAACGTCGCTAACCCCTTGCGGCGCGACCAAAATATCGCTCGACACGGCGCTACGCCATTTTTGTTTGCCGGCCAAGTCGAGCGAAACGACTTCGCCCTTGCGCGTGCCGAAATAAACGCCGTCTTTCCCAGCACCGACGCCGGAAGAAAGCTCTTCTTTCACCGCGAAGCGCCATAAATCCTTGCCCGATCCGGCATCCAACGCAACGACTTGGCCGTTTACGCCCGCGCTGTAAACCACACCGTTTTGCAGTAGCGGTGCAAAACCAATCGGACTTTGTTTGCCGACGGATTTCTTCCATATGATCGCCGTTTTGGCAGTTGGCGCATATTCGGTCAGCACCGACATTTTTTTGTCGCCACCGAACCAGCCACAGGCGCTCAACAAAGCCGTAACGGCGACGAGCGACGCACCCCCCCGCCGGACGGAAGACATCACTTCGCCTCCCCCAACGCATCCAACTTAAATTGCAGCAATTGTTTGTCCGCCTGCGGATCGGTTTTCGCGATCGCCGTTGCGTAAGCGGTCTTGGCATCCGCCAACTTTCCTTGCGCCAACAAAATATCGCCGCGCAACGCTGCAGTCGCCGCCTCGAAACCGACACCAGTATTGGCGTCTAGCTGCTTAATCGCGCCATCAAAATTCTTTTCATCGGCCAGCACCGCCGCTAAACGCAATCTCGCAATAGATTTCAACTCGACTTCTTTTGCATTAGCAATCGCCCATTCCAACTGGGTTTTCGTGCCCGGAATATCGCCTTTGTCGAACGCCACTTTAGCCGCGACTAACGCCGCACGAGGCGCGTAGGCCGAACTCGCATATTTATCGACGATCGCCTTAGTCGCGTCCGCTACCTTCTTCGGGTCTTTTTCTTCTGCGGCTTTGGTTACCGCCGCATAAAGTGTCGCCGCTTCGCCGGTCAACGCGCGCTGATGACTGCGCCACCATTGAATGCCGGAAAGCACGATTACGAAAACCGCAATGGCGGCGATGATGGCGTTGCCCCATTGCTTCCACCAGGCCTTGAGTTCGTCTAACTTTTCTTGTTCTTCGAGATCATAAACTGCCATGGGTCCGTCCTTGTTTGATTGATGCGATTGCTTGGGTGATGTCTATGGTCGCCTGTTCCCCTTGTCCGCGCAAGGGCTTCAGACTTAATTTACCGCTCTTTACTTCGTCTTCGCCGACGATAATCGCAAAGCGCGCGGCGCTGGCATCGGCACGCTTCAGTTGCGATTTGAAATTTCCGCCACCGGCGTGTAGCACGATATCAAGGCCGGCATCGCGGGCGACTTCCGCCGCACTAAACGCCGCCTGCATTGCGCCATCTCCTTGATGCACGACATAGGCGTCAACGCTCGGCGTTGCATTCTGAACGTCGCATTCCTTCATTAACTCGATCAGCCGCTCGACGCCCAGCGCAAAACCACAGCCAGGCGCGGGCTTGCCACCGAGTTGCTCGATTAGCCCATCATAGCGGCCGCCGGCGCATATCGTTCCTTGCGAGCCAAGTTTTGTCGTGACCCACTCGAACACGGTGCGATTGTAGTAATCCAAACCGCGCACCAAACGTGGGTTGATCGTGTAGGCAATATCCGCCGCGCGCAACAGCGATTGTAACTGCTCGAAATGTTCGCGCGATTCCACGTCGATATAGTCGAGCAACGTCGGCGCGGCTGCGATGACATTTTTTAACGCCGGATTTTTGCTGTCGAGAACGCGTAGCGGATTCGTCTGTAAGCGACGCTTTTCTTCGTCGCCGAGAACCTCGATGTGCGCGGAAAAATACTCGATGAGTTTAGCGCGATGCGCCGTGCGCCCTTCACTATTTCCGAGCGTATTGAGTTGCAATTCAACGTCGCGCAAACCCAATTCCCGCCACAACCGCGCCGTCAAAATAATTTGCTCGGCTTCCACATCGGGGCCAGGAAATCCTAATGCTTCCAACCCAAATTGGTGAAACTGTCGATAGCGCCCGCGCTGCGGTTTTTCGTGGCGAAACATCGGACCCGCATACCACAAACGTTTCGGGCCGTCATAAAGCAAGTTATGTTCAAGCGCCGCGCGAATGGTCGAGGCCGTTCCCTCCGGCCGCAACGTCAAACTCTCGCCGTTCAAACTGTCGACGAAGGTATACATTTCCTTCTCGACAATATCGGTCACTTCCCCCAGCGAACGCACGAACAAACCGGTCGTTTCGACGATGGGAAAACGAATTTCCTGATAGCCGTATTGCCCAAACACCGCGCGGATCTTGGCTTCCAGCCATGCCCATACCGGACTGTCGCTCGGCAGTAGATCGTTCATGCCGCGAATCGCTTGAATTTTTGTACTCATGCCACGGCGCTCGGCTCGTTCGCTTTGCCATAGCGTTTCGCGACATAGCGTTGCACGATTTGATGAAATTCCTCAGCGATGTGATCGCCCTTGAGCGTCACCGTTTTTTCACCATCGACATACACCGGCGCAACCGGCAATTCGTTGGTACCGGGCAAACTGATGCCGATGTCAGCGAGCTTCGATTCACCGGGGCCGTTCACCACGCAACCCATTACCGCGACTTTCATTTTCTCAACGCCGGGATATTGGGTTTTCCAAAGCGGCATTTGGTTGCGCAAATAAGACTGAATCTGCTGCGCCAAAGTCTGAAAATAATCGCTGGTGGTGCGGCCGCAACCGGGACAGGCGCTCACCATCGGCGCGAAAGAACGAAAGCCCATCGTTTGCAAAATTTCTTGCGCGACGACGACCTCTTGGGTGCGATCGCCGTTTGGCTCCGGCGTCAGCGAGACACGAATCGTGTCGCCGATACCCTCTTGAAGAAGCACAGCCAGCGCGGTGCTCGAGGCAACGATGCCCTTGGATCCCATGCCCGCTTCGGTCAACCCGAGATGTAAGGCATAGTCGCCGCGCGTTGCGAGTTCGCGATACACCGCGATCAATTCCTGCACGCCGCTCACTTTGCACGACAGCACAATCTTGTCGGCGGATAATCCTAATTCTTGCGCACGTGCGGCGCTGTCGATCGCCGAACGAATCAAGGCTTCACGCATCACCGCTTCGGCCGATAACGGTGCGGCGGATGCGGCATTTTCATCCATCAATTGCGCGAGCAGCGCTTGATCGAGGCTACCCCAATTCACACCGATGCGTACCGGCTTTTCGTATTTGCAGGCAACCTCGATCATTGTCGCGAACTGCGCATCGCGCTTGCTACCTTGGCCGACGTTACCGGGATTGATGCGATATTTCGCGAGGGCTTCAGCGCAGTCGGGATATTGCGTCAATAAGCGATGGCCGTTGTAATGAAAATCGCCGATCAGCGGAACATTGCAATCAATGGCATCAAGCCGCTCGCGAATCGGCGCGACGGCTGCCGCCGCTTCCGGACTGTTCACGGTAATGCGCACCAACTCCGAGCCGGCTTTCGCCAACGCGGCGACTTGTTTCACCGTCGAATCGATATCCGCCGTATCGGTATTGGTCATTGACTGTACGACAATCGCGGCATTACCGCCGATCGCGACATTTCCAACACGAACTTGGCGTGCAATGCGCCGCGCGCTGCTGATCGAATAAATCTGCGTCATTTTCCGAGAAGCCCAGAGTCGTGACTCATAAATAACGAAACAAATAAAAATGATGAGTTTTCCCGTCTGGCGAGGCGCGAGGAGGCAGCATAGCGGGCTCTACGCACCGACGAGTAACGAAGGCAGACGGGAAAAGACGCATTTTTATGTTTCGTTATTTATGAGTCACGACACTAGTGCTCAAGCTTAAAGCGCGCGATGCTGCCTTGAATATGCGGCGTCAAATCAAACGCATCGCCGTTGTAAGTCATTTTCACCTTCGCGGCATTGCCTATCGTGAAAGATAACGGCGGCGCGGCCGTGACATCTTGCTCACTACCTGCCGGATTGTTTTTCAACCACACCACTTTGCCCGACTGATCGCGGACTTCAACCCACGCCGCACCTTCAAAGGCGAGGTGGACGATGTGTTCCGCTATATTCGCCGGGATAGGCGTCGTAGGCGATGCCGCCGCCGGTGGTGGCGCCGCGGCGTCGGTTGCGAATGGCGGCGCACCGACAACCACCACGGGCGCGAAAGGCGTGACGACCGTGGGCGCTGAATTTGCCGATGGCGCCGGGGCCACCACGGGAACCGCTTTCGTCGAACTGTTTTCCATTCGCCACAGCAGATAACCAATGGCGGTCATAAGGAATATCCCGAGCGTGGCCCACAGCACAACTCGATTGTGGCGGCTATTTCCCGATTCGGAAAACTGTACCTTTTGATCGGGCAACGAAATACGCGTGTCCGCTTCTTTCGGCACGTGTTGCTCGAATGCTGCGAGCACGCTTTCCGGATCTAATTGCAACAGGCGCGCGTAGTTGCGAACGAAACCGCGCGCGATGGTGTGTCCTGGCAAGCGTGCGTAGTCATCCGCTTCTAGCGCTTCAATCTGGCGCGGTGCGATGCGCAATTTTCCTGCCGCATCCGCAACGCTTAAGCCGCGTTCGGTGCGCGCCTGAGCCAAGCGCGCGCCAGCGGTTAACGGTTTAGTTTCGACCACTTCTTGATCAGTCATATTTGCCACTCTTGAGCAGTTTTGCCTCGGGCGATTCCGGATAGCGCTGTTTTAATTTCAGCGCGTTGCTCGCTTCGGCATTTCGATCACCCAATTTGCGATCCATGCGCACGGCGAGCCACAATACTTCAGCGGTCGGATTCGGCACTTCCATCACCCGCGTTAAGTGAAGTTTTGCCTGCGCCAAATTCTTACGGGTGAAATTCAGATCGGCCAACTGATAGTGAATTTGCGGATCGTCCGGCGCCAAGCGCAACGCGCGCCGGAAATATTCTTCCGCCTTGGCATCGTCGCCCACTCGTCGCGAACAAATCCCGGCATTGTTCAACGGCTTTTGCGGCTGCTCATACAGCGTGTCTTTAACGGCGACAAGGAAATAGCCAATCGATTCTTTTTCACGCTTGCGATTGCACAGGTACCAACCATAGTTGTTGTTGACATCCGGATTATTCGGCGCAAGCCGTAAAGCCCTTACGAAATTTTCTTCTGCAAGCCGATCATCGCCCAGATCCATGTAGGTTAAGCCCAACAAGTTGTAGGCCGGTACGAATTTTGGGTCCGACGTTGTCGCAATTTTTAACTCCTCGAGCGCAATGTCAAATTGCCGGCGAGAATAATAATTGGCGGCGAGTTGACTATGGATTTCAGCGCGGTTACGCGCGTCAGCCGCAATCTCGGTGGCAGTTTGCTTTTTTGCCTCAAGTACCGGCGGGGGCGATGGCGCGCGGGCGACGCATCCCGCAATGAAAACCAATAGAGCGAGCAGCAGGCGCATTAGTGGCGGACCTCCAACATGATTGTTTTGGCACGATGCGTTTTGTCCATGACCTGCCCCGCTAACTGACCACACGCGGCATCAATGTCATCGCCACGAGTTTTGCGTGTGGTAACGATAAAACCAGCCGTCATCAGCACATCGCGGAAACGCTGAATCGCGATGGTCGACGAACGTTTGTAACCGGAATTCGGAAAGGGATTGAACGGAATCAAATTAAACTTGCATGGCAGATCGCCGACCAGCGCAACCAATTCGCGCGCCTGGGCAACGCTGTCATTCACGCCATCGAGCATCACATATTCAAACGTCACAAAATCCCGCGGCGCGGCTTCGAGATAACTGCGGCACGTCGCCAACAAACGCGCCAGCGGATATTTCTGATTGATCGGTACAATCACATCGCGCAGTGCGTCGTTTGGCGCGTGCAACGATACGGCTAACGCCACCGGGCAGCGTTCCTTCAAACGCTCCAGCGCCGGCACCACACCCGAAGTCGATAACGTCACACGCCGCCGCGACAAGCCATAGCCGTAATCGTCGAGCATGATGTCCATCGAGTCGCAAACGTTATCAAAATTCGTCAGCGGCTCACCCATGCCCATCATTACCACGTTGCTGATGATGCGTTCGCCGTTCGGATCGCGGCCGAGCGCGCGGTTCGCCCACCACAATTGGCCGATGATTTCCGCGACGGCTAAATTGCGGTTAAAGCCCTGCCGCCCGGTCGAGCAAAAAGTACACGCCAGCGCGCAGCCTACTTGCGAGGAAATGCATAACGTACCGCGATCGTTTTCGGGAATAAACACCGTTTCGATTGCGTTGTGTTCGCCGACATTGAGCAGCCACTTGCGCGTGCCGTCGTCGGAAATCTGCTCGGTAATCAATTCCGGCGGCTCGATCTTCGCGACACCTTGCAACTTCTCACGTAACGATTTAGCGATATCCGTCATCTTGGCGAAATCAGTTTCGCCGTATTGATGAATCCAGCGCAACAACTGCTTGGCGCGAAACGGCTTCTCGCCGAGCCCGACGATAAACGCCGTCAGGCCGGCAAGATTGAGGTCAAGCAGATTGACCATCGCGCTCATTGGTCTTTAGCGAGAGTAAATATTCAGGGCGGGGAAAAAATAGGCGATTTCATTCTTCGCCGTTTCCCCAGCGTCCGAGCCGTGCACCGCATTCGCGTCGATGCTATCGGCGAAGTCTGCACGGATCGTGCCCTTGTCGGCCTTCTTCGGATCCGTCGCGCCCATCAATTCGCGATTTTTCGCGATGGCGTTTTCGCCCTCAAGCGCCTGCACCATCACCGGCCCGGACATCATAAACTTCACCAAATCTTTAAAGAAAGGACGCTCTTTGTGTACCGCGTAAAAACCTTCTGCTTCCGACTGCGAAAGATGCATCATGCGCGCAGCGATGATTTTCAGGCCGACTTTTTCAAAGCGCGAGTAAATTTGGCCGATGACGTTTTTGGCAACAGCGTCGGGCTTGATAATCGATAAGGTACGTTCTACAGCCATGCGAATCAACTCCAGTAAATTCAGGAAATTCAAGATTTTACCATTTCAATTTCGGTAAGAGAAGGAAATGCTGGGGAATTGCAGCAACGGGATTGGCGTTTCTGAATATTGATCAAGCCGGAAGGCGTATGGCGGCTTGATCTACAGGTATGCCACGCCAGGGACTAAGCGGGGCGCGGCTCGTGGCAGACATGCCGATCGCGATCATTCGCCTGAACTTTTCCTTTCGTTCTGGCGAAGGCGGGAATCCATTTGGCCATAAGGATCGGCAGCGCAGTATAGATTCCCGCCTTCGCGGGAATGACAAGAGGATATTTGGTAGGGCAATGCATTGGACTCCGCCCGGCCTAACGGCATCGCAATGTGCGACAGCGCTGTAGGGCAATGAAATGGATCAAGCGTAGCGGATCCACCGTGGCGAACAGCGTTCGCCGTTTGTAGTAGCGAATGGTGGATCCGCTGCACTTGCATTAGGTTTCGCAGTACTTGTTAGTTGCCGGGCGGATAAGCTTTCACCGCTCGGCGCTTCATTTTTAATGACGCATTAATTCTTACTGGCTTTTTGAAAAGCGTCGGAGAAACCTATCCCTTGCTCGACGAATTCACGAACGCGACGATCTCGCGCGTCAATCGCATTCGCACGTGCGGCGACCTCAGTGAGCGCACCGCGCGGAACACGAACGATACCGGTATCGTCGCCAACCAAAATATCCTCGGGCGCGACAGCCACGCCGTCAAGCTGAATCGGCACGCCGGTCGAGATAAAACGCACGCGCCGCCGTCCCGTCACCGGCAATGAATGGCGCACAAACAACGGAAATCCCATCACACGGGTTTCATCCAAATCCCGCGATCCGCCGTCGATGACAATGGCTTCAAGGCCGCGCATTTGCGCCACCCGCGTGGCGATGCCGCCAAGTGCCGAAACAGCCGCACCCGCCATATCGATTGCGACCACCGCCCCAGGCGCCGGCTTATCGATGTATTCGCCGATTTTGAATTCCGACTCGTGCGCACTGCCAAGCTCACCGACTTCCAACTTCACCGTAAACGCCGGTCCGGCAAACCGCAATCCCGGAGCGACGGCGCGCAGTTTGGTAATGATCCCTCCTAAACCCATATCATCTAAAACTGCGCCAACGGTGCTGCTTCCGTAAGCGCGCAATGCATTGCAAAGTACGCTAACGTCCGGCGCACTCACGACGTTGGCTCCACATCGAGCCGCGCAATCGTTCCTGCCAACGCCGGGCTCACCGCAGGATAGCGCTGCAGCACTAATGGGTCGTGGCCCGGAATGATATGGTCCGGTGAGCTTGCCAATTTATGCAATGTGCCATAGGCGTTCAACATGTCACCGACGTTATAGATAACGGGGAAGGGACGACCTTCGTTCATATTGGCGTAGAAATGCACCGCGTCCGAGGCGAGCACGACCCAGCCACGCCGCGTCCAAACCCGCACTACTTGTAAACCCATGGTATGGCCGCCAACATGATGCACGGTTAACCCCGGGGCGATCTCATCGACGCCGTCGTGAAATCTCACTTTGCCTGCGAAGATGCGCCGCGTCATCGCAACCACGTCATCCACTTCAAATGCATGGCTTATCGCCGAGTGGCACATGCATCGACCGGTGCAATAGGCCATTTCCCGATCTTGAATGTGATAGCGCGCATTCGGAAATAAACCATGATTCCCGGCATGATCGTAGTGCATGTGGCTGACGATGACGTCCTTAACCTCGCCTGCGTCGATGCCGATTTTGCGCAGACTTTCCGCCGGTGGGTTTAACAGTTTTCGACCACGTTTGTCAGCCGCGATTTGATCGAAGCCGGTATCTAAAACATAGGTTCCGTTCTTGCCGACCATTGCCCAGATATAGTAATCAATTGGCATCGGGCCATCGTGAGGATCGCCACCAAGAAAATTTTCACTGGCTTTACGCATATGACTGGCATAGCGAATGGCATAAACCTCAAATGGTTCAAGTGTTGACATCGTATTGTTTCCCCCGATTGGCCGTAAAATCTAGTTCCCGGCATTTTTAAAATTGCACTACGCATTACACACGGGACGCCGAAATCCACTGTCCTCGAAAGCAGTTAGCGCGGCATGTTCCGCGCCACCAGGGCGCGTTTCTAAAACAATAATGGAACGCCCGTCTTCGCTTGAATTTCCTCTCGCGTCACGCCCGCCGCTAGCTCCGCCAACTTTAAGCCTGCTGGCGTTACATCCATTACACCAAGATCGGTGATGATGCGATTCACGACACCGACCCCGGTCAACGGCAACGTGCACTGCGGCAGTATTTTCAAATCCTCGGTACCGTCTTTCTTTTTTGCGACATGTTCCATCAGCACCAACACGCGCGGCACGCCGGCGACTAAATCCATCGCACCGCCCATGCCCTTCACCATTTTGCCGGGGATCATCCAATTGGCAAGATCACCCTTTGCGCTAACTTGCATCGCGCCGAGGATCGACAGATGTATCTTGCCACCGCGAATCATTGCAAAACTATCGTGGGAGCCAAAGATTGATGAGCCGGGAATCGTCGTTACGGTTTGCTTACCGGCGTTGATCAGATCGGCATCGACTTCGTCTTCCGTTGGAAACGGGCCAATGCCGAGCATGCCGTTCTCGCTTTGCAGCCAGACTTCGATGTCGGCGCGAACGTGATTGGCGACCAGCGTAGGTAATCCGATACCGAGATTCACATAAAATCCATCTTGCAATTCTTGTGCAGCTTTCGCCGCCATTTGATCGTGGGTCCAGGCCATGGCTATGCGGCTTTCTTTTCAGTAATGGTGCGCTTTTCGATGCGCTTTTCGGGATGGGCATTGACGACGATTCGACTCACGTAAATGCCCGGCAAATGCACATCATCCGGATCGATCTCGCCCACCTCAACCAATTGCTCGACTTCGACAATGGTGGTTTTTCCTGCCATTGCCGCCGCCGGGTTAAAGTTACGCGCGGTACGTCGAAATACCAGGTTGCCGCTCTTGTCCGCTTTTTGCGCTTTCACCAATGCGACCTCCGGATTCAACGCGCGCTCCATGACATATTGATGGCCATCGAACTCGCGAATTTCCTTGCCCTCGGCGACCAACGTACCGACACCGGTTCGCGTGAAGAACGCCGGAATGCCGGCACCGCCGGCACGCAATTTTTCCGCGAGCGTGCCCTGCGGCGTGAACTCCAATTCCAATTCGTTTGCCAGATATTGCCGTTCGAATTCTTTGTTTTCGCCGACGTAACTGGAAATCATTTTCTTGATTTGCCGCGTCTCGAGCAACTTACCTAAGCCAAAGCCGTCGACACCCGCGTTATTTGAAATCACCGTGAGATTCTTCACTTGGCTATCGCGCAAGGCGTCGATTAGCGCTTCCGGAATACCACATAGACCGAATCCACCGACAGCGATCAACTGGCCATCCTTTACCACACCCGCCAGCGCCGCCTGCGCGCTTGCATACACTTTGTTCATGCTTTCTTTCGTCCCAAAATTTAAGATGCTTGCGATGCTAAGAAAAATGAGAAGTAGCGTTCCCGATAGGGCAGAATCATACCATCTCGGATACCTTCGCTGTTTTTTCCTTAAGCGCAATCTGTTGCAAATTCGCTCAATGCGTTGCGTCCGCGTAACTTATTTTTCCTAAAAACCCGGTCAAATCAACGTACCAAATATTGCCTGCCGGATCAGCTGCGACGCCAATGGGCCGCGCATCTGGGCGCGGCAGATTAAAGAACTTAAATTGGCCATCTTTGAAACGTCCCAGCCCATGATCGCGAACCATTGCAAACCAAATGGCGCCATCCGGCGCCGCCGCGAGCCCGACAACGCCGGCCGTGCGCGATTCACTTGGAATCGGGAATTCGGTAAATTCTTCGTTGTGAATACGCCCAAGTTTGTTGCTACGAAACTCTAAAAACCAAACGTCGCCTTTTGCGTCGACGGTAATATCGGTCGGCGCACTCGCCGGTGTTGGCACCCAAAACCAATCGGTTTTGCCATCTTTCGGGTCGATGCGCACGATTTGCCCCGCCTGCTGCAGTGTCGCCCAGGCTTTGCCATCCGGCGCGATGGCGATTCCGTAAGGCGTGCCACGGGCCGATTGCAGTTGATAACGCTCCAACACATTGTCTTTCAAGCGCGTTAGGCTATAGGCCGAACCTTCGGCGAACCACACTGCGCCATCGGGCGCGACCGTGAGCCGTTGCAAACGCGCCACCGGCGTCCCGAGCGGAAACGTTTTGATTTCGTTGTTCGGCGATACGCGCCCGATGCTCAGCGCCGGCGCGTCGACATACCAAGCGTTATTGGCCTGATCGACCGCGATGCCGATCGGATCCATGTTTCGTGTGCCCTTATCGATGCGCTCGATTTTGCCGTTGCGAAATACGCCGATCGCGCTGGAGAAATCGATGGTGAACCAAATGCTGCCGTCCTTGCCCGAAGCGATTGCTGCGGGGATATCATCCTTTTCCAGCATCGGATATTCGGTCACTCGGGCCATCGGTGGCGGGGCGAGGCGCCACGCGGCGAATGCCACGACCATGAGCGTCGCTAGCGCAATTAGAAAATAGATTGCGCGCGAGGCGGTTGATGTTTTTGTTTGCGTGTTCGATGTGCTCACGTTATTGGTTTCCATAGGGCGCGCCCCTCACCCTAACCCTCCCCCAAGGGGGCGAGGGGATTTGCTAATTGACCGCTTGCGGATATAAATGCCCACGCCGATCGCGAGCAATACGCTCGCGATGACGGCCGCAATAATCGCATATTGATTTCGCGCACTGTCATTGCGCTGTTGTTCCGCTACCTGCTGCGCGGCGCGCCACGCCTCGTTGTACGGACGTAACGAAAATCCGGCATAAACGATATTCGGATCACTTCGATCTTGCACCAACGGGCTCGGTTCCAAATGCAATGGCAATGCGCTTTCTACTTTCGCCCAAGTTTCGCCCGCATCGGCGCTGCGCATTAGGCCACGATGGGTGGTGAGCACGATGACTTTTTCGTTTTCCGAAACCGCAATTCCACGAATAGCAATGTTGGGATCTGGTAATGGCTTGCCGTGGGCTTGCCAATTCTTACCACCGTCGATGCTGCGAAATAGCCGGCTGGCGCCGCCGGCCCACAACTTTTTAACATCGCGAAAATCGGCGCCAATGGTATCAACGCGTTGATTGGTCCACTTCCCCGCCGCTTGTCGCCACGCATATCCCCCATCTTCGCTGCGCCATATTCGACCGGCGACAACCGCATGAATATTGATTTCTGGCTTGCCATCTGCCACGAGCAGCGCGGATATTGGCTCTTCAGGCAACCCCTTTGCCGGACCGCTCCAGTCTTGGCTGCTGGCGTTGCCAATGTATACGCCATTGGTGCCCGCCAAATATACTTTGCCGTGTACTGCGATGATTTGTGCTATCGGCAATGCGCTCAACGGCACGTCAAGCGCATGCCATTGCCCGTTCGCGTCGCTGCGAAATAATCCATTTGCGTTTGCCGCGTACGCGCTTGTGCCATCGCGATCGAACGCCAGACAAAAAATTGGCCCGGCAATTAAATTCGGGGCTTGGTCATGCCAATCGCGCCCGCCATTTTGAGAGCGCATCAAGCGCGTGTCCGTGCCGTACAGCAGATGGTTAGAATCGGTCGGGTTAATAGCGACCGCATTCGATGCGTTGATGAAAAGCCCCGCGTCCGCCGGGAGCCAAGTCGCACCGGCATCGCGCGAGCGATACAAGCCGCCGTAGGAATCGGCGTCATGAGCGTGAGCTGGCATCGGCAATAGCACCGCCCAAAAAATCAAAAACGAAAGTTTCATGCTGACAAAAAATAAGGAGACCGGTGAACCGGCCTCCCCGTTTCAAGCGTTTTGACGAATCAGCGCTTAGGGCTTACGCGATTTCTCGCCGGGCGCCAAGGTGATTTCCGCAAGACGTCCACCGTTCATGCCGACCCAGGCATTTTTCGTCAACGGATATTTGTCGGTGTAGGAAAGCGGCTCGTGTGCGGCGACGCAGTTCGCATACCCGCCGGTCACTTTGTAGCATTTCTCGTAGGCCAAGAATTGCTGCACCGTATCGGTTTGTTGCGGGTTAGCGATTTGCCAATCGCGGATGCCTTCCCACGACGAATAGGCATCGCTACCGAACATCAGCTTGCCGATTGGCGTGTTGACTTCCAGCAACTGCGAGCCGGCGGTATGGGCGCGGAACGCAGCGTGGATTTTGATGCCGGGCATGACTTCCATATCGCCATCGACGATCACGGCTTTACCTTTCAGCACTTTTCCATAGATCGAATCCATGGTTTTGGACGGATAACCGCAAGCCGGTGTACGTGCGCAACCGCCGGGCGAATCGTTCACCGCGCGAATGCGCTCATGACCCGGATAGTTTAGCGCCCACTCGATGCCCTTCAACTCTTCGCGCTGAATGTAGAGCACGGCATTGGGAAACTCATCCAAGCTACCGGCGTGATCCCAGTGACCGTGACCGACGATGACTTTCGTCACGTCTGCTGCGGCGATACCGAGCTGACCGAGTTGCTTCGACAGTGGCGACCAGTGCGCCGTGCCGGTGGCTTTGTGATAGTCGGTCGCGTTCCAACCGTTGTCATACAGAATCACTTCTTTTCCCGCGCCTTTGATCACGCCGACGTTCACCGGCAGATCGACGGTGTTGATGCCATTCGGGCCACCTGCGGGCGCGCTTGGGACAAACGCGCGATCCGGCATGAAGGCGCCGAAAGGCACGTTCATGAACCGGCTATTCTCGACTAACCATACTGAATACACGCCATCTGCAGCCTGCGCAGCGACCGGCGCGAGCAACGCACTCGCCAGGCCCAAGGCTGCAAACAGGCCTGATTTTCTCGATACATTTCTCATGACATCCTCCAGAATTTATTTGTTGGCTCACGGTACATTTACCACCAATCGACGCCGCTGAGCCGGACAGCGTCCAAATTAAAACTAGTTAGGCTTAAATTCGCCCGGCCACAATTCCGCACTGACCTTCAACAATAGCGTCGCGGCCTGGGCGGTTTTGCTATGGGCGTCGAGCAAATGTTGTTCATTACCGTCATCGGCAATTTTGACCATTTCCGTCGAGGCGTCAGCGTAGAGAGTGACGGCTTTTTTGTAAGTCTGGTGCAATTCTTTGAGCGAATCCGGCACACTGAGTCGGTCGATGCCCTGCAATGCATCGCGATAAATATCGATTTGCGGCGCGATTTTCGCTTTTACGCCGGCGCGATCAAGCTCCTTCAATTTGTACGAAAGTCCCGCGAAACTCAACTGCACTGAGCTGGTTTTCACTTTATCGTGCACGCGCCATAGCGCCACCGAATAAGCTTCTTCTGCCGCGCTAAATGCACGCCGATCCGGCGCAGCGCCAGCGGAATACATGGTATTGAAATTTGGCTTTGCCGCAGGCTGTGTTGCAAGCGGCGCGGTAACTCCAGCCGATTGCTGTCGAAATTTTTTCAGCGCCTGCACGCCGAGCAAAATTAATCCCAATAAAACCAACGACGCGACTACATTTCGTGCAGAAAGCTTAAACATCCAATGAATCCAGACCCCCAGTTAAGCTCCGAACTCTATCCCCTTCGTCTTGACGCCGCAACAGGCCTTGTAGATCGAGCATTGCTGCGGCTCCCCAGGGTGCTATCCAGCGTGACGTGAGTGAGTTGACTTCGATAGTAAAGGAGCTTTAAATACGAATTCAAATTCCAATAAAATTATTACCCGCCAAGGAAAAAATATGACCGCAAAAACCGCTTTCACGGTCGATGAATGGGCCACACTACGAAACACGCCCAGTCTTGTCGCCGCAGCGACGATGCTCGTCGGCAATAGTGGCCTTTTTGGCAGTTTCAAGGAGAGTTTTGCGACCGCGCAAACGATGTTTCAAGGGCTTAGCAGCAGTAACGAGTTGATCAAATCCTTGAGCCAACGCGAAGAAATAAGTGCAGCGCAAGAATTTGTGCGCAGCCAAGTCTCATTTGCCGACGCCAAAAATGCGCCAACCAAATTCACTGGCTTAGCCACGGCGGGTGGAGGCGCCGCACTGCAAATTTTAAAGGCCAAAGGGTCATCAGACGACGTTAGCCAATATAAAACCTAGCTCGCCGATATTGCTGATAAAATTTCTCAATCCGCTAAAGAAGGCGGCTTTCTAGGCTTTGGAAGCGAGTTGATTAGCGACGGGGAGGAAGCTTTCATCTCCGCTTTGAAACAATCACTTGCATAGTTTTTTTGAGTATTTTCACAAGGAAAAATAGGAGATCACTATGGCGTCAATCATGAATGCAATCCTGGGACAGTTCGATGCGGACACCTTAGGCGAGCTCAGCAACCAATTGGGTACCAATCAACAAACGACCGGCAATGCGATTGCTGCAGCGGTACCGATTTTGCTGTCGGCTTTAACGCGAAATTCAAGCGATACCGAGGGCCGCGATTCGCTTTTTAGTGCACTATCGAACGACCACGATGGCGGCATTTTGGATAATCTCATTGGTTTTTTGGGTGGCTCGCAGCAAAGTTCCGGTGCGGGGATATTGGGCCACGTATTTGGCAATTCGCAAAACGGCGTTGTAAACGCCTTATCGAAAGCAACGGGCATGGACGCATCGAGCATGGGCCGCTTACTTGTGACCCTTGCTCCGATCGTGATGGGCTTCCTCGGCCGCACCCGCCAACAACAAGGCATGGGGCCATCGGGATTAGCTGGCCTGCTTGGTGGCGAAACCGAGTATGCGCAGCAGGCCGCACCTGGACTCATGGGTACGATCAACCGTTTTCTTGATCAAAACGGCAATGGCTCGGCGGTCGACGAATTGGCCGGCATGTTAGGCGGCATGTTGATGCGGCGCTGATTTTTCTGCGCCCAATAAAAAAGCGACCCGCGGGTCGCTTTTTTGTTTACTGCACTCGACGAAATTAAATGCGTTCGTATACGGCGGCGATCCCCTGCCCGCCGCCAATACACATGGTCACGAGCGCGTAACGTCCGCCAATGCGCTCGAGTTCGTAGAGCGCCTTGATGGTAAGCATCGCGCCGGTAGCACCGATCGGATGACCGAGGGCGACTGCACCGCCGTTCGGGTTGGTTTTTTTGCCATCGAAACCGAGATCTTTCGATACGGCACATGCTTGAGCCGCGAACGCCTCATTGGATTCGATCACGTCCATGTCGCTGACTTTGAGGTCAACTTTCGCCAACGCTTTCTGCACGGCAGGCACTGGACCGATGCCCATGAATTTCGGGTCGACGCCGGCGTGGCCGTAGGAAATAAGACGCGCCATGGGCTTTAACCCGCGCTTCTCTGCAGCAGTTTTTTCCATCATGACAATTGCCGCGGCACCGTCATTAATGCCAGAAGCGTTACCTGCCGTTACCGAGCCATCTTTTTGGAACACGGCGCGTAGTTTTGCCATACCTTCCGCTGTCGCGTCAGCGCGAGCATGCTCGTCGACAGCGAAAAATGTCGACCCTTTTTTCGACTTGATTTCGACCGGCAGAATTTGATCTTTAAAATAACCTTTTTCGGTCGCGTTAATTGCGCGTTTGTGGCTCTCGACGGCGAATGCGTCTTGCACTTCGCGGCTAATGCCCCACTTCGCCGCGATGTTTTCTGCGGTGATGCCCATGTGCACGGTATCGAATGGATCGGTCAGCGCGCCGACCATCATATCCGTCACACCGCCGTCGCCCATGCGCTGGCCCCAGCGCAAATTCGGCATGATGTACGCCGCGCGACTCATGGATTCGGCACCCGCGCCGATGGCGCAATCGGTATCGCCGAGTAAAATCGTTTGCGCCGCGCTGATGATCGCTTGCAGGCCGCTGCCGCATAAACGATTCACCGTCAGCGCGCTCGATGCTTGCGGCAAACCACCTTTGATCGCCGCAACGCGCGAGATGTACATATCTTTCGGCTCGGTGTGGATCACATTGCCGAGTACTAAATGCCCGATATCATTCACGTCGACTTTCGCGCGTGCGATCGCCTCTTTGATCACCATGCCGGCCAACTCCGTCGGCGCGAAATCTTTCAGGCTGCCGCCGTAATCGCCAATTGCCGTGCGTACGCCACTTAACACCACTACTTCACGTGTGCTTGCCATATTCACCTCCTAGGATTCAAAATAATTTCGCTACGCCAGCTCGGCCCACAAATCGTGAGCATCGGCATCGGTAATGCGAACGTTCGTAAATTCACCCTGTTTATGAGCAAATTTTTTGCCCTTGGGTTTGTTGATATAAACCTGACCATCAATCTCGGGCGCATCCGCGCTGCTACGCGCTTTTGCACCATCGGGGCTGATTTCGTCGATGATGACTTGCATCGTCTTGCCGATTTTCGCCTGCAGTTTCGCCGCGCTGATGTCGGCCTGCAGTTCCATTAATCGTCCGCGACGCTCTTCTTTCAACGCGTCGGGAACATGATCAGGCAAGGCATTGGCTTTCGCGCCTTCTACCGGCGAATAGGTGAAGCAACCGACGCGATCCAATTGTGCTTCGCGCAAAAAATTTAAAAGTTCTTCAAACTCCGCATCGGTTTCACTGGGAAAACCGGCAATGAACGTGCTGCGTATAGTTAAGTCTGGGCAGACGTTGCGCCACGCTTGAATGCGCGCCAGCGTGTTTTCAGTATCGGCGGGACGCTTCATCAATTTCAAAATACGCCGATTCGCGTGCTGAAACGGAATATCGAGATACGGCAACAACTTTCCGTCGGCCATCAGCGGAATCACTTCGTCAACATGGGGATAAGGATAAACATAATGCAGCCGCACCCAAACGCCGAGAGTGCCCAGCGCGGTGACCATTTCGGTCATGCGCGTCTTCAGTGGCTTGCCACCCCAAAAACCGGTGCGATACTTCACATCGACACCGTAAGCACTTGTGTCTTGCGAAATCACGAGCAATTCTTTCACGCCCGAGCGAACTAAATTTTCCGCGTCCACCATCACGTCGCCGACGGGTCTGCTGACTAGATCACCACGCATACTCGGTATGATGCAAAACGTGCAGCGATGGTTACAGCCTTCGGAAATCTTTAGATACGCATAATGTTTCGGCGTGAGCTTGATGCCCTGCGGCGGCACGAGATCGACAAAGGGATCATGGGGCTTAGGCAAATGCGCGTGAACATGGCGCATTACTTCATCTTTTGCATGCGGGCCGGTGACCGCCAACACTTTCGGGTGCGTCTCGCGCACGATGTCGCCCTTCGCGCCGAGACAGCCGGTGACGATGACCTTGCCGTTTTCGTTCAGCGCTTCGCCGATGGCGTCGAGCGATTCTTCGACCGCCGAATCGATAAAGCCGCAGGTATTGACGATCACCAAATCCGCATCGGCGTATGAACTAACCGTGAGGTAACCTTCGGCGCGCAGTTGCGTGAGGATTTGCTCGGAATCCACTAGCGCCTTCGGGCAGCCGAGGGAAACAAAACCGATTTGCGGCGGGCTCGCCGCTGCTAAAACTTTCGCCATCTTAAGCGCTTACTTCGCGCTGCGGAGGGATTTCGCGGCCGACGCGGCCGGTTCGTCGGCAGGCGACGCGTCAGGCTTCGCGTTCGGCGCTGAAGGCGCGAGGTTGCCGAAAATATCCCGTGCTTGCTTTTGCATCTGCGCTTGCATGTCGACGAACATGTTTGCGCTTTGGTCCAGATAATTTCCCATCATCCCCTGCATGATCGGCCCCTGCGCCTTAAAGAATTGCGCCCAGATTTCCGGGCTTAGGCCCGCCGTATTGCCGTAAACGGCGCGCGCCTGGTCTTGCAGCTTTTGCTGCACGTCGATAAAAGAATGCACGCCGCGCTCCAAAAATGTGCCCATCACGCCCTGTGTGGCGTTACCGTAGCAGCGAATCATATGCGCCAGCATTTCAGCCGTAAACAGCGGCTGGCCGCCGGCCTCTTCTTCCAAAATGATTTGCAGCAGAATGCTGCGAGTGATGTCTTCGTTGGTTTTGGCATCAAGCACTTCGAAGGCTATGTTGCCAAGCACCAAATCTTTTACTTCCGTGAGCGTGATATAGGCACTGGTGTTTGTGTCGTACAGTCGCCGATTTGGATATTTTTTTATAACGCGTTTACTGTCCGCCATTGCCGCTCCAGAAAAATATTTGTGCACGACACAATTTTTAACAATTGAATTATAACATCTGTGGCACCATGTTCTCTAACGTGTTGATGGACTTGGGATCGTTGGAAAAAAGCAACACTTTTTAAATTTATTGCAGTGCAACAAAAAAGTCTTGACATTGGGGTTCGACGCCCCCATAATTTGAATTGTTGCAGCGCAATATAGCTGCTAGGCACCCAAGTTAATTTACTAAGGAGTTTTAAATGTTTACAGCCCCAGAACAATTCGCCGATGTTAACAAATCGACTATCGATGCAGCCCTTAAGTTCGCGAAAGTTTCCTTTGACGCTGCTGAGCGCTTGGTCGGCCTGCAGTTAGCCGTTGGCCGTGATGCCCTGAGCGAAAGCGCCAAGAACGCCACATTGCTGACCGAAGTGCGCGATGTGCAAGACCTCACCGCCTTCCGCGGCAAGGTTGCTGAAACGACCACGGACAAATGGACCAACTACTCCAAAGCCGTCTACGAAGTCGCGCAACAGACCCAGGCTCAATGGTCGAATCTGTTCGAAGCGCAAGTAACCGAAATGAACAAAAGCGTTGCCGTCGCACTCGATAAAGTTTCGAAAACCGCACCTGCCGGCACCGACGTGGCGATCGCAGCCATTAAATCGTCGATCACCGCCGCCAGCGCCGCGTTCGACAGCATGACCAAAGCCGCCAAGCAAGTCGCGACCATGACCGACGCGAATGTAAAAGCCGCAGCAAACGCAACCAATGCAGCCGTAAAGTCCGCCAAGAAGTAAGACTTTAACTCGCAAAAGCTCCTCCTCCTTTGCTTTAATGGTTCCCATTAAGTAAAGGTTTACGCCCCAGAGGTAACTCTGGGGCGTACTTTTTTCTGCGATTGACATGCCTGGAGAGCCGCTCTGGTAGCGGCTTTCAGAGCACTCCGCGCCACGAACCAAGCAGCATGCGGCCTCTGGCACAGGCGATAAAATACCGGTAGTCTGCGTCCCATGTTTTCGCTTTTCTCCAGTTGGCGCCGCAATCGCATTTTGTCCAAAACCACCATCGATGCCGAACTTTGGCAACGCATAGTTTCGTCTGCAAGTTATCTGCGCGGATTCTCGACCGACGATTTGCGACGTTTACACGAAGACGTACGCATTTTTCTGCACGACAAAGAATTCAGCGGCGCCCACGATCTCGAAGTAAGCAACGAGATGATGCTGAGCATCGCATCGCAAGCGTGTTTGATGACGCTAAATATCGGCGTAGACTGTTACGCAGGTTGGCGCGGCATCATCATTTACCCCGATGAATTCGTGCCGAATCACCAATACGTCGACGAAGCCGGCGTCATCCACACCGACCGCCGCCCGATGACCGGCATGGCGCGCAGCGACGGGCCGGTAATTTTATCGTGGGCCGATACGCAAACCGCGTTCACGCAAGACGGCGTCAACGTCGTCATCCACGAATTCGCCCACAAGCTCGACATGCAAAACGGTGATGCCAATGGCTTTCCGCCGTTGCATAAAGACATGAATTCGCGTGTCTGGCAAAAGAGTTTCGCGGCGGCTTATTCAGATTTCTGTAAGCGTGTCGACGGCGGCGAAGACACGGCGATTGATCCCTACGCGTCGGAAAATCCGGGCGAGTTTTTTGCGGTGTTAAGCGAAATGTTCTTTGAAATGCCGGGGATTATTGTTGAGGAATATCCGGCGGTCTACAGACAGTTGAAGGCCTATTTTCGGCAAGACACCTTCGCTCGATCGAAATCGTATGGAATGCAAAACTGAGTCCGGTCAAAAATATGAGCTATAGCGTGACGACAACATTCCCTTTCTTCCGGCCACTGTCTACATAGCGGTACGCTTCCACGATCTGATCAAACCCATAGCGCCGATCGATGACAGGCCTAAGCTTTCCCTGCTCCGCCAACTGCGCCAGTAAATGCAAATCGTCTACTCGCACTGACGCTGGACCGGCAATGATTCTTTTGCCGCCCGTCATCCACACCCAAATAACTGGCAGAATGTCAGGCAGTCCTCCCTGCACGAGCAGCAAACGACCGTCTTCTTTTAAGGAATTTTTGCGCAGGGAATCAGAAAATTTCCCGAAGCAAAACGTGATCGATTTCTTCAAGCCGACGAATTGCGAAAATTTTTCGAAGCCGTAGCTGCGGAACCCAACGAAACCATGCGAGACTATGTGAAGTTGAGCCTGTTCACCGGCGCAAGGCGATCGAATGTTCAGTCGATGAAATGGAGCGACATTAACCTCGATCGCGCCGAGTGGCGCATCGAAAAAACCAAGAACGGCAAGCCGCAAACGGTCACCTTGTCCGTTGAAGCCATTGAAATATTGCGGCGTCGGCAGGTCAACGCAGAGTTATCACTATTTGTATTTCCTGGTCGAGGTGAGTCCGGGCATTTGATGGAACCCAAAGCGGGATGGGATCGCATTCTCGCTCGCGCCGGCATTCAGAACTTACGTCTACACGACCTACGCCGAACATTCGGCAGCTACCAAGCAATAACCGGTTCATCGTTACCGGTCATTGGTAAGAGCCTCATTCATCTATCTCCTTCAACAACTGCGATATACGCTCACCTTGATCTTGATCCTGTTCGTCAATCCGTACAGCGCGCTAGTTCCGCGATCGTTGCGGCCGCGGGGCTTAAGCCGGGCGCAGAAGTCGTCGAGCTAAGACCGCGCTAGCGCAGTTGAATATAACGAAATATAACCTTATAATATAACCATGCCCTACACCGTCAAGATCAAGCGGCAAGCGGGGAAGAAGCTGGCAAGTATCGGCAAGCCGGAGCGCGAAGCCATCGCCGAAAAAATTACCGCGCTCGGTCAAAATCCAGACGATGTCATGCTGGATACCAAGAAACTTGTCGCCTCCCCCTATTCGCGCTTGCGCGTTGGAAGTTGGCGCGTGATTTATGACCGGCAAGACGATTTGAAAATCATTGCCATTGAGAAAATTAAGCCCCGTGGAGACGCGTACAAATGAACGCACCGTTGAGTATTCAAGTAATCAAGTCCCTGGCAGGTGAGCCGGAATACGTGCTGATCCCTGTGGCCGTGTACAAAGCCCTACGCGAGGAGATCGAAGACGAAATCGCGGGCCTGGAAGCCATGACGGAAAAGGACGAATCGTATATTCCGTTTCAGCCTGAGGACTACGTCACGAACCCCGTAGCGCTCGCCCGCATCAAGGCGCACGTCACGCAAGAGCAACTCGCCGAACGCATGGGTGTATCCCAAGCCTATGTCAGCAAAATTGAAGGTCAGAGTAAGGTGACAGCCAAGACCATCGAGAAGGCGATAGTGGCACTGGGCACAAAGTCAAAAAAGCCGGTGCGTTGACCACAAATTTTCGCGGATCAATGTGGCAACCTATGACCTAACCGATAGCAAGTATAAGTTTCCCTCGAGAACGGAATTTCACTTCATGCCGCGATGGAATATTGCCGACGTTTACAAAATGTACCGCGACCGTCCCCCAACCAATCATGAATGGGCTTGGGAGTTTCTTCGACGAGGCGAACGATACAGAAAGGCTTATACAGACGTTATTGCGATCGGCGGGTCTAAGCCCAACATCGACGGTACCCTCTGGCTCAATCCGAAAAGAGCGCGCGATGAGTTTTGCATAGTCCACTTCATCCATCCGTCCGTTCTGTTTGCGCCTAAGCCTGCGAGAAAATGATCATTCCCTTGGTCAGTACGCCAAACTAAAAGTTCGAGCAACACAAGGGCGCGATGCGGCGAAATGTAACCCCCGCGTAACCCCGAATGTTTTTTGCTCAACGAATAAAATCATAACCCTTTGATTTACTGGTGCCGGCAGCAGGAATCGAACCCGCGACCTTCTGATTACAAATCAACTGCTCTACCAACTGAGCTATGCCGGCGTTTTGCTGCGGTTTGATTTCGCCTGCGGCGATTCAAGTTTCTTGAGCGCATGGCCTGAGAGGAAATACCGGTGCGGCTCTCGGACTATGCATTGCTACAATCAAGCATTCATGCGGCTCGTGGCAGTGCCGCTTCTAAAACTATTTTACTACTTTAAGGTGATTTCGCTCGCGTGGTGAGGCAGGCGTATTTGCCTTGTCCCTTGTGACAATTTCTTCCGCGGACACAGGCGCAACGGCAACATCCGATTCGACTTTAAACAACAATCCTTCGCTGTTCTCACGGGCGAAAATGCCGGCGACGGAACTGATTGGCACGGATACTTCGCGCGACACGCCGTTGAAACGCGCAGAGAAATGTAGGCAGTCGTTATCGATCTTCAAATTTCTCGTTGCTGACGGACTGATGTTCAAAACGATTTCGTTGTTCTTTACATATTCCATTGGCACACGACAGCCATCAGTCACCGACACGCTTAGGTAAGGCGTGAAACCGCAATCCACGCACCATTCGTAAATGGCGCGCATCAGATAGGGCTTGGTGCCGATTTCCGCGGTCACTTGCGCATGGCCTTTTCGGAGGGTGTCATGGCATCGATGAAACCTTGGCGCGTGAACATGCGCTCGGCGTATTTCAGCAGTGGCGCGGCTTGTTTTGGCATGGTGATTTGATAGTGTTCCAAACGCCACAGCAGCGGCGCGATCGCGACATCGAGCATGGAGAATTCGTCGCCGAGCATGAATTTTTGCTTGGTAAAAACGGGGGCGATCTGTGCCAGATTGTCGCGAATGATTTGCCGTGCTTTGTCGGATTTTTGCTGGCTGGCGCTATCGAGATTGTCGATTTGGCTGAACAATTCTTTCTCGAAACGATAGAGAAAGAGTCGTGCGCGCGCGCGCATGATCGGATCCGCCGGCATCAATTGCGGATGCGGAAAGCGCTCGTCGATGTATTCGTTGATGATGTTGGACTCATATAAAACAAGGTCGCGTTCCACCAAGATCGGCACTTGGTTATAGGGATTCATCACCGCGATGTCTTCCGGTTTGTTATACATATCGACATCGATGATCTGAAAATCCATGCCTTTTTCGAACAACACAAAGCGGCAGCGGTGGCTGAATGGATCGGTGGTGCCTGAGTACAATGTCATCATAATTTTTATAGTCCATTAAGGGCTTGCAGACCCGCTACTGGAGCGGATCTTGGGCCGATTATTTCACGTCTTTCCAAAATTCTTTTTTCAACAGCACCGCCAGCGGGAACAATAGCGCGAGGAAAAACATCACGATGATGCCGGTCTGAATACGTTTGGCTTTGTGCGGTTCGCCCATGTAGTCGAGGTAGTTCACTAAGTCTGCTACGAATTGGTCGTACTGAATCGGTGACAACTGGCCCGGCTTGTCCAGATGCAATTTGTGGCGCTCACCGTGCGCATTTTTTTCCGTGACCATGACTTGCTGACCCTGCAACTCATACAACACATGGGGCATGGCGACCTGCGGAAATACGGTGTTGTTCCAACCGGTCGCTTTGCTGTCGTCGCGATAAAAACCACGCAAATACGAGTAAAGCCAATCGACGCCGCGTGAACGAGAGATGACGGTTAAATCGGGTGGTAGTTTGCCGAACCAGGCTTTTGCATCCTCTGGTTTGAGCGGGATAGACATGGTTTCGCCCACTTTTACCCGGGTAAGAATGAGGTTATCTCTGATTTGATCTTCGTTCAGTCCCAAATCTTGCAGGCGGCTATAGCGCATATAGTTAGCGCTATGGCAGGTCAGGCAATAGTTAACGAAGTTTTTTGCACCGCGCTGTACTGACAGCATGTCCCGAGTATTGATTGGCGCGTGATCCAACTCAACCGCTGTATTCGCCATCGCGAAAGCAGGGAGTAAAAGCAAACTTAGCAATAGTTTACGCATCAGGTCACCCGCTCCGGTTCCGGCTTGGTTTTATCTCGTTTGGTGTACCACGGCATTAGGAAGAAAAACAGCAGATAAACGATGGTGAATATTCGTGCAACGACGGTGGCTACATCCACACCGCCGATGATCGGTAAGCCTTTGCCGAATTGGCCCCACACGCTGGTGGGCAAGACGCCGCAGATGCCAAGAATGATGAACGACACAATGAATGCTGCAAGCCAACCTTTGTAAAGCGAACCGCGATAACGAATTGACTTGACGACACCTTTATCTAACCATGGCAGTAGGAAAAAGATCACCACTGCAATGCCCATGACCGCAACGCCGGGAAACTGCGAACCAAACATCGGCGGTACGGCGCGCAGCATGGCGTAGAACGGCGTGAAATACCACACCGGCGCGATGTGCTCCGGCGTCACCATCGAATCAGCGGGAACGAAGTTGTTGTGCTCCAAGAAGTATCCACCCATCTCCGGCGCAAAAAACAAAATCGCGGCAAATATGATCAAGAAACCGACCGTGCCGACCAAATCCTTCACGGTGTAGTAGGGATGAAAAGGAATACCGTCCAACGGCAAGCCGGTTTTCGGATCTTTCTTTTTCTTAATCTCGATGCCGTCGGGATTATTCGATCCAACTTGATGCAGTGCGACGATGTGCAAGAACACCAATCCTACTAAAGCCAACGGCAACGCGATCACGTGGAAGGCGAAGAAGCGATTCAAGGTTGCGTCGGAAACGACGAAATCGCCACGAATCCATTCGGATAATCCCGGTCCAATCCAAGGAACGGCGGAGAACAAATTCACGATCACCTGCGCGCCCCAGTAGGACATTTGGCCCCAGGGCAAGAGGTAACCAAAGAACGCTTCGGCCATCAACAGCACGTAAATCACCATGCCGAAAATCCACAGCAACTCGCGGGGCTTTCGATAGGAGCCATACATAATGCCGCGCAGCATGTGCAGATAGACGACAACAAAGAACATCGACGCGCCGGTGGAATGCAGGTAGCGAATTAGCCAGCCCCAATCGACGTCGCGCATGATGTACTCGACCGAGGCAAAGGCCTGTTTCGCGTCGGGCTTGTAGTTCATGGTGAGGAAAATGCCGGTCACGATTTGCAACACCAGCACTAGCAACGCAAGAGATCCGAAGTAGTACCAAAAATTAAAATTTTTCGGTGCGTAGTATTCGGTTATGTGCTTCTTAAGCGTTTCCGTGAACGGGAAACGCTCATCGATCCAAGCCATGAAGCCGCCGCTGTTATTGTTGGTCGCCATGGCTTAAGCTCCCTTCGTTTTACTATCTTCGCCGACTAGCAGACGCGTATCGCTCATATACATGTACGGTGGGACCTTAAGATTGATTGGCGCGGGGACGCCTTTATAAACGCGGGCCGCTAAATCGAACTTAGAGCCATGACACGGGCAATAAAAACCACCTTTCCAATCGGCGCCAAGGTCGGCGGGGCCGACTTCTTTTCGGAACGTGGGCGAGCAGCCAAGGTGGGTGCATACGCCTTCTACAACGAGAATGTTTTCGTGCTCTTTGCGCGCGCGCGCGGGATTCTTTGCGTACTCAGGCTGATCATCGCCATCGGAAGTCGGATCGGCCAAATGATCGCTGCTGGCATTCAGTTGATCCAGCATCTCTTTGGTACGATTAACGATCCAAACGGGCTTGCCGCGCCATTCGACCGTCAGCAACATGCCGGGCTCAAGTTTGGAGATATCTACTTCCACAGGCGCGCCCGCTGCTTTTGCCCGTTCACTGGGAAACATACTGAATACGAAGGGGCTGACGGCGGTTACGGCGCCAACCGCGCCTACTACCGATGTCGCGCCAATCAAAAAGCGCCGTTTTTGGGGATCCGCTGTCGCTCCGGCCATGCTTGGATAACCTCAAAATTTTTCAAAAAGACTCCCATTTTAACCTATTGGCACAACAAACTTAAAGCCCCTATGCACAATCTCGCCTTTTTGATTGACTCATTAGGAAAATGATGACTAAATTGCTCGCACAGTAAGGCCTCTCGAATAACATTACTGTTTTCTTAATAATTTCAAGGAGATAAGAACTATGGGGATGATGCAGGAATTTAAGGAATTTGCGCTCAAAGGTAATGTAATGGATCTGGCTGTCGGTGTAATTATCGGCGGCGCGTTCGGCAAAATCGTCGATTCGCTGGTAAAAGACATCATCATGCCGGTTGTCGGTAAGATTTTTGGCGGACTCGATTTTACGAATTTTTTCGTCAAACTCGCGGAAGGGCCCGTCGGGATTCCTCAGACCTATGCCGACCTGACCAAAGCGGGTGTACCTCTGTTCGCCTACGGTAACTTCATCACGATCTTGATTAACTTCCTAATCTTAGCGTTCATAATTTTCCAAATGGTCAAAATGATGAATCGGATGAAAAAAGCTGAGCCTGCGCCCCCCCCGCCGCCGACACCAGAAGACGTTACTTTGCTGCGTGAAATCCGCGATGCATTGAAGCGCTAGTCGCACTGTAGTTCGAATGAAAAACGGCCCCGTAAGGCCGTTTTTCATTGTGGCCTCACCTTATCGTCGGCGATTTTGGTTCTCGCCGAAACATGCTAAAGTGGCTTGTATTCGTCAAATATATTCCCTCCACGTGACCTCATTCCATAAAGTTGGCCCGAATGCGTAAGCTGTGGCTATTGTTCGCCCAAAGTGCCGCCGTCACCCTGGGTGCGTTGTTAGCTATCGGTGTATTTCATCCGGAATGGCTGCAACGCTTTGCAACTGGTGATGCGTCTACCCAGGTCGTTACGATCAATCAAGCTGGCAGCAGTGCCGCGCGTACGGCGCCCGCGGTGAGCTTCAGTGGCGCTGCGAAGAAGGCGATGCCGGCTGTCGTCAATATTTTCACCAGTAAAGAAGTCAAAAATCGCCAGCAGCCCTTTATGGATGATCCGCTCTTTCGGCGCTTCTTTGGTGATCGTTTCGGAGACGAGGAGCAGCAACAGCAGTCCAGCCTAGGTTCCGGTGTGATTGTGAGTCAACAGGGATTTATCCTGACGAATCATCATGTGATTGAAGCCGCCGATGAAATTCAAGTTGCGCTGGCCGACGGTCGCGATGTCCCGGCCAAATTGGTCGGGGCAGATCCTGAAACCGATTTGGCTGTGTTAAGAATCGATCTGAAAAATTTGCCCGCTATGACCTTCGGCAGTTCCGATAACATCAAAATCGGCGATGTCGTGCTCGCGATCGGCAATCCGTTTGGCGTTGGGCAAACCGTGACGATGGGAATCGTCAGCGCAGTGGGCCGCAGCCATTTAGGCATCAATACTTTTGAGAATTTTATTCAGACCGATGCAGCGATTAATCCGGGCAATTCGGGCGGCGCATTGATCGACGTATCAGGTCATTTGATCGGCATCAATAGCGCAATTTATTCGCGCAGTGGCGGCAATCAAGGAATCGGCTTTACCATTCCTGTTAGCCTTGCCAAAAATATTATGGAGCAGATCATCCAAAAGGGTGTGGTGACGCGCGGCTGGATTGGCGTTGAGGTGCAAGACGTCACGCCGGAACTCGCCGAGTCCTTCAATCTTGGCGCGCAACAAGGCGCGCTGATCGCAGGTGTGTTGCGCAATGCGCCCGCGGATAAGGCCGATATTCATCCTGGCGATGTGGTCGTTGATATCGCCGGCAAACCGGTTACAGATTCTTCTCAACTGCTGAATCTAATCTCGGCACTTCCGCCTGGTAAGCTCGCTAAAATCAAAGTTATCCGCACGCAAAAAGCGTTGACTGTCGAGGTCAATATCGGCACCCGGCCAAAGCAACAAACTGAGCGCAACTAGCAATATTGCGTAGTAATTTTGTCACGCGCATCCCGTGACGATTTTCTTAAGCGCGAACAATTGGTGCTAAAGTAAATATCTGGTTTCTAGCAGCAAGGCTTAATTTTCTCCGGAGGGAGCGCATGAGACCGCCTCGATTCGCAATGTTAATTCTATTTGGCATAATTGGCGGAGAGCTCGCGATTGGCGCGCAACCGAATTCCAGACCGGACTCAGTCGAAGCCGTCCCCAATAAGCCTCTTCCAGCGCCATCGAAGCAAGCTATAGACGCGAGCTCGTCCCGGCGAGGCCCGCTTGCGAATTTGCCCAGCGATCCCGGCGCTCACATCGAAAAAATACGATCTCTAGGAAACGATTCCTGGGTAAATCTAGGCGCGCCCCAAGGCGATCCAAAGTGGGGACGCGCACGCGGTCGGGCTTGGGGTGGTCGGGCGCTGGTGTTGGCGCCCGAGCTTCGCGGTGCCTTTTATTTAGGGGAAGGGGTACACGCTTTCGTCAAACCAGATGGCCATATCATGGACGATTTGTGGTTCTACGATATCAATGCGCATCGTTGGATCGCCGTCTATCCTGGGACCGACACCGCAACATTTTCCGACCGGGTAAAGAACGGCGAACTAAAAATCGATGGCAATGGCCAACTTGTCGACAAGAACACACGTCCGGTCGCGGTTCATACTTTGGGGCACGCTTGGAATTTTCTAACTTATGATTCAGACTCACGTAAGTTTGCATTTCTCGCGGAGCGCGGATTTGGGCGTTTCTTTATGGGCAATGAAGCGATGATGGATGAAGGGCTGAAAATACTTGAAACGCAACTAGCCGGAAAGCCTTCGCCGCCCATGTCGCCCTGGTTTTACGACACCGTTTCAGGGGAATTCGAGCGCTATCCGGTTACTACACCCCGACCGGACGTCGGGGGTTTCCCAAATTTCCAGTATGTGAAGCGGCGCAAGCAATTTTTTTATGGCGGCGCACAGGGCGTCGCCTTCTTCGATAGCGCTGCACGTAAGTGGATCAAAATTAAGGACATCGGCCCGCGGCCAATTGGGTATGACCACGGCGGGGCGTACGATGAGAAGCGCGATCGAATCTATATGGGCGCTGGAAAGGAAGATCCAACGGGCCCTTTCCACATCTATGATCTAGAACACAATACCTGGCGTAAGCCAAATCAGGTTGGCGCGCCAGTTAAGGGATTCCGTACCAACGATGCCTCCATTTTTTATGATGTTAAAAATGATGTGGTCAATGTATTTCAATATAGAGAAAAGAAAATCTATACCTATTCGCCAGATGCCGACATCTGGTCGAGCCGAGAATTTCCCGCTGTAGTATTTTCCGCGCCGACATACCCGTCATTTAGCGCCTTCTACGACACAGCGCTTAACGTTGCCTTTTTGTACGCAGCAAGCGATAGCACCGACAACGGGGTCATGTGGGCTTACCGTTATAAAAAATAGGCGACTGAATCGAGTCCCACTGGCGGGTCTAGTTGGTTTTAAGTCTAGGTTGCCCTGATACCCGAAAATAGCTTAAAATCACAGACTTTTCCGAATTTTCGTCAAGGCAGAACCATGGTTGTTATTCGTCTCGCTCGCGGTGGCTCAAAAAACCGCCCTTTCCACAATATCGTTGTGGCCGATTCACGTAATCGCCGCGATGGCCGTTTCATCGAGCGCGTTGGTTTTTACAATCCGATGCTTAAAGGCGGCCCGGACCAACTGCGCATTAGTCTTGATCGCGTCACCTATTGGCAAAGCAAAGGCGCCATTGCGTCTGATGCCGTTGTGAAGCTGATTAAGCGTGGTGGCCAAGCAATCGCCGCCGTCTAATCACCCAGCGCGACAGTTACCACCGGACGATCTAGTGGTGATGGGGCAAGTGATCGCCCCGTTCGGAATTAAAGGCTGGTTGCGCGTTCGCTCGTTTACGGATGAAGTCGGTGGGCTGACGAATTATTCGCAGTGGTGGTTGCAATTGGCAAGCGGCTGGAAGATGTTTTCGCTGGCCGAATCGAATGTTGGAACCAAAGGATTGACGGCCCGATTGGCGGAAATCGAAGATCGAACCCAAGCGGAAACCTTAAACGGTGCGCAAGTCGCGGTATCGCGAGCCGCGCTACCGCCGCTTGCAGACAATGAATTTTATTGGGCCGACTTGATAGGCTTTAGTGTCGAAACACAAGGTCAAGAAAAGATCGGCATATTGGATGGATTGCTGGAAACCAGCGCCGCGGACGTACTGGTGGTGAAAGGTGATACGGAGCATTTGATTCCGGCGGCACTTATCAAGCAAGTCGACAGGAATGGCAAGCAAATCACTGTCGACTGGGGTTTGGATTTCTGAAATTGCAGTTCGACGTTATCACGCTGTTTCCGCCGATGTTTGATGCCGTTACCCACTACGGTATCACACGGCGCGCGTTCGAAGAAAAACGATTTGAACTGCACACGTGGAATCCACGGGATTTCACCGAGAATAATTACCGGACGGTGGATGACCGCCCTTACGGCGGCGGTCCCGGCATGGTGATGTTGGCTGAGCCGCTGGGAAAAGCGATCGCCGCCGCAAGGATAAGGCAACATGCAGCGGGGACGGCGAAGCCGACCGTAGTCAATCTCTCGCCGCAAGGTGAGCGACTGACTCATCAATTGGTAATGGAGCTTGCCGGCGCACAAGGGTTGATCTTGATCGCCGGCCGTTACGAAGCGATCGACGAGCGGGTGGTACAGCGCGAAGTTGATCGCGAAATATCGATGGGTGATTTTGTTCTATCGGGCGGCGAGTTGCCGGCGATGGCGATCATCGACGCGATTGTGCGACAATTGCCCGGCGCGTTGCATGACGCGGATTCGGCCAAGCAAGATTCGTTTGTGCATGGCTTACTCGACTGTCCGCACTACACGCGGCCGGAAGTGTACGAAGGATTAGATGTACCGCCAGTGTTGATGTCCGGCCACCATGCCGACATTGAACGGTGGCGTAAAAAGCAAGCCTTGGGCCGAACTTGGCAACGAAGGCCTGACTTGTTGGCAAATTATTCGCTGACTACGGAAGAAGCAAAGTTGCTGAAAGAATTTAAGCAGGAAACGTCGTAACCATAAACCGCGCCCATCATGAGTTGCAGGGCGTTGAAAAATGTAGCGAGGATGCAGGTATGCGAGGCGCGCGGCGCGCAGGAACCGGAATGTACTCAATGTACATGAGGATTCCGAGCACCGAGCAACGACGCAGGCGGGCACCGCAGTAGTTTTTCAATGGCCTGTTCATGCGCTGGGTGAAAGTTAACTAAAGTAAGGAGTTTTAAATGGATGTCATTCAACAAATCGAGCAAGAAGAAATCGCTCGTCTCGGCGCAAAAATCCCCGACTTCGCACCAGGCGACACCGTCATCGTCAACGTGAAAGTGGTCGAGGGCGAGCGCAAGCGCGTTCAAGCGTACGAAGGCGTTGTGATCGCCAAACGCAATCGCGGACTAAATTCTTCGTTCATCGTGCGGAAAATTTCTTCCGGCGAAGGCGTAGAACGTACCTTCCAAACCTATTCGCCCATCATCGCCAGCATTGAAGTAAAGCGCCGCGGCGATGTGCGTCGCGCAAAACTCTACTACCTCCGCGATCGTTCCGGAAAATCGGCGCGCATTAAGGAAAAGCTCAAGCGCCGCGAACAAGCAGCGCCTGCCGCGGAATAAATATTCCCAAGGCGATATCAAAAAGGAGCGGCATGCCGCTCCTTTTTATTTGATACCACGCCAAGAGGCAATCCCCATGCGCCTCTCCAGGCATATCGTAGCATCTGTGAAGCGAATTGGACATCCTGGCGCGATGCCGTTTTGGATTTCAACAATATTGAATATTGCTTCATTCGTTCACTAACGACGATAGTCAAAAATAGCACAAGAAAAACATCAACAATTGGCTCTGACGCGGCGCTACTGTTATAATTCTAGCCAGCGAAAATGCGGTTAGCTTCAAATTTCGCGACCATTCCCGTCAATATCAAACGGCTCGATCCTATCCGAGTCACGTGATTGTTGACGGGCACACTTCCGCGATACTCATTGCAGAAAAATGGCCTGGTAGCTCAGTTGGTAGAGCAGAGGACTGAAAATCCTTGTGTCGGTGGTTCAATTCCGCCCCAGGCCACCAGTAACGGCGCGCGTTTCGACGATGTTGACCCGTGTAGCTTACTAATGGGTGTGCCATTTTTGTGCCTTAACAGGCCATCAATGTTTGCCGCAACGTTTGCTACGCGTTCATGTGGCATGTGTGCGTAGCGTTCGACCATCGCCATGCTTGCCCATCCGCCAAGTGCTTTGAGTTCGTACAGTCTGGTGCCGTTTTGCTCGTGACAACTTGTCCATGTTATGACGCAGATCGCGTCAACGAAAGTTCGTGATGCCAGCGCGCTTCATGGCAGATTGAAAAGCCTTGTTATTGCAGCGATACATAGTTCGTCCACTCAATGGGAATACCCATTGCCAATGCTTCTTGCACTGCCCGAATAAAACGTCCATAGCGCTTGGTTTTAGCGGCACCGCAAGGCTTTTACCAGCCGCGCCATGCACCCATGCAATTGAGCGCTCTAAATGATCGCCGTTATCGGCGCTTGGCTGAAACGGCGCTTTCAGTAGCGCTTCGTCCGATGCCTGTTTCATCGCATTGGACCCGTCCAAGCACTCGCTAAAAATATCTATCGGCGCTATTGGAATGCTGAATTCAGAATGCTAAACTCATGACCATCTCTTTTTTTCATCGAGTTCGACGGCCTTGCGTACGCTCATACCACAGCCCACGTTAGTCGACCAAGTTTACGAATCGATCCTTACGGAAATCACCGAAGGACGGCTTGGGCTTAACCGCCGTTTAATTCAAGAAGAACTAGCCGAAACCCTCGGCGTATCGCGTCAGCCGGTGCAACAGGCGCTACTGTTATTGCGTAGCCGTGGGTTATTGCGCGATGCCCCGGGGCGCGGCTTGATGGTCGCGCCGCTTGATCCCGCCCATGTGCGCGATCTTCTCGAAGTGCGCGCCATGCTAGACGGACTCGCCAGCGCCAAGGCTGCCGAGGTTGCCGCGAACGTTGCCAAAAAAGAAGGTCCCGCTTATCTCGCCCGCGGCCGGACGGCTGTGAAAAATCACTCCATCGCGAAGATGACTACCGCTGATATGGAGTTTCATTATTTTCTTTACCGTCTTTCCGGAAATCCGCTGATCGGCGAGATTTGCTCGCCGCACTGGAGCTATTTGCGGCGGGTGATGGCCGAGGTGTTGCGCGGAGAAACGCCGGATGAAATCTGGGATCAGCACGAAGCCATCCTGAACGCCATTGTCGCCGGCGAGGCCGCCAAAGCCGAGCGCATTGCCCGGCATCATATTGCGCATGCGTCCGATGTATTGGCCGGCCGCTTGGAACAACATCTCAATCAGAACAAACAACCTCCCGCAAAAACCTTACGGCGCGTGAATCTCGCCGCTTAACACTCGACTCGAAACTATGGACGCCCTAGCCCTCGGCACACTCTATCAATCGTTGCAACGTAGCGTCGCGAAGTATGGCGATCGCCCCGCCTATGCGGTCCCGCCCATGGCCGGTCGCGCTTATTATCCGGAAGGTAAGGAATATA
>JANOLP010000059.1:0-1745 GCA_031419835.1 Pseudomonadota bacterium | reverse complement strand
GGATCATGGCCAACGCCCACGGCCAGCGCGTAACGCATCGTATCTTCGACGGTATAGCTATGTTCGATTTCCGGGAAGCGCCAATTCTTTAAGACTTGATAGTCGATTGTCATGATGTTGATATCATTCCCGCGAAAGCGGGAATCTATGTTGACTTTCTCAATGCTAAATGGATCCCGCTTGCGCGGGAATGACCGGGTAGCCCTGGCCCTAGGCCACCCGGTAGGCTAGCCGCTGGCCTCGGGCCGCAATTGGTGCGCGGCGGTTGGCTTTGGCATCATCGGTTGAGTTCGATCAATCCATCGGCGGCAAATGCGGTTTGTTTTTCGTGCGGGCTCTTTGCTAAAACCATGACCGGATTTAGATCAATCGACGCAATGCGATCGCGGGTCGCCAGCAATATTTCGCCGACGCGAACCGCCATCTCGGCAAACGCCCGCAAGTCCAATGCCGGTTCACCTCGCGTGCCGCGCAATATGGGCGCGATGCGTAATCCGTCGAGCGCGTTCAACACATCATCGATCGTAAATGGCGCGAGAAGCAACGCAAAATCCTTCAGCGCTTCGACATATTTTCCGCCATCGCCGACCACCACCACCGGCCCGAATTGTGGATCGACCCGACCGCCGATCATGAGTTCGCGCTGCGGCTTGATCATGCTTGCGACAATGGCGCCTTCATCTTTGGCGTTGAGTTCGGACAGTTTTTTCTTGATGGAGGCGAAACACGCCAGCGCGTGCGCTTCGTCGGCCACATTCAGAAATACTAAACCGTGTTCGGATTTGTGCGGCACGTCCGGCGACGATGCTTTGAGAGCAACGGGTTTTCCGAGCGCCTGAAGCGCGTCGCGAATTTCTGATTCGTTTTTGCAAACACGAAACGGCACGGTCGCAACGCCATTGCCTGCGAGCCACGCCAGGCTTGCCGCTTCGCTAAGGTATCGCTGCGGGTAAATAGGGACGGGCGTTACCGGCAATGCTGCCCTGGGCGGAAAGCGGGGTGCGGTTCGGCGGCCAGCGTAATTCGCAAGAGTGGCTAAGGATTCCATCGCGACTTGCTCGTCAAGGAAGCTCGGCACGTTTTGTTTTTTGAATTCGTTGACCACCTCCGCAAGCGGCGAGGCGAAGACAAAGGGCTTTCCTGTTTGCTCGCTGAATGCCGCCGCGGCGCGTGCGTAACTCGGCACATCATAGCCTTGACCGGCGACGGGAATGGCGGCCATGACCATATCGACTTCATCGTCGGCGCCGATTACGGCAAGGGCTTTCCCGAACAAACTACTGTCGGTGAGCAAAGACGCCGTGAGGTCTATCGGATTTGCCGCGGTGGAAAATCCCGGCAACAATTCCTTTAGTTTCTCGCGCGTGGACGTTTGCAACTTTGCCAACGGCAACCGCAAATCGTCGGCAGCATCAGCCGCCATCACGCAGCTCGCGCCGCTATTGCTCAACATCACGATGCGCCGGCCACGGGGTCGTCGCCCCGACAAAAACAACTCGGCGCTATGCACCAGATCGCCGACATCGCGGGCGCGCAGGATGCCGTGCTTTTCCATAAAAGCATTGACGCTGCGATCTTCTGTCGCCATCGCGCCGGTGTGCGAAGTTGCCATCTGCGCACCGCTTTGCGTGCGGCCGGCTTTGAGCGCGAGAATGGGGATGTCGCGCTCGCGCGCTTTTGCCGCCGCTTGAGCGAGCACATCGGGGCGATTGAAATTTTCCAAATACAGCAGCAGTAATTTCACA
>JANOLP010000058.1:0-21953 GCA_031419835.1 Pseudomonadota bacterium | reverse complement strand
GACCTAGTCCTGTCATTGCGAGCTGCCGGTATCGGCGCTGCCAATACTGCTCACGTACCATGAACCGCATGCGCTGTTGCTGGCACCTCCCCATGTTTAAAGGTGACAATTCCAGTTGGGTTCATGGAAAGGAGCAACGCGACGAAGCAATCTCGATTTTATCGGCTACAAAATACGAGATTGCTTCGCCGCAAAAAACGCTTCTCGCAATGACAATATGTACCGCAGGTTTCCTAGCCGCGCCCAACAAACGGCATTTTCGTTGCCATAATCGTCATGAATTGCACATTGCTTTCCAGCGGCAAACCTGCCATATAGACGATCGCCTGACCGACGTGATCGACGTCCATTAAAGGCTCGACAGCGAGTGAGCCATCGGCCTGCGGCAAGCCAAGCTTCGCACGCGGGGCAATCAATTCCGTCGCAGCGTTACCGATGTCGATCTGACTGCAAACAATATTGTATTTACGGCCATCTAGCGAAGTGGATTTCGTTAAGCCGGTGATCGCATGTTTGGTGGACGTGTAGGGCACCGAATTCGGCCGCGGCGCGTGGGCGGAAATCGAGCCGTTGTTAATAATGCGCCCACCCATCGGGTCTTGGCTTTTCATCATGCGCACCGCGGCTTGCGTACACAGAAACGGCCCGGTTAAATTGATATCGATCACGCTTTTCCATTGTTCAAACGTAATATCTTCGATCGGACCACCGGCGCTGATGCCGGCGTTATTAAACAACAAATCAAGCCGACCGAATTTTTCTTTTGTTTTAGCAAATAAATCGGTCACGGCTTTAGGCTCGGCCACGTCGGTCGAAACGCAAAGCACGCGATTTCCCGCGCCGGATTCTTTTGCAACTTGCTCCAGCGGCTCGGGGCGACGACCCGCAAGCACGACACTGTAACCATCTTTCAACAAGGCGAGCGCGGCGGATTTTCCGATACCGGTTCCCGCACCGGTGACGATTGCAATTCTATTTGATGAAGCCATAATTATTCCCCTCGTTCAACTTTAACCAAAATAAACACTATTAGAGATGCCCGAAGAGCCGCATGGATATTGGCTTCCAGGCCATCGTTAATGGAACATTTAACCTATTCGAACTATCCTTCGGCCCGACGCAACTGCGGAAATAAAATTACATCGCGAATGCTCGGGCTGTCAGTCAACAGCATCACTAGGCGATCGATGCCGATGCCTTCACCGGCGGTTGGCGGTAAACCAAACTCCAATGCAGTGACGTAGTCTTTATCTTTAAACATTGCTTCTTGATCGCCGGATTCTTTGAGTTTGACTTGCTCGTCGAAGCGCGCTTCTTGATCTTCCGGATCGTTTAATTCGGAAAAGCCATTTGCAATTTCACGTCCGGCGATAAAGAGTTCGAATCGATCCGTGATCTCGGGATGCGTGTCATTGCGTCGAGCCAATGGCGAAACTTCGGCTGGGTAATCGATGATGAAAGTCGGTTGAATCAAAAGCGGTTCAGCGGTTTCCTCGAACAAGGTCAACTGCATTCCACCTAACCCGTCACCAAGTTTCGGCGCGGCACCGAGGCGATTCAATTCGATGATAACAAATTCTCGATCGTTTAATTGCGCATCGGTGTAATTCGGAAAATATTTTTGAATTGCTTGGGTGATCGTCAGCCGTGCGAATGGTTTGCCGAGATCGATAACTTGGCCCTGATAATTGACTTCGGTCGTGCCGAGCACCTGGCGCGCCACATCGCGGAACATCGTTTCCGTTAGATCCATCAGGTAACGATAGTCGCGATAGGCTTCGTAAAATTCCAGCATCGTGAATTCCGGATTGTGGCGCGTCGAAATACCTTCGTTACGGAAATTACGATTGATCTCGAATACTTTTTCCATGCCGCCGACCACCAGGCGCTTTAGATATAACTCCGGCGCGATGCGCAGATAAAGCTCCATGTCCAACGCGTTGTGATGGGTTTTAAACGGCCGTGCGGCCGCGCCACCGGGGATCGGATGCATCATCGGCGTTTCGACTTCCAAATAGCCGCGCGTAACCAAAAATTCACGAATACCTTGAACGATTTTCGAACGCGTGATGAAAACTTTGCGCGTTTCTTCATTGGTGATGAGATCAAGATAGCGCTGGCGATATTTTTGTTCCTGATCCGACAAACCGTGAAATTTTTCTGGCAACGGCCGAAGCGACTTCGACAGCAGTCGCAACGATTTTACTTTGATCGAAAGCTCGCCTGTTTTCGTCTTAAATAACGTTCCTTCCGCGCCGAGGATGTCGCCCATATCCCAGTGCTTGAACGAACCGTGAACCGCTTCGCCGGTGATGTCATTAGTGATGTAAAGCTGAATGCGTCCGCTCATGTCTTGAACGGTCGCGAAACTCGCTTTGCCCATCACACGTTTTAGCATCATGCGTCCGGCCACGGCGACCGTGACCGGCGAGGCGTCGAAGTCTTCGTTAGTTTTGTGATCGTGCGCTTGATGCAATTCTTGCGCGTAATGTTTACGATCGAAATCATTGGGAAACGCTTGGCCTTGCGCGCGAATTTCTTTCAGCTTCGCGCGCCGCTCTTCAATGATTTTGTTGGTATCTTGAATTGGTTCTTGTTGGTCTTGCGTCATAGCCTAGATTCCCTGCTTCAAACTTGCACTGATAAAAATATCGAGATCGCCGTCGAGTACGGCTTGCGTGTTGCCGACTTCGACATTAGTGCGCAAATCTTTAATGCGCGATTGATCCAACACGTAGGAGCGAATCTGGTGTCCCCAGCCGATGTCGGTTTTCGAGTCTTCGAGCTTCTGTTGCTCCACTTGGCGTTTGCGCAATTCCGCTTCGTACAAGCGCGATTTCAACATCGCCATCGCTTCAGCGCGGTTGCGATGTTGCGAGCGATCGTTCTGACATTGCACAACGATGTTGGTTGGCAAGTGCGTGATGCGAATCGCCGAATCGGTTTTGTTGATATGCTGACCGCCGGCGCCGCTGGCGCGAAACGTATCGATGCGCAAATCCGCCGGATTGATATCGATCTCGATGGAATCGTCCACTTCCGGATAGACGAACACACTGGCGAACGATGTATGACGACGATTGCCGGAATCGAACGGAGACTTGCGCACCAAGCGATGCACGCCGGTCTCGCTGCGCAAATAACCGAAGGCGTAGTCGCCGCTAATTTTTAACGCGGCGGATTTGATGCCCGCCACGTCGCCGGCCGATTCTTCCAACACGTCGACGGTGTAACCGCGTTTTTCTCCGTAGCGCGTGTACATGCGAAACAACATTTGCGCCCAATCCTGCGCCTCCGTTCCGCCGGAGCCGGACTGAATATCGAGGAAGCAATTATTCGGATCCATCGGATTAGAAAACATGCGGCGGAATTCCATGTCCGAAACAGTTTTCTCCGAGCCTTGAAGATCAGCCGCAACGCTCGCTAATGTGCCATCGTCGTTCTCATCGCGCGCCATCGCAAAAAGCTCGCGCGAATCGGAAAGTGATTGATCCAAGCTTTCCAACGTCAGCACAATTCCTTCCAGGGTTTTTTTCTCGCGGCCAAGGTCTTGCGCTTTTTCCGCGTCCTGCCAAATGGCGGGATTTTCCGCGAGCTTGTTTACTTCGATGAGGCGAGAATGCTTGGTATCGAAGTCAAAGATACCTCCGCAACTCGGATGCGCGCTGCGTCAAATCGTCGAGTTGAGAGGAGAGGGCGTTGAGACGTTCGGCTTCCATGATTCTGAATTCTTAAAACGCTGAATTATACAGCACGCTGCACGTGAAATTTCGGTGCAAATATGCCTACTCCAACACGCAAACAGTGTGCGGGTCTTCGCATATGCCGTGCCAGGAGGCAAGCGGGGTGCGGCTGCTGGCATCGGCTCATTCAGCGAACTGTAGATTTGTGTCTTGCCCGAATCAGGCGGAATTTCATATCAAACGACCGGCAAGGCGCGACCCGTTGCGGTCCTTCGATCTCTAAGAAAAGCAGACTCTCCAGTGGCACCATACTTCTGACGCTGCAATTCTAAATCGTCAGTCAATTTCAGTTGCGACATCGCGCCGGTGACAATTGCGACCAGCCCCGATCCGTATTATCATTACATATGCGGACCCATTGCTAAACAGAACCAAAATGAATCAATCGTTTACGACGAAACAACCGGTTTCTGGAACTTTGATAACCGGACCGACGGGTCGGGTGAATAACTGTTAGGCGGCGTTCACGGACGCAGCGAATGCAAAGGGAAGTCGGCCGAGCGACGTAGCTTCCCGGTGGGGCGTATCTTGAGGGAGGGGAAATGAAGCTCATAGCGTTGCGACATCAGTGCCTGGTAACGAGCCTATTCGTCGTCCTGACGTGGCCCATTCTTTCATTGGCGGAGCAAAAAGAAATGGCTGACGAAATCCGGCAGTTCTTCAATGCGTACAACGCCTCCTTCGAGAAAGGCCCGGAGGCTATTGCGGAGTTCTATAGCGCGCCGTGCATTACGGCAAGGATGGGTGTTCCAAACTTGAACGTTACGCGGGAGGACACTGCAAGATTCTTTGGCCCCGTGCTAGAGAAGTATCGCGCACGCGGATGGGCTTACGGAGAGATTCTCAATCTTGAGCACCATCCGCTAGGCGTGAACAGTACTCTTGCGACCGTACGGTGGGCGTACAAGGACAAGGCTGGCAATACTATGTGGGAGTGGACTTTTAGCTACAACCTGTATAAGCGCGAAGGGAGTTGGAAGATCCTTCTTCAGACTATGCACGACTCATAGGTAAGCGCCCCTTGCGGCGGCCGCCCCACAGTTCCGTCGAGAGGGACCGCCGACAAGCTGCGCTTGCCTCGCGCCTTCGCCGCTACGGCGGCCCTTCACGCCAGGCGTTAGGCGGCACACGTCACCGATGCCATCCACTTCCTCGTGAAAGACCAAGCCTCACGAATCTATCGCGCCATCGTTTGGGTTGGCGAAGAACCAACCGTGCGCGAGGAAGGGACCGCACGGAACATTGAAGAGGCGGCAGTCATTCTCAAAGAGAAGTACGGCCATGAAGCTGTGTTCAGTCTGCGGAACGAAGAAGATGGGAGTGCTCCCCGCTGAGGTTCAGGCCCTGTTCGCGCGGTCGCTGGTTCTTAAGCAGTCGCTCATCGTCGCTCGCGTTCTTCGAGGAACAGCGTCCAAGTCCGCACGAGCGCAGTGCGTGAGCATGGGTGTCATTGAGGGTAGCCTTGCGCGGAGTTCATCTCCGCCGGTGCCGCCTAACTCCAACGTTGAACGTCGGGTTTTAGGTAAACTCGAAATGATCATTTCAATGGCGGCAATTGGCCGTTCCCTCCTCGGCATCTGTAAACTACTCCTCATTATTGCCTCCGAGGAGTTTCGATGATGGACCTGCCCCTTCCGCTAACTATCACTATTTGCGATGGCCTCCAATTGCTTTCCGCGGGTTCGATCGGGTTACTCGTCGGCGCGTTGCTCGCGGAAGGTGCGATTTTTATCCCATACTGGCGCTCGTTGCCTAGCGAAACTTTCTATGCTTTGCACAAAGTATATGGACCGCGCCTTTATCGCTTCTTTGCGCCACTGACCATCGCACCTTCGCTGCTAAGCCTTGCCGCGGCGACGTCGTGCGGATGGAGCGAAGACGCCGGGCGCTTGCCAACGATGGTGGCAGGCGTTTTCTTCATGTGCGTCGTTGGAACGTATGTCGGTTACTTCAAACAGGCCAATGCCCGTCTTGCTGCGTCAACGCTAAGTGACGACGAGTTGTCCAAAGAACTTGCGCACTGGGAATCATGGCATTGGATACGAGTTATCTTGGGGGTCATGGCGTTCGTGGCCGCGCTGATGGGCGTCAGCGCCCGAGTCTAGCGGCGCGTAAGGGTGCCCAGGGGGCTCGGGGATTGCGCGCTAACTATTCGAAACGACCTTTGCCACGAGGCAATTGTGGCGCGGCTTACCAGGCATGCCATGCCACGAGGCAAGCTTAGCGCGGCTCCCGGCAATGCCATATAATCGCGTTATTAATAACGTGGGCGTCAAACACGCAGCCTACGAAAAGCGAAATTTCACCCAAATTGCTGCGCAAACATTTTATATCACAGAGAAGCTAACTCCATGTCGACTTTGAACGAAGAGCAGGCGCGCGCCTATATGCACAAGTTGCTGGGCGTAATGAGTCAGAAAAACGGATCAGACCTTTTTATCTCGGCGGATTTTCCACCGAGCATGAAGGCGCACGGCACGATGCAGCCGCTGGCCGCGCAAAAACTCACTCGCGATATCACCAAAGTGCTTGCACATGCGTTAATGAACGAGGAGCAGCGTGAAGAGTTCGAAAAGGAAATGGAATGTAATTTCGCTATTTCGATACCCGGCCTGTCGCGCTTTCGTGTGAATGTGTTTGTGCAACAACGCAACGTCGGCATGGTGATTCGCACCATCGCCGCGGAAATTCCAAATTTTGAGAAGCTCGGTCTACCGGTCATCCTCAAAGACGTCGTCATGAACAAACGCGGCTTGGTGTTAGTCGTCGGTGGCACGGGCTCGGGGAAATCCACTACGCTTGCAGCGATGATCGATCAACGCAATCGCACCTCCGCGGGACACATCATTACCGTCGAAGATCCGGTTGAATACGTGCATGAATCGAAAATGTCGCTGATCACTCATCGCGAAGTCGGCATTGATACTCACTCGTGGCATCACGCGCTGAAGAATACGCTGCGTCAGGCGCCGGATGTGATTTTGATCGGGGAAATTCGCGATGCCGAAACGATGGAACACGCCATTGCGTTCGCCGAAACAGGGCATCTGTGTTTGGGAACCTTACACGCGAATAGTGCTAACCAAACCATCGAACGTATTATTAACTTTTTCCCAGAAGAGCGACGCAATCAACTGCTGATGGATCTGTCGGCGAACCTGCGCGCGATCATTGCACAACGCTTGGTGCGAATGGAAGAAGGCAATGGCCGAAAAGCCGCGATCGAAATCTTGCTGAATACGCCCACCATCGCCGAGCGGATTTTCAAAGGCGAATTCACCGAGCTGAAATCCATCATGACGAAATCGCGCGAGCTCGGAATGCGCACTTTCGATAGCGCACTGTTTGACTTGTATAACGATGGCTTCATTAGTTATGAAGAAGCGATACGCAACGCCGATTCGGCTAATGAATTGCGCCTGAACATCAAGCTAAAGAGTGCGCGAGGCGAACCCGCATCGACCGCAAGCGCCGGGCTTTCATTGCACAAAGAACCGGAACCCGCCGCGGAAGAAAAGTGACGCGCCGTTCAAGCTTCCCGGCAGTGCTCTAAGGTTAATTGCACATCTTCTAAGCCAAGATATTCATTGATCGCGAGTCGGTAAATACACAAGACGGTCTTTGGCATCAAGTCGACGTGAGAAAAATAAATCGCATCGAATTCGTGTTTGCCTTGAGTGAGTTTGAGCTTTAAATGTTTTTCCGCCACGATGCGCTGGCTCGCGACGTTGAACACGCCGCTAAACAATGGCGCGGCAAATCCTTGGCCCCAAACTTGGCTGGCTAGTTCGCGCGCAAGCGGAAGCTTCATGTCGCCGGCACCCAATTCGCCGTCACTTTCGATAACCTGTTCGAGATCCGCGGCGGACAAGAGCTGTGCGACGGTCGCTTCGAACTGCGCGGCGAAATCCGTGAATGATTCTTCGCGAATACTTAGGCCTGCCGCAGCAGCGTGGCCGCCGAATTTGCTAATGAGCGTCGGTGATTTTTTTGAGATGAGGTCTAGCGCATCACGCAAGTGCAATCCAGTAATCGCTCGGCCCGAACCTTTCAATTCGCCATTGCTGCCACGCGCGAAGGCAATGGCCGGACGGTGAAACTTATCTTTCAAGCGCCCGGCGAGCAGGCCGACGATGCCTTGATGCCACTCGGGATCGAACACGCACAAACTCACGCGATCGCTCGCGTCGAATTTTTCCAAGTCGGCGAGGGCGCTTTCTTGCATGTCGGCTTGCAATTCGCGCCGCTCTTTGTTCAGCGCGTCGAGTTGCTGTGCAAGTTTCGCCGCTTTGCTTTCGTCATCCGTGATTAGGCATTCGATGCCGAGCGACATGTCTTCCAATCTACCAGCGGCATTGAGTCGTGGGCCGAGAACGAAACCTAAATCATAGGTTGATGCCTTGCGCGGCTCGCGGCCGGCGATGCGGTACAGTGCTTTGATTCCTGCGCAGGCTTGGCCGGCGCGTATGCGGCGCACGCCTTGGTCAACGAAGCGGCGATTGTTGTCATCGAGCTTGACGACATCGGCGACGGTGCCGAGCGCGACGATGTCAAGCAACGATGCTAAGTTCGGTTCGGTGGCACCGTTGAAATGTCCACGTGAGCGCAATTCGGCGCGCAGCGCCATCAGCACGTAAAACATCACGCCGACACCTGCGATGGATTTGCTCGGGAAACCGCAGCCCGGCTGATTCGGATTGACGATGCAATCTGCGTCGGGCAGCGCATCGCCGGCCAAGTGGTGATCGGTGATCAATACCTGCATGCCAAGACGATTTGCTTCGGCCACACCGTCGATGCTGGCGATGCCGTTGTCGACAGTGATCAAGATTTCCGGTTCGCGTTCATGGGCTAAGCGTACGATTTCCGGCGTTAGGCCGTAGCCATATTCGAAACGATTGGGCACCAAATAATCGATGCGCGCACCGAACGAACGCAGGCCGCGCACGCCTACCGCGCAAGCGGTCGCGCCGTCGCAGTCGTAGTCGGCGATGATCATCAGTTTGCGATTTGTCGCGATGGCGTCCGCCAACAGAATCGCTGCGGCCGTCGCGTTGCGCATTTCGGAAAATGGCAGCAATTGATCGAGCTTGTTGTCGAGTTGTGCTGGTGAGCCAATTCCACGGGCCGCATAGACTCGCGCCAGCACGGGATGAATACCGGCAGCGACGAGTCGATCGGCGTCCGCCTGCGCGAACGAGCGTTCAATAATCTTGGTCATGTGATATGCGAGCGCCGCCAAAATTTAAGTTGATCGATGCGCGATGTCGAAAACGTTTTGCCGTTTTTTTCGCTGGGGGCGCAAATGGTTATTGTTTTCAAATGGCCTTTTTGCAGTAAGGCGAGCGCCGGGGTGAACCAGTTCTGATCGAGTGCCGACAGCGATGTTTGCCAAGCCTCCCATTCGCCATATGCCGCCGAAACGTCGAGTTGATCGAGAACGACGAGGATACTGTCCTTGAGCTCAGAAGTTAACTCGCTCCAATGAAATCGACTGGCGTCGACGAACTGCGCCGAAGATAACGCCGCAATTCCCTCAAACAACACATCGCGCGCAATAATCTGCGCATAATGGTGCTTAAACGTCGATGGCATTTCGCCCTCGCCCCAAAACCAAACGCCGTTAATCGCCAACTGGCCGGCGGCTTCACGCGCCTCGTTCACCGGATGAGCATGGAGCAACATTTGCATCTCACTCAATCGTGTTTGCCACAACGCACGATCGGTACCGTCGAACCAATAATCGGCTACATTCCGCCCACGAACTCTGCTCACAGGATGGGTCCGAATGCCGATCGCTTTGTCGCTCGTGACATACCAACGTTCCACATGAGGCCCGATAAATGTTAAATCATCACCTCTGAAATGAGCCTGCAGTGTCGCGACCAGCGCCGTGGATTCGGCCGGCGTAATATCAAGCTGGCTCGCGTCAAGCAAAACGACGCGATCGCGATTCACCGAAAGATGAACGGGATCGGCGCGCAGCCAATACTTCGCATTAGAGTGGGCGATTCGTTCCGCGAGCGACGCAATGGCTGCGAATGGACAACGTTTACCTTCTGCGGTCAGTTGAAACCGGCGCGTGATCCACATTTCCATCGATTCGGCGGGTTCAGACACCACGGAGGCGCGCGCTAGAAGTGTTGCCAAAGCAGGCGCAAACTCGCGAATCCTTTGCGCAACGGGTGAGCCGAGTAAGCCGGGAACGAGAAAATCCAATCGCATGTCGCGATGATTCTATCACTCGCTTCTACGACGGCTGCGCCGGGTTGTGGCAAAATCACATCTTTAACGAAGAATGAATACGCTTGCAACCCTTTGAACTTTTCGTCGGCCTGCGCTACACCCGCGCTAAGCGGCGCAATCATTTTATTTCCTTCATCTCGCTGATTTCCATGTTGGGCATTGCGCTCGGCGTGGCGGCGCTGATTACCGTATTGTCGGTGATGAATGGTTTCCAGAAAGAATTACGCGCACGCATACTTGGTGTCGCATCCCACGTGCAAATTTCCGGCGTCGATAACACCATCGCTGGATGGCAGAAAGTGGCCGCCGATGCAAAACTGCAAAAAAATGTCGTCGCCGCCGCACCTTTCGTGATGGCGCAAGCGATGTTGGCGCTCGATAGCAATGTCGGTGGCGCCATTATTCGCGGTATCGAGCCTGAGCTAGAAGATCAAGTCGCCGACATCGGCACTCACATGAAAAACGGAAAGCTGACCGACCTTAAGGGTGGCGAGTTCGGTATTGTGCTCGGCTCTGAGCTGGCGCGCAGCTTGCATGCGTTTCCCGGTGATAAGGTCGTGCTGATTTCGCCGCAAGGGCAGGTTACGCCGGCGGGGTTGATCCCGCGATTGAAGCAGTTCAAAGTCGTCGGCATTTTTGAAGTCGGCATGTTTGAATACGACAACGGCCTTGCGCTGATTCATTTAGCAGACGCGCAAAAGCTTTATCGCATGGAGGATAAGGTTTCCGGCGTTCGTCTTAAGCTTGATGATTTATTCCAAGCGCCAAAAGTAGCGCGCGACTTGACGACGATGATTTCAGCCGATGCGTACATATCCGATTGGACGCGATCTCACGCGAATTTTTTCCGTGCGGTACAAATTGAAAAGACCGTGATGTTCGTGATTCTGCTGCTGATCGTTGCCGTCGCTGCTTTCAATATCGTTTCGACGTTGGTGATGGTCGTAACCGATAAGCAATCGGACATCGCCATTTTGCGCACGCTCGGTGCGTCGCCAAAAAGCATTATGCAAATCTTCATGGTGCAAGGTTCGCTGATCGGTATTTTTGGCACGTTGATCGGCGTTGTTACGGGCGTGTTGCTGGCGAAGAATATTGATGTTGTCGTGCCGGCAATCGAACGAGCGTTCGGCGTCGTGTTTTTGGATAAAAGCGTTTACTACATCAGCGAATTGCCATCGGAATTGCTATGGCGTGACGTTGGGCTGATTGCGTTGGTGTCGTTTGTGTTGACCCTGCTCGCAACGATTTATCCGAGCTGGAGTGCCTCGCGAATTAAACCTGCGGACGCGTTACGCTATGAGTGACAACGGCTTGGTGATCTCCTGCCAGAATTTGCACAAGATCTATTTGCAGGGCAAGGTCGAGGTGCCGGTATTGTTTGGCATTAATCTCGATGTTAGAGCCGGTGAAACACTTGCCATCGTTGGCGCGTCGGGTTCCGGTAAAAGTACACTGTTACATTTGCTTGGCGGTTTGGACGACATCACCGAAGGAAGCGTGACATTACAAGGAAAAGACATTAGCCAGTTGTCGCAGCCCGTTCTCGGCGCGCTGAGAAATTCCGCACTCGGATTCGTCTATCAGTTTCATCATTTGCTGCCGGAGTTTACCGCGCTAGAAAATGTGGCGATGCCGTTGTTGATTCGACGTGAGAATCGCGACAAGGCGTATGAGCAAGCGCGGGTCATTCTGAAAGACGTTGGGCTTGATCATCGCGTCAATCACACGCCGGCGGAATTATCCGGCGGCGAGCGTCAGCGTACTGCCGTTGCGCGCGCTTTAGTCACGAAACCCGCGTGCGTCTTGGCGGACGAGCCGACCGGTAATCTTGATCGGCAGACCGCACAAGGCGTGTTCGATTTAATGCTGTCGTTGAATCGTAAGTACCAAACGAGTCTTGTCATCGTCACCCACGATCCCGACTTGGCGGCGAAAACCGGGCGAATTCTGCATCTCGTCGACGGCCGTTTAAGCGGTAATCATTGAATCTCTTATAAATGAATGACGGTTTCGTTATCAGCCAATCCCACCCTCACCCCAACCCTCTCCCGCCATGGCGGGAGAGGGAGTGTCCCCTCGCCCCGCTTGCGGGGAGGGCTAGGGCGAGGGGCGGGCCGTCACTTATCTAAGCGCCTTCAATAAATTTTTCGGAACGATGCCGTGCGCCTTGCTATCATTTCATTCGCGCTTGGTATTTGCTTGTTACAATCGCAGAGAGCCTTGCCAGAAGCCGCATGGATACTGGTTCTTGGGGCATTCTCGATCGGACTATTTCTAGTACGCAGGCTTGTTACACGTTCGCCGTTAGTCATTCGCCGAACCATTGCGCTAAGCGTTGCTGGTATTGCCGGTTTTATTTGGGCAGCGGTATTCGCGCAATATCGACTATCGGATTCTCTCCCAATCGAATGGGAAAGCAAAGACATTGAGGTAATAGGCGTCGTCGCAAGCATGCCGACCTTTGGTGAGCACGGCGTTCGCTTTCGCTTCGACGTAGAAAAAATTCTTACGCCGCAAGCGGTCGTCCCGCGTCACCTGAGTTTGAGTTGGTACTTCAAACGCGACGGCGCAATGCAGGCGCCGATTCACCCAGGAGAACGTTGGCGTTGGAATGTTCGGCTCAAGCGGCCACACGGAAACGCCAATCCCCACGGATTCGATTTCGAAGCATGGTTGTTGGAGCAGAACATTCGCGCGACGGGTTATGTGCGCGATAAATCCAACCACGAGCGCATTGGCATGGCGAATTCTTCCGTGCGATACACGGTTGAGCGAGCACGCGAATCAATCCGTTCGCACATGCATTCAGTATTACAAAATCAGCGTTACGGTTCAGTCCTAATTGCACTCGCGATCGGCGATCAAAGCGCCATCGCCCAAACCGATTGGGATTTATTTTGGCAAACCGGCATCGGCCATTTGATCAGTATTTCCGGTTTGCATGTGACCATGGTCGCGGGGTTGATTTTTTCCATCGCTTATTTTTTATGGCGGCGTTCGACGCGGTTAACGCTGTGGTGGCCGGCGCGCAAAGCGGCGACGATCGCCGGTGTCGCGGCTGCGCTGGGATATTCGACGCTGGCCGGATTATCGATTCCGACGCAGCGCACCTTGTTGATGGTGGCAGTATTTGCGATCGTGTTGTTGCGCGATCGAATGGCCGGCTCGACCCAAGTGTTGTGCGCCGCGTTGTTGGCGGTGTTGTTGTTCGATCCATGGGCAGTCAACGCGGCGGGATTTTGGTTATCGTTCGGCGCTGTCGCGTTAATTTTCTATGTCACGACGAGCCGAAGCGTCGAACTCGCGCAAGGAATTGCCGCGACAACCCGCCAACGTCTTTTCAATGCCGGACGCATTCAGTGGGCCGTTACGCTTGGACTCATGCCGTTGTTGATCAGCATGTTTCAGCAAGTATCGATTATCTCGCCGCTCGCCAACGCCGTCGCGATTCCGTTGATCAGTTTTCTGGTTGTTCCGCTCACATTGTTTGGCTTATTGCCGGGCTGCGAGGCATTGCTCCAGGGTGCGCACCACACCTTGGCCTTCGGCATGCATGGCCTGGAAGCCGCGCGGGACGTGCCGTTCGGGCAATGGCTCGGTGCGGTGCCGCAACCCTGGGCGGTCGTGGCGGGGATCATCGGCGCATGCTGGTTGTTGTTGCCACGCGGATTTCCCGCGCGCTGGCTCGGCGTTTTGGGAATGCTGCCGTTGTTTACAATGTCCGCACCGCGCCCAAGGGACGACGCGTTTTGGGTCACCGCGCTGGACGTGGGCCAAGGGTTGGCGGTCGTCGTCCAAACTGCGCAACACACATTGCTCTACGACGCCGGCCCAAAATTTAATAGCGAAGCCGACAGCGGCAATCGCGTCGTCGTACCTTATCTTCGTGCGATCGGCATACAACGCTTGGATGGCATGATTGTGAGCCACGCGGACAGCGATCACAGCGGTGGCGCGTTGTCGGTGATGCATGGCATGCCAATCGACTGGATCGCCGCAAGCTTGCCGACGGAACATCTAATCGCGATAAACGCCAAGCGTTTTGTTCCGTGTTTCGCGGGTCAAAATTGGCAATGGGGCGGCGTGCGCTTCGAAATGCTACATCCCGGCCCATGGATTAATGTCGCGACGACGAGCGACAATAATCGCGGTTGCGTGCTGAAAATCAGTTCGCGCCTCGGCAGTATTTTGTTGCCCGCCGATATTGAACAGGAAAGCGAATTCGAGTTGACACGGCAGTCGCGGGAGGCGTTGGCGTCCGACGTCTTGCTGGCGCCACATCACGGCAGCAAAACATCGTCGAGTGATGAATTTTTGCGCGCCGTACAGCCGCAATTCATTATGGTCTCCGCCGGTTATCGCAATCGTTTCGGCCATCCCAAAAATGAAATTCTCGATCGCTACGCGGCGGCGGGTGCAATGGTGTTTCGTAGCGATCGTGATGGCGCCGTCACATTTAGGTTCGATGACGATCGAGTTCACGCGCAAGGCTATCGGCAGACACATCAGCGCTACTGGTACGGCCGATAGATTTTATTGGCGCGTTATACTTTAGTCTGTTTCTTTTAGCTCGATTCAAGCCTTTATGTCGGTTACCCCATCCGTAAGTGAACCGCGTTGGCTCGCGCATTACCGCGCAGTCGGTAACGGTTCGTCCGCGATCGCGGGTTTTGCAGAACAAATGTCGACGGCGTTAGCAGAAAATATTTCACCGCGGCAAATGGCGGCAACGGCGACCGCGGACGTTCTGGCAGAAGTTAACGCCGATGCCGATAGCATCAGCGCGATTTTGCTGCCGGCGTTTTCCAATTGGGATCGCGACAGAATCGAATCCGAGTTCGGTGAAAATGTGTTGAGCTTGATCGATGGCTTAAAGCGTATTCGCGCCATCGAGTCTCTGAGCGATGACAATGCAACGCCCGGCGCGCAGCAATTGGAGAGTCTGCGAAAAATGTTACTCGCAATGGCGCAAGACATTCGCGTGGTGTTGATCAAACTCGCCGAGCAGGTGGGTTTGATGCGCGGGCTGACTAATGGGGCAGTGGGCGCGCAACGCCAAGCGGCGCGGCTGACGTTGAATCTGTATGCGCCGCTGGCAAATCGGCTCGGCGTGTGGCAACTCAAATGGGAACTTGAGGATCTCGCGTTTCGCTTTCAGGAACGGGAAATTTATCAGCAAGTTGCGCGCTTGCTCGACGAGCGGCGCGGCGATCGTGAAAGCTATATTGAGCATGTCGGTAAGTTGTTACGCGAGGCGATTCAAGCGGAAGGTTTGCGCGCCGATGTGTTTGGCCGGCCAAAGCATATCTATAGTATCTACAAAAAAATGCAGGAGAAAAAGCTCGCGTTCGATGAGCTTTACGATGTTCGCGCGCTACGGGTGTTGACCAACGATGTTCGCGATTGCTACACCGCGCTCGGCGTTGTTCATAATCTTTGGCAGCCGGTCCCCGGTGAGTTTGACGATTACATCGCACATCCGAAAGGCAACAACTACCGTTCGTTACATACGGCCGTCATGGGTCCGGAAGGCCGCACGCTTGAAGTGCAGATCCGCACCCACGAGATGCATCGCGAATCGGAGTTCGGCGTTGCCGCCCATTGGCGCTACAAGGAAGGTGGCAAGGGCGATCGCAAATACGACGCGAAGATCGCGTGGTTGCGACAGGTGTTGAATTGGCGCGACGAAATTAGCCAGAAGCGTTCGGTCGAATTATTTCAAGACAGTGTTTATGTGTTAACGCCGCAGGGGCAAGTGATCGATCTGCCGCGCGGCGCGACGCCGGTGGATTTTGCCTATCACGTTCACACCGATCTGGGCCATCGCTGCCGCGGCGCGAAGGTCGATGGCGCGATCGTGCCGCTGAACTACATTTTGCAAAACGCACAGCACGTCGACATTATTTCTGCGAAGCAGGGCGGACCAAGTCGTGATTGGCTCAATCCGAATCTGGGCTATCTCGCCAGCCACCGTGGCATGGCGAAGGTGCGGCAATGGTTTAATCATCAGGAACTGACTGCCGCAATCGCCAATGGCCGTACGGTGCTGGAAAAGGAAATGCAGCGCGCCGGGAAAACTGGCATGGCGTTAGAGGAAGTCGCGGCGAAACTTTCTTTTCCGGGCGTGAATGAGTTGTTCGCCGCGATTGGCCATGGTGAGATAAACACTCGGCAAATTCAACTGGTGTTCGCAAGCGAAGTTGCGGAAGTGCCGGAGTCCAGTATCACGCATAGCGCGAAAGCGCTCTCGACATCGAGCGGTATTTTGGTGCTGGGCGTCAACAACATTGCGACGGTGATGGCGAAATGTTGCAAGCCGGCGCCACCGGAAGCGATTGTTGGATTCGTCACCAAATCGCGCGGCGTAATGGTGCATCGTGCTAATTGCGGCAATATTCTGCGGTTGGACGACGAGCGGCGCGAGCGCATGATGCCTGCTGATTGGGGCCGCAATGTGTCTGGGCCATTCGCCGTCGACATCGCCATTGAAGCCGATGATCGGAGTGGATTGTTGCGCGATATTTCGGACGCGATGGCACGCGAGCACGTGAACGTAACGGCGGCAAATACGCTGACGCGCGGCGCCGATGCGACGATGTTGTTTACTGTCGAGATTGCGGATTTGGCGAAACTACAACTGGTGTTGCAAAGTGTTCGAAATGTCTCGGGTGTCGTGCGCGCGAGCCGCAGGCGTAATTAGTTAGGGGGTCCTAACCGAGATGTGCCCTCATCCCCAGCCCTTCTCCCAGGGGGAAGGGAGAATATCCCCTCTCCCACTGGGAGAGGGGTAGGGGTGAGGGCCAGCCTGAATAGAAAATTGCCGCTCGAGTAAAAGGATTGCGTTGTTCGATATAATCACGTCAATCATAATTCCAACCAACTCGGAAGCAAAACATGAACCAAATTGATCTAGCGGGAAAAACCGCGATTGTCACCGGCGGCGCACGCGGCATTGGCTATGCGATTGCGGAGCGTTTATTGCAATCGGGCGCGAAGGTCGCGCTGTGGGATATGGATGCCGATGCGTTGGTGCAGGCTGTGAGGGAATTAAGCGCACTCGGAAAAGTCGTTTCGGAAAAAATGGATATGACCAACGAGGCCCAGGTGGACGCCGCATTGGCCGCGACGGAAAAGCAAATCGGCGCCGTCGATATATTAGTCAACAACGCCGGCATCGCCGGTCCGACGGTCAAGCTCTGGGAGTATTCGCCGGCGGATTTTCGCAAAGTAGTCGAGATCGATTTGGTCGGGCCATTCTTATGTTGCCGCGCCTTGGTGCCCGGCATGATGAAGCGCGGTTACGGACGCATCGTGAATATCGCATCGATCGCCGGCAAAGAAGGTAACGCTAATGCGTCCGCTTATAGCGCGGCGAAAGCGGGCGTGATCGCTCTGACGAAATCGCTCGGCAAAGAACTCGCCACCCACGGCATCATGGTGAATTGCATCACGCCGGCCGCGGCGAAGACGGATATTTTTAAACAAATTTCCCAGCAGCATATCGATTTTATGTTGTCGAAGATCCCAATGGGGCGCTTTGTCGACGTGAAAGAAATTGCCGCGATGGCGGCGTGGTTATCGTCCGGCGACTGCTCCTTCACCACCGGTGGTGTATTCGATATCACCGGCGGGCGCGCGGTTTACTAGGTTTCTTGATTTCGCAAACTGTCTTTGCGAGGAGTGCTTTTGACGACGAAGCAATCTCGATTTTTATGCCAGAAATACGAGATTGCTTCGTCGCTTCGCTCCTCGCAATGACAACTTTGTAGGGTGGATCAAGCAAAGCGGATCCACCATCAGATAAACAATATCGTCTAGTCAAAAAAATGTGATGCCGGAAGAGTCAATATCCATGCGTCTTTTCAGGCATGCACTGCCACGAACTACAATCCACGCGCTTGCTGGCACGATGACAATAGATCTATGAATCAACGCACACTCGGCGTCATTTTGATGGTCGGCGCCAGCATTTGTTGGAGCCTCTCCGGCATCATCGTGCGCAACACCAGTGTGAACAATAATTGGGAAGTCGTGTTCTGGCGCTCGGCTTTCAGCTTCGTATTTTTGACGATCTGGCTTGGCATAACGCATGGGCGCGGCAGCTTCTTGGAACTGCGTCGCGTCGGCTGGAGCGGTATTGTGTCGGGCGTGATGTTCGCGACGATGATCACGTTTTTTCTGCTGGCACTAACGCTAACGACCGTCGCTAATACCCAGGCCATCGTCTGCCTTGCACCGTTCATGGCAGCACTCGCGGCATGGATTTTCCTCCGCGAGCGCCCCTCAGCGAGTACCTGGATCGCAATGACCGGCGCACTCATCGGCATGATGTTGATGTTCATCGAATCGCTCGGGTCAGGGCGCATGATTGGAAATCTCGTCGCGTTATTCGTGCCGATCGCCTACGGCATCAACGTCGTCATTCTGCGAAAAAGCCACGCGCAAGCGGATATGGTCATGGCTGTACTCATCGGTAGTTTTATTTCCGCACTGTTGACCCTGCCGCTGGCGTGGCCGTTTCAAGCATCGCGACACGATCTCACATTACTGGCGCTAATGGGCGTAGTGCAACTTGCAATCGGCTGTATTTTGTTCGTGCGTGCCACGCCGCATTTAACGGCGGCCGAAATCAGCTTAATCGGATTGCTGGAAAGCATCCTCGCGCCGCTTTGGGTATGGTGGGGTGTGGGCGAGCGGCCGAGTGATTTAGCGTTGGTCGGTGGATTAATTGTGATTGCAAGTCTGCTTATGAACGAATGGCTACGTGGGCGGCGAAGTCTTGTATATCAATGATCCGGATGCCGCATGGATACCGGCTCTCCGGCAATACATCGTATAACGGCGAGCCCTCGTTGCCGCGGCGGCATTACGTTTCCCGGAATAACTCTTCCTTGTGTGCTTCGTAATACTTCAGTGCCCGATGCACCGCATGTACAATCGCTCGCGCGGATAGCGTTGCCCGCGCGACAAAGTCAAATCGCCCGCTATCTTTTCGCACTTCCCAGCGCACGTCGCTGGTATTTTTTAGCGATGCACCGCCGAAAATTTTGATCCAATTGCTCTTGGCGATTTCGATGTAGTCGCCGAGGCCAGGTGTTTCTTCGTGGTTGAGAACGCGGACGCCCGCTACAGCACCATCTTCTTTTACGGCGATGATTAGAAAAATGTTGCCACTGTAGCCATCCGGCGCGGTCATTTCGAATATGACGGCACTGGGCTTGCCTTGTAGGCGTGCGCGGTAGGCGACACTGCGATGACGGGTTTGGAGTAATTCTTGATCGGGTAATACTTTTACGCTATCGCGTAGTAGGCGATTGTCGTATAACTCGGCCGGCAATATTTGTCCGATCACGCGCATTTTTTCTTCTTCTTCGCGCTTGATGATGATTTCGCGCGTAAGGGAGTTAATCGGTGTAAGGATCGCGAGGCCCAACGCGATGACGCCCGCGAGGATAAGTGCATTGCGTTTATTGAAAGCGGGAAGTAGTTTCAACGTGTTGACTCCATAGCTGACTTGTTCGGCTTGTGTCCGAATACGGGCGGGATGGTATAGGCATCGATCAGCGGTACACACATATTCATGAACAATACCGCAAACGCAACACCATCGGGATAGCCACCGAAGACGCGAATGACGAAAGTTAGAAATGCGGCGCCGGCGGCAAAAATTAGTTTACCCTTTGGCGTAGTTGCCGCTGACACTGGATCGGTGATGATGAAGAACGCGCCGAGCATGGTCGCGCCGCCGAATAAATGAAACATCGTGCTCGCGTGTTTGCTCGGATCGATTAAATGAAAGAATTCCGCCATGCCTGCCATCACCGCTAAAAATGCGATGGGTAAATGCCAGGTGATTAGGCGTTGCTGCCACAAAAATAAACCGCCAAGCAAATAGGCGAGGGCGATCATTTCCGTGCCTTTGCCTGCGAGTTTGCCGAAGATTGGAATATACGAGGTAAAGTCGGGGATCTTTTCTTTGGTGCTAACGTGAACCTTGAGCGTATCGAGCGGCGTCGCCATGGATTCGGCGTCGATGACGAAACGCTTGTTGGCGAATTCCGGGAAGATGTGATTGAGTTGATCGCGAAACTCAACGCGGGTTGAAGCGATTTCGTTCGGCGGCGACCAGTGGCTCATCGGCGAGGGAAACGCAATCAACGCTGCGGCGAAACCCGCCATTGCGGGGTTGAATGGGTTGTAGCCGAGACCGCCGAAAATATGTTTAGCGATAACGATCGCGAACAGCGTTGCGGTGAACGTGAGCCACCAGGGCGATAGGGGTGGCATGGAAAGCGCAAGCAGCCAAGCGGTGAGCAGCGCGCTCAGGTCGCTTACGAACGGCCAAACCGGTTTGCGGCGAACGACGAGCAGAATGGTTTCAGCAACGAGTGCGGTGACGCTGGCGATCGCGAGCGAAACTAAAATTGCGGGGCCAAAGTAGTAAACGTAGGCGATGATGCCCGGCATTAAACCGAGCATCACTTTGAACATCACCTTGGTGACCGAAAGCTTGCCCGTGATCGCAGTGGTTTTCATGACGAGGCGTCGCCGTGGCTCGCGCGTCGCGCCCGTGCTCGCGCAAGGGCGGCTAGTACTGCGGCGCTTTTGAGATCTGTTTCGGGTTGCTCGGAGGCGTTTTCGTCCAACGACGAATCAGATGCGCGCGAATTCTCTTTCTCGTTTTGTAGACGAGCGAGTCGTTCTTCGCGCCGCTCATAGCGCTGTAGCGAGGTATCCGCAAACGTTTTCGCGCGATCTCGCTGGGCGAGCTCGACTTTTGCTTGTTTGAAATATTGGGACAGCGGTATGCGGCTTGGGCAGACGTAATTGCAGGCACCGCATTCGATGCAGTCACGCACGGAATAGTCCGCCGCGCGATCGAGATTTTTCGCCTTGGCATACCAGTACATGTCGTGCGGCAACAGATCGGCTGGGCAAGCTTCGACGCATTGGCCACATCGGATACACGGTAAGGCCGGTGCGGTGGGTGGAAATAATTTTTTCGATGTGGCGATGATGCAATTGGCGGCTTTTACCAAAGGCATGTCGGCCGATTCGATGCGATAACCCATCAGCGGACCACCGACGATGTGCCCATCGGTGTCACTTTCCTCGACGGCTAAATCGAGCAGATCCTGGAACGACATGCCCAAACACGCTTCGTAATTTTGCGGCGTGCGCACGTTGCCGGTGACGGTGATGATGCGCGTCATCACCGGCTCGCCGAAATCGATCGCACGGAATATGCTATAGGCGGTACCGCTATTGAAACATTGCACGCCAAATTCCGGCGCATGTTGCCCGCCGGGGACTTCGATATCGGTTAGCAATTTGATGAGCTGCTTTGCGCCGCCCGAGGGATACACGGTCGGCAATGCGACAATTTGAAAACCGCCGCCGTGCTTTTTTGCAGCCGCATCCATCGCCGCGATAGCTTCCTGTTTGTTGTCTTCAATCGCAATGATTACGTCGCGTGCACCGCATAGATGCTGGAGTAACGCCACGCCGCGGATCACATCGTCAGGCCGTTCACGCATCAACATCGAATCACAACTAATATAAGGTTCGCATTCCGAGCCATTGATGATCAGCGTGTGAATCGGCTTGCCATGATCGGCCATGAGCTTTGCGGCGCTGGGAAACACCGCGCCGCCCAGACCGACCACCCCCATGGCTTGCAGATGGTCGAGGATTTCTTCACGGGTTTTCTGCTCACATCGAAACGGCGCGAAAGCAACGGCTTGATCGTTGCCGTCGACATCAATGGTGATGCACAGATCGCGGTGCCCGTCGGCGCTCGGGACTAAGTGGTGCTCAATCGCCTTAACGATTCCGGAGGTCGGCGCGTGGATAGCCGCCGACAGTTTCGATGCAGGCTTTCCAATCAACTGGCCTTTCAGAACCGCATCGCCAACGTTGACGATCGGAATTGCCGCATCGCCCGCATGCTGTTTCATCGGC
>JANOLP010000057.1:0-14949 GCA_031419835.1 Pseudomonadota bacterium | reverse complement strand
GCTGCGATCCAATATCGGCGAGCCTCTTGGCAATGCACGGCTAAAAAAATGAAACGACCTAATCTCATCGCGGCACTCACACTCTTGCCAATTAGTTACGCAACAATCGCCGCTGAGCCGTCTCCCGAGGCGCTTTCCGGTGGCCGGTTTACGACCTTCGTGCAAGACGCCAACGCCTATCGCCAAACCATCGATTTTCCCGACGAGAAGCGTCGTCTGCATTTCATCGATGGCTTCGATTCCCTGGTGCAGAAATGGATGATGCCGTTTTTGCCCGGCGGCGTGTGGGGCCGCGGTCCGTTATCGAACGCGGATGCTTGCCAGAGTTGTCACTTAAACAGTGGCCGGGGCGCCGTGCCGACTAAGGCAGACGAGCCGATTCGGACGCTATTGCTGCGCGTGAGCGTGCCAGGCAAAGACGCGACCGGCGCGCCGAAACCCGAACCGCGCTACGGCCATCAACTCAATTTCATGGGATTCGAAACCGACGTCCCGGGCGAAGGCGAAGTCTTTATCGATTGGCAGGAAAAGCCGGTAACGTTCGCCGACGGAGAATCGGTCAGCTTGCGCGTACCGAGCTATCGTGTCGATCAACTCCGCTACGGCCCGCTGGCGCCAGGCGTGCTCGTGTCGCCGCGCATGGCACAGCCGTTGATCGGCATGGGATTGCTGGAGGCGGTTCCCGATTCCACCCTGGAAGGCCTTGAGCGCGCCGCCAAACCCCACGGTATTAAGGGCAAAGCAAACCGCGTCTGGGATTTGGCGGAAAAACGCACCGCTATTGGCCGCTTTGGTCTCAAGGCGGGCCACCCGACTTTGGCCCAGCAAATCATGGCGGCCTTCAGCGAAGACTTGGGCGTCACCTCCGAACTATTCCCCAACAAAAATTGTGCCGACGCGCAACACGGCTGCCTCGCGGCAAGTTCCGCTGCGCATCCGGAGCTGCCGTCGAATCAGTTCGTGCCTTTGCTTTTTTATCTGCGCGGCGGTGCCGTGCCGGCGCGACGCAATATCGACGACGCGGAAGCGAAACGTGGTGCGCAGTTGTTTAAAGCCGCGGCCTGCGCCGTGTGCCACGTGCCGGAACTTAACACCGGAGACTATCAACCGATTCCGGAAATCGCTCAACAAGTCATTCGCCCGTATACGGATTTGCTGCTGCACGATATGGGCGAAGCACTATCGGATGGCCGCGACGATTTCGCCGCCGAGGGCAGCGAGTGGCGCACACCCCCGTTATGGGGATTGGGTCTGGCCAAAATCGTAAGCGGCCAAACGGATTTACTGCATGATGGGCGCGCGCGAAACGCTGGCGAGGCAATTTTATGGCACGACGGCGAGGCGAAATTTTCGCGCGAGGCGTTTCTTAACATGCCCAAAGCCGATCGCCAGGCCTTACTGAAATTTTTGGATTCGCTCTAGGCCATGTCTATCGCCGACATGCGCAACGACTACAAGTTCGCAACGCTCGATGAGCAGGACATCAATCGTGATCCGATTGTGCAGTTCGATAAATGGCTGAACGAGGCCATTGTCGGGGAATTACCCGAACCGACCGCGATGACCTTAGCCACCATCAGCGCCGGCGGACGTCCAGCGGCGCGGATAGTATTGCTCAAGGCGGTGGATGCGCGAGGCTTGGCTTTCTTTACCAATTACGAAAGCAGCAAAGGCCAGGAACTCGCGGCCAATCCGCATGCTGCGTTGGTATTTCATTGGGTTGAACTGGAACGGCAGGTACGCATCGAAGGCCCCATCGAGAAAGTCAGCGAGGAAGAATCAACCGAATATTTCAATAAGCGCCCGCTGTTAAGCCGTATCGGCGCGTGGGCATCCCCGCAAAGTCAGACCATTCCCAGCCGCGAGTGGTTGGAGCAGGCGTTCGCAACAACAAGCGAACGCTTTAAGGATGACGTGCCGTTGCCGCCGTTTTGGGGCGGCTACCGGGTCACGCCGGAATCGATTGAGTTTTGGCAGGGACGGCGCAGCCGCTTACACGATCGTCTGCTCTATCGCCGCGACACGAGCGGCATTTGGAACATCTCACGACTCGCGCCATAAAAAAACGGCCGGGACTTGCCCAGCCGTTCTTTCGTGCTTAGGAAACGAATTAGCTCAGGTGCGCGCTAACCAGTTTGGTCATCTCGAACATCGACACTTGCTTCTTGCCGCCGAAGACAGCTTTTAGCTTGTCGTCCGCATTAATCATGCGCTTGTTAGCAGCATCTTGCAGTCCGTTCTTCTTGATATAAGCCCAGATTTTCTTGGTTACTTCCGTCCGCGGTGCCGGAGCACTGCCGATAACAGCGCCAAGGGCTGCGCTGAGGTTCATTGCTTTCATGAATGCCGCATTGGGCTTGCGCTTGACCGCCGGTTTTTTCGGCGCAGCGGCTTTCTTGACGGCGGGTTTTTTCGCCGGGGCAGCTTTTTTCACCGCGGGTTTCTTTGCGGCGGGTTTGGCGGCGGGTTTGGCTGCGGGTTTTGCGGCAGGTTTTTTGGCTGCCGGCTTTTTGGCGGCGGCGGGTTTCTTTACAGCAGGTTTCTTTGCAGCGGGCTTCTTGGCAGTTGCCATTTTTAAATCCTCCTTTAATGTAGAGTCACTCTCAAAAGATTAACGCTTACGCGTCCTACTAATCAATGCTCATCTCGGAGGATGCCGAGTCAAGAAGCGCTTGTCAATGCATTCGCGCTGAAAAAAACAGCAACATTAAAAATTCTGCGCTGGATGCAACACCTATTTTCATAGACAATTCCGAGTGTCCCGGCAAAATCCGAATAACGACCCGCTGTGTTCCGTCGCCTACGCATCTTCATTCTGTTGTTCATCCTCGCCACCGTCGGTTTAAGTACCTGGCGCGCGAAGGCGCGCGTTGCCGATTGGCGCTATCCGCTGCGGGTCGCGGTTTACCCCATCAATGGCGATAGCAGCTCGAATACCCAAGCGTATATTTCCCAACTAAAGGTAAGCGCTTTCGAGCCGATCGCCGATTATCTGGACGAGGAAGCCAAGCGTTACAACGTCGCGCTTAGCTATGGAAAACCGATTAATCTCGTGCTCGCCCCTGAAGTGACCAGCCAACCGCCCGCGCCGCCACCCGGCGGCAATATCCTACAAAATATCCTGTGGAGCTTGCGGTTTCGCTATTGGGCCTATCGCGCCGATAACACGACGGGCGCCAGCCCCCACATTCGACTTTTCGTGCGTTTTTTCGACCCGGCGACCCACGAAGTCGTACCTAATTCAGTCGGGCTGGAACAGGGAATGATGGGTATCGTCAACAATTATGCCAATAAGAAATTCGAGGCGCGCAATAACGTCGTGATCACCCACGAACTGCTGCACACCGTCGGCGCCCAGGACAAATACGATCCGCGCACTAATCAGCCTTTGCACCCGGAAGGCTACGCCGAACCGGATGCCGAACAACTCTACCCGCAGCGCTGGGCGGAAATCATGGGCGGACGCATTCCCTTAAGTCCCAATACCGCAGCGATGCCGCGCGGTTTACACGAGACTATGGTTGGCGATCAGACCGCAAAGGAGATTCAGTGGATTAAGTAGTATGCCCTGAGAGGCAAGCGGGGTGCGGGTCTTCAGGCATGCTTTACAACGAGGCAAGGGGAGTGCGGGACGTGGCATGGCGAATTTTTTGCGCCGTGCTTGCCGGTAAAATTGAAAAAGCCGCCGTGTCATTCCCGCGCAGGCGGGAATCCATTGGGCCTCTCAATTTTGTCATCCCCGCGAAGGCGGGGACCCAGTGTCGTTTTCGAAAGACACTAGATTCCCGCTTTCGCGGGAATGACACGGCAATGGATGGTGGAAACATTAGAACCGTCATCCGCCGTTTGCGACATCAAACGTTGCCTAATCCTCATCCGCCCAAATCGCGATAACCCGCGTGCGTTTCGGCCCCGACTGATAGCGCTCCAGCTTTACTTCCACGGGATAAAGTTCCTCGAGTTTTGCGCGGGCTTTGCTTTCGTCGTCGAAAGTGATGACTTCACCTTGCGCATTTTTCACGTCACTCCAAGCCTGGCTGTCGTCTTCAAATTGCAGTTTGAATAGGCCCATTAGCCTTTTCCCTGTTTTGCCTGCCATTCGGACTCGAGTTCTTTGCCGGTTTTGTAATGCGGCACGCGAAACACCAGGCGTTTATAGCGCTGAATAACCGGCGTCGATCCCTGTACCTCGTCGCGCCAATATTGGTCGCCGAGGTCGAGGTTACGCTTTTCGTCCATCGACCAATAGCGCTTGGATCCTTCGCCACCGAAGATGAATAAACGATCGTTGACGATGCGCCAGGTATCGGGATCGCCGCCCCAGGGAATACCGTAGACGATGCCGTTAGCACAAAATCCACCATACTGCGGTGCAAATCGGCTCGGGTTTTCCGTGAACATTTTCTTATGGTCTTCGCTGACAAAGCGATAGGTAACGCCTTCGAACTCGGTATTGATATTAGCGTCGCCGAGCATGTGCTTCGCGTCGGTGAAATAGGCGACCGGATCGTGGCCTTTCAAGCCGAGATGTTTATCGGCGCCTTCGGCAATCGTGTTAGCCGTGAGTCCGGCGCAACCTTGCAATACCAACAACATAACGGCGACGGCGAAACTCCCGAGTACCTTGGAATGATTCATGAATGCTCCTCTGAAATTGATATGGTGGACATTGTAAGTCTTTCTGAACGCTCATTTCCTGACGAAGTGAGCCGCCGCGCAGCCAATTCGTATTGAACGATGATCCCCGCTCAGCGATAATACGGCTGTCCCGTCCTTAGATCCTGCCATGTCGCCAGCCGCACTGCAAAAACTACGAGTTCTCGATCTCACCCGCGTTCGCGCCGGGCCGACCTGTGTGCGCATGTTCGCTGACTTTGGCGCCGATGTCATAAAAATCGAATCGCCGCCGGGGGTTGATCCGAATGAGAATATGGGCGGTCCGCGCCTTGGTTCGGATTTTCAAAATCTGCATCGCAACAAACGCTCGATTGCGTTAAATCTAAAGACTGCCGAGGGCCTCGACATATTCAAAAAACTCGCGGCAACCGCCGACATCGTTGTCGAGAACTATCGGCCTGACGTCAAAGTTCGCTTAGGTATCGACTACGAATCCCTGAAAAAGTTTAACCCGCGCATCATCCTCGCCAGTATTTCCGGTTTCGGCCAAGACGGGCCTTACGCCGATCGTCCCGGCTTTGATCAAATCGCGCAAGGCATGGGCGGCTTAATGGCCATCACCGGTTTGCCGGGCCAAGGCCCGGTACGCGCCGGTATTGCCGTGGCCGACTCCAGCGCCGGACTGTACGCGGCGCTCGGCATCATGGTTGCGTTGCTGGAACGTGAAACTTCCGGCGAGGGACAATGGGTCCAAACCTCGCTGCTGCAATCACAAATCGCGATGAACGATTTTCAGGCCGCGCGCTATTTGATGAGCGGCGAAATCCCGAAACAAGCGGGCAACGATCATCCAACGAGCATGCCGACGTCGGTGTACAAAACGATCGACGGACATATCAATATCGCCGCCTCGGGGGATGGCAACTGGAAACGGCTTTGCAAAGCGATCGATCGCGATGATTTGCTTAACGATCCACGCTTTGATTCGGAGGCCAAGCGTTCCGAAAACCGGGTCGCGCTTAACGAGGAAATTAACCGATCCAGCAGGCAATTTACCAGTGCAAACTTGGTCGCAAAACTGAACGCCGCCGGGGTTCCATGCGGACCGATTTATTCGATGGACGAAGTATTTGCAGATCCCCAGGTCCGGCATCTGCAATGCGCGGCCAGTGTGGACCATCCGAAACTGGGAGAAATCAAACTGGTTAATCAACCGATTAACCTATCGCGCACGCCAGCGTCAATCAAATCCGCCACACCGGAACTCGGCCAACATAGCGCCGCGATTCTTAGCGAGTTAGGCTACACTGGCACGCAAATCGATCAATTTCGCGAACGAAAAATTATTCAATGAACGATACCGCAAAAATCGGTCAACTCGTCGCGCGCAAAGAAGGCGCGATCGGTTGGATCGTGATCTCGAACCCGTCAAAACGCAATGCGCTTTCCTTCGAAATGTGGCGCGATTTTCCGCGACTATTGTCCGGTTTCGCCGATGATCCGGAGATCCGCATGGTCGTGCTCACTGGTGAAGGCGAACATTTTGCGGCGGGCGCCGATATCTCGCAATTCGGCGAAAAGCGCAGCCAAGGCGAAGCGTTGGTGCAATACAACGAGACCTTAAAACATTCAACCACCGCGTTGTTAGACTTTCCCAAGCCCTTGGTCGCGAAAATTCGCGGGGCCTGTGTCGGCGGCGGATTGGCGCTCGCGTTAGATTGCGATTTACGCTTTTGTTCCGACGACGCGGTTTTTCTCATGCCCGCCGGAAAGCTCGGCCTCGGCTATGAATTCGGCGGCATCGAGCGCATGGTGCAAGTGATCGGGCCAAGCAACGCGTGTGATTTGTTTTTCTCGGCGCGCAAATTGAGCGCGGCTGAAGCAAAAGCGATTAGTTTCGTCACTGCAGTATTTCCCAAAGAAAGTTTCGATCAGGGTTTTGCGAGTTACTGCGCGCAGATTACAGCCAATGCGCCGATGACCTTGGCCGCAGCAAAATTTGCGATACGCGAAGTTGCTCGGCCGAGTCATGAGCGCGATATGGCGAAGGTACAAGCCCTCTATGAGGCGTGCTTTAAGAGCGAGGATTATGCCGAAGGCCGTCGCGCGTTTTTGGAAAAGCGCGCGCCACGCTTCAGCGGAAAATAGGACGTAAATTCGTGAAGTTATTCGTCGACACTTCAGCAAAACTATTTTCGATCATGTTGGCGTTCGCTGTCTCGGTGCCTGGTTTCGCCCAAGTGAAGCTTGAGGACACGTTGAAGAAGGCAGCCAAACCAGCGCTACCACCCCCGACACAAACGGAAATTAAAAAGCCAACGACACCGCCAGCGAAAGAAAATGAAGCGGGCAACCTGCCATGCGAAAAAACACCAGCAGGCTGCCCGACGACGTTCAAAACCGGGGCGTCGATGATCGCGCCGGAGTGGTACGCGAAACAGGAAAAGGATCCGAAAGACGCGGCGAAGAGCAAACAGAAAGCTGTCGCCTATCTCGAGAAATACAAAATTCATGCGAATAATCGCCGCTGGGAATCAAATGACATCGCTCGCGCCTATGCGTTTTTTGTGTCGCTCACCTATAACGTTTACTCGAAGGGCAACGGCCCTTCTCAAGTCGAAATGGAAGTCATGACACGGCGCATTCGCGCGGAGTTGAGTAAGGACCCGAAATTCCAAGCGAACAACGATCGCGAACGACAGTTTATTTATGAACGCTTGATCCTTGTCGCACTCGATAATGAAGCAGGATATGTTTTCGCAAAACAGCGCGAGGATGCAGTTTCGCAGCAAAAGCATCGCGAGCGTGCAAAACTTTGGCTGGAAGAAGTCATCGAAAAACCAATCGCTCAAATTCCCAATTACTGGAAATAAACGATGGCCTACGCAAGCGCGCGTGACGGAACGAAACTTTATTTTGAGGAAACCGGTAGCGGCGCGCCGATTCTATTCGTTCACGAATTTGCCGGCGATCACCGCAGCTGGGAACCGCAAGTACGATTTTTTTCGCGCTACTTTCGTTGCATCGCCTACGGCGCGCGCGGTTATCCGCCGTCGGATGTGCCAAGTGATCCGCGCGCCTATTCGCAAGAACACGCGCGCGATGATGTGATCGCCATGCTGGATCATTTGCAAATCGACAAAGCGCATATCGTCGGCTTATCGATGGGTGGATTCGCAACCGTGCATGTTGGTATTATCTATCCGCACCGCGCGTTGTCGTTGGTGATTGCCGGCTGCGGCTACGGTTCCGAGCCGTCGCAAAAAACGCGTTTTCGGCTTGAGTCGGAAGAGGTCGCAAATAATATCGAGCTGCACGGCGGAAAGTACCTCGCCGAGCAATACTCCCTCGGCCCGGCGCGAGTGCAATTGCAGAACAAAGATGCGCGTGCGTGGCGCGAATTCACCGACCAACTGGCAGAGCATTCTCCACAGGGTTCGGCGCTGACGCAACGCGGCGTCCAAGCGCAACGCCCATCATTGTGGGAATTAAAGGATTCGATCGCGAAAATTGAAGTGCCGACGTTGATCGTTACTGGCGATGAAGACGAAGCGTGCTTAGAAGCGTCGATATTTCTGAAGCGTCAGATCATGTCGTCGGCCTTAGTCGTCATGCCGCGCACGGGCCACACGTTGAACATCGAAGAACCGGATGCCTTCAACCGCGCGTTGGGCGAGTTTTATTTGGCGCAAGCGAGCGGTCGTTGGGGAAAGCGCGATCCGAGGTCGATTTCGAATCAGATGACGGCTACTAAATTTTGAGTCTTTGCGAGCTGCCTGTATCGGCGGGGCCGATACGGCTCATGGGCCATGAACTGCAAAGGTCTCAAACCTAAGTTCCCCCCTCACCCCGACCCTCTCCCGCGGAGCGGGAGAGGGAGAGTAGTCCCCTCGCCCCTTTTGGGGAGGGGTGGGGGGTGAGGGGCCGTCGTCATTACTACAAACACCGGTCAAATCAGGTTCATGGAAAGGAGCAACGCGACTAAGTAATCTGGTCGTCACTCACGTTTTTTGAAACCTAAAAGCGAGATTGCTTCGTCGCGTTGCTCCTCGCAATGACAATTCTGAAAATAAAACCTGTGCCAGAAGCCGCATGGATGTTGCCTCGTGGCAATACCATGCCTGTGAGCCGCACCGGTATTGCCGTTTCAAGGCACTACTATCCAATCAAATGCTTCGCCCAAAACAATCCGGCAATGGTTTTGACATCTTTAATCTTGCCCGAAATAATCCACGCGATTGCTTCGCTTAACGGCAACGTCAGTACGTCTAAGAATTCACCTTCGTCTCGCTCGATGCCGGTAAAGCGCAAATCGCGCGCGACGAAAAATTCGATCTCTTCGTCCGCATAACCGATGCTCGGCAACAAGCTACCGAGCGATTGCCAATCGTTCGCCTCGTAGCCGGTTTCTTCTTTGAGTTCGCGCTGCGCGGTGAGTAACGGCGCTTCGCCGCGTTCCTTTTTTCCAGCGGGCAATTCGATACAATGCTGGCGCACGGGATAGCGATATTGTCGCTCTAGAATAACGGTGTTCTCGTCTAGCAGCGGAATTATGAGTACCGCCCCCTGATGCACGATGTACTCGCGCTTAGCGGGCTGGCCGTTGGGCAACGTGACACGGTCTTCCTTAACGTGTAGCAACGCACCTTGATACACCGTGGTAGAGGAAACCGCGTGTTCGGTATAGTCGTTATCCGACTCGCTCATTGGCAAGCCGTTAAAGCGAGCGATTGATCGCGTAAGCGCACAGCGCGAGGAGCGGTTGCGAGAAAATACCGAGAGCAAGCACGGCAATACCGTTGGCGCTAAGCATCAGCCACATATCGGATTCCGGTCGAATCAGAGAAACATCGGTTGCGGTATCGAAATACATCACCTTCACCACCCGCAAATAGTAGAAGGCGCCAACCAACGAAAACATCACCGCAACAACAACGATCCAAACGTATCCCGCTTGCAGCACGGCCTGTAGCACGGCCAGTTTGGCGAAAAAACCAACCATGGGCGGCAAGCCCGCAAGCGACAGCACGATCAGCAACATCAAAAATGCGTACCACGAATTGCGCTGGTTCAGTCCTTTAAAATCTTCGATATTCTCGGCCTCGAATCCGGCGCGCGATAACAGCATCATCATGCCGAATGCGCCGAGATTGGTTAGCACGTAGGTGATGATGTAGAACATCGATGCGCTATAGCCATTTTTGCTACCCGCAAGAATTCCCAGCAGCAGAAATCCCATATGGGAAATCGTCGAGTAGGCGAGCATGCGCTTGAGATTTGTCTGGGCAATTGCGGCGATATTGCCAACGCCGATCGACAATACCGCAAGAATGATTAGCATGTCGCGCCAATCGGCAACCAACGGCCCGAGGCCAGTCACGAGCAAGCGCATAAAAAATGCGAACGCGGCGATCTTCGGTGCCGAAGCGATGAACAGGGTTACCGCCGTCGGCGCGCCATGATAGACATCGGGGATCCACATGTGAAATGGCACCGCGCCTAATTTGAACGCCAGCCCCGCGACGATAAACACCAAACCGAAAACCAGAACAGTTTTGTCGCCCGTGATGCCGTGTTGCACGGCGCGGGAAACTTGGGCGATATCAAGCGTTCCAGTCGCGCCGTACAACATCGACATGCCGTACAGCAACAAGCCGGAGGCCAGTGCACCGAGCACGAAATACTTCATCGCCGCTTCCGTCGCCCGCGCGGAATCCCGCTGCAATGCCACGAGCGCGTAAGACGATAGGGTGAGCAATTCCAATCCGAGATAAAGCGTCAGGAAGCTGTGCGCGGAAATCATCACCATCATGCCGAGCAGCGCGAACAGAATCAGAATAAAAAATTCACCGCTGAACAAGCCGCGCGCAATCAGATATTCTCGACTCAAGACCAACAAGACCGACAATGCGAAGCAGCACATGATTTTCAGCGTGTCTGCCATGAAGTCGTCGACGAACATATCGTGGAACGTCAACACCGGCGTCGACTGAGTCGTCATCACCAAGATCATGATCGTCCCAAGCAACGCAATTTGTGTCAGCAGATAGGTGATCGAGCGCTTGCCATCGGAGATGAATAAATCCAACACCAATATGATCGAGATCGCCGAGATCAGGAAAATCTCGGGGTACGCAGGAAATAGATTAAGCGTCATCATCTAGAACTTCTTCTGCGCTACGTGATTGAGCAACTCGGTCACCGACGTGTGCATCACGTCGGTAAATGGCTTCGGATAAAGGCCCATGAACAATACCGCAACGGCCAACAACGCGAGAAAAATAAACTCGCGTCCGCCGATGTCTTTCAGCTTTGCCACGTGATCGTTGGCAACCGGGCCGAACACCACGCGTTTATACATCCATAACGTGTATGCCGCACCGAAGATGAGTGTGGTCGCGGCCAAAAATGCGTACCAAAAATTAACCTTGATTGCCCCTAGTATGACCATGAACTCACCGACGAAACCGCTGGTGCCGGGCAAACCGGCATTCGCCATTGCGAACAACATAAAGAACGACGCAAAGATCGGCATGGTGTTCACAACGCCGCCATAATCGGCGATCTGACGCGAATGCACGCGGTCGTACATCACGCCGACGCACAGGAACATCGCTGCGGAAATAAAGCCATGGGAAATCATTTGCACTAACGCACCTTCAACCCCGAGCACGTTGAAAATGAAAATGCCAAGGGTGACAAACCCCATGTGGGCAATCGACGAATAGGCGATGAGCTTTTTCATATCGGCTTGCACCAAAGCGACGAGGCCGATGTAGACCACAGCGACCAGTGACAGCGCAATCACATACGGCGCGGCGACATGACTCCCGTCCGGCACGATCGGCAGACTAAATCTCAAAAATCCGTACGCGCCGAGCTTGAGCGTAATCGCAGCCAAGATCACCGAGCCGCCGGTAGGCGCTTCGACGTGGGCGTCGGGTAGCCAGGTGTGCACCGGCCACATTGGAACCTTCACCGCGAACGAAAGGAAAAACGCAATGAAGATGAGTATCTGCGGCTGCAGCGCCAGGGCCGTCTTGTGAAACTTGAGAATATCGAAACTCTGGCCTGCTTGAAAATACAAATAGATGAACGCCGCAAGCATTAACAGCGAGCCGAGCAAGGTGTAGAGGAAAAATTTAATCGCCGCGTAGATTCGATTTGGGCCACCCCACACGCCGATGATCAGATACATCGGTATCAGCGTCGCCTCAAAGAACACGTAAAACAAAATGGCATCAAGCGCGACAAACGAGCCATTGATCAAGCCCGACATGATCAGGAACGCCGCAAGATATTGCGCGACTTTCTTTTCCACGACGACCCAAGCGGCAATGACAACCAATATCGTCATAAAACTATTTAGCAACACGAACCAAACGGAAATACCGTCAACACCGAGGTGATAGTTAATGTTCAAGCTGGAAATCCACGGCACCAATTCGACGAATTGCATAGCACTGGTGTCGAGCCTAAAGTCGCGATACAGCGGCAACGTGACGAGAAATCCAAGCACAGCCCCGGCCAGCGCGATCCATTTCGCAGTCTCACCGCGACTCTTTTCGCCGACCACGAGAACCAAGAGCCCCGCGACGATCGGTAGCCAAATAGCCCAGCTAAGATATGAAAACGCTTGCGGCATTCTTGTTAGTTTTTAAGGTAGTGAAACCAAAACAATGAAAGGAATCCGAACACGCCGATGATCATCGTGAACGCATAGTGATAGATGAATCCGGTCTGATAGCGGCGCACCCAGCTTGCGATCCAGCCGATTAATTTCGCGACGCCATTGACAAAGCCGTCGATAATGCCGACATCGCCGATGCGCCACAGGCCGCGACCCAAGCCGCGCGCGCCGCCGGCGAAAAACCAATCGTTGAACGTGTCAAAGCCATACTTATTTTCCAGCAGGCGATGTACTGCGGAAAATGTTGATTTAATTTTTGCCGGTATGTCAGGGCGCTTCAAATAGAAAAACCACGAAAGTGCGACCCCAGCAACTGCAAGCCAAAGCGGCAACGTCGATAAAGAATGCATGGCCATCGCCACCGGGCCATGGAATTCTTTCGCCATCTCTTCCATCGCTTTGTGTTCCGGTGCAATCTTGATTGCTTCTGCAAAAAAACCACCGAATTCGAGTGGCGCGATCGCGAAGAAACCGATCAACAAAGATGGAATAGCGAGGGCGATGAGCGGCAAGGTCACCACCCAGGGCGATTCATGGGGCGTGCCGCCATGGCCGTGTTGATCATCGTGGTGATCGTGATGGGCATTGCCATGTCCAAAGCGTTCCTTGCCGTGGAACACCAAGAAGTACATGCGGAACGAATAAAACGCCGTCACGAACACACCCGCCAGCACCGCGAAATGCGCAAAACCCGAACCGGGAATTTCCGACAGGGCGACCGCTTCGATGATGCTGTCTTTTGAATAGAAACCCGAGAGGAATGGCGTGCCGATCAGAGCAAGCGAACCCACTAGAGAAGTGAGCCAAGTGATCTTCATATATTTGCGCAGGCCGCCCATGTTGCGGATGTCTTGATCGTGGTGCATGCCCATGATCACCGAACCGGCGGCGAGGAAAAGCAATGCCTTGAAAAACGCGTGGGTCATCAAATGGAAAATTGCGACTTGATAGGCTGAAGCGCCGAGGGCAACGGTCATATAACCTAGTTGCGATAGCGTCGAGTAGGCAACAACGCGCTTAATGTCGTTCTGCACAATACCAAGAAAGCCCATGAACAGCGCGGTAATTGCGCCGATCACCAGTACGAATGACAACGCCGTGTCGGACATCTCGAACAGCGGCGACATGCGCGCGACCATGAAGATGCCCGCGGTCACCATCGTCGCCGCGTGAATCAGCGCCGAGATCGGCGTCGGGCCCTCCATCGAATCCGGCAGCCAAACGTGCAGCGGAAATTGCGCCGACTTGCCCATCGCGCCGATGAATAACAAAATGCAAATCACCGTCATCAACATCCACGGCATATTGGGAAATAACTCGATGGTTTTTCCCGCCATTTCCGGCGCGCGGTTGAACACCTCGGCGTAGTCCATCGATCCGAAATAGGCGAGCACCAGGCCAATGCCGAGGATGAAACCAAAGTCACCAACGCGGTTGACGAGGAAAGCTTTCAAGTTGGCGTAGATCGCCGTCGGTCGCGTATACCAAAATCCGATCAACAAATAAGAAACCAAGCCGACCGCTTCCCAACCAAAGAATAACTGCAGGAAATTATTCGACATCACCAGCATCAACATCGCGAAGGTGAACAGCGAGATATAGCTGAAGAAGCGCGAGTAGCCTGGGTCTTCGACCATGTAGCCGATGGTGTAGATATGCACCATCAGCGAAACGAATGTCACCACGACCATCATCATCGCCGACAGCGCATCGATCAAGAATCCGACTTCGAAACGAATGCCGTCGCTAATCATCCAGGTATAGAGACTGCCGTTGAAGCGATAACCATTCATCACATCGTGCAATACCATGAAGGCGCCGACGCACGATACGATCAACAGGCCGATGGTAATGCGATGGCTGGCGGTGCGGCCGATTACGCGGCCAAAGAAACCGGCAATTATCGCGCCCAGCAGCGGCGCAAACGGAATGATAAGGAGCAAGGGCTTCACGTTAGCTTAACCCTTGAGCTGGTCGAGGTCATCGACATTAATAGTGTTAATGTTTCGGAACAGCACGACCAGTATCGCTAGGCCGATGGCGGATTCCGCCGCAGCAACGGTCAAAATAAAGAACACGAAAATCTGCCCGGCGATGTCGTTCAGATAATGGGAAAACGCGATGAAATTCATATTCACCGCCAGCAACATTAACTCGATGGCCATCAGCAAAATGATGACGTTTTTGCGATTCAAGAAAATGCCGACGATGCTAATGGCGAACAAGATCGCGCCGAGGATCAAATAATGGGACAACGAGATCATGGTTCTTGGCTCGCGTTCGAGCTCGGCATCTTGACGATACGAATCCGGTCGGCGCGCTTGACGCGAACTTGCTCCGCCGGATTTTGGTACTTGGTTTCTTTGCGCCGACGCAGGGTTAGCGCGATCGCGGCGACGATGGCCACCAACAAAATCACCGCAGCGATTTCAAAAGGATAGACATAGTCGGTATAAAGCACCCGGCCGAGCTCCGCCGTATTGCTGTAGTCCGCGGGCTTGGAAGCGGGCGTCGGCAGATTTTCTAAGCTAAAGCGTTTGTGGGCGAACACCATGCCCATCTCGATCACCATCAGCACCGCGACCGTTAAACCGAGCGGAAAATATTTCCAGAAACCCTCGCGCAGTTGATCGATATTGATA
>JANOLP010000056.1:0-18687 GCA_031419835.1 Pseudomonadota bacterium | reverse complement strand
CACGAGGTCATCGTCAACCTGATCGCCGCCACCACTACCCGCAAAGGACTGAAAGTGCGCGCTGAAATCGATGACGCTCAATACGAAAAGGGAATCAAGGTGACTGACACACAGTTCGCCGCAATCCGGATTGCCCGCGACCGCTTCCATGGTGAGTGGAATTACGTCATTTCACCGAACCAATAAAGGTTCATGTTATTTTTTTATGCTTCCTTGGTGTGGCTATTCGCACTTGGTGAGGCATGTCTTGGATACCGGCGAGTATTGACTGAGTCCGCTTTAGCGGTCAGGCACGTTGATGTTCAATAGCGTTGATATCCAGAGTTTGTTCTCCGTCATATTGGAACGTTACGATCCCGAAGCATTTAACAATCTTGAATCGGCGTGCCAAGTGCCGCATAGATATTGCTTCGTGGCCTATGCATGGCTGCGAGGCAAGCAGGGCGCGGCTTTCCGGGCATCGGCTTAAAGCCTGGCGGCACTGTCGGTTTCGGGGAATGCGTCAACAGCGCCTAATAAATAGCGCCTGAGTAATCGAAGCGATTTTTTGGCGTCCCGACTACAGCATCGAAATGATCCGAAGATCATCACATCCTTTCGCCTGGCGCAATCACATTCGCACTATGGATGTGGAGTGATGGCGATAATCGTGATCTGATTCTTATTCGGATCGTAGCACCAGAATACACGATACGCACCAGGCGTACGATTTTGTACGTAAGCTTCAAAGACCTTAGTGGCAGGATCGTAAGGATTTTCGATCAAATCGTATTCGTGCGTATTGAGAACTGGGGTGGCGTGGGTTTGTTTGCAGTAGCTCAATGCACTTCAGTACTTCCTAAAATAAGCCTTCCTGCTTCCCGGCCTTAGCCTTTTTAGAGCGCTGTCCAAGGCCACCGGAATGTACTCCTCGAAATACCTCTTGCTTTAACGGCAGTTTAACGGCTTAATAACGGCAGTAATCACGTCCTAGAAACAGCCGATAAACCATGCCATTTTTGCCGAAATTCACCATCACCGCAAAAGTTGCCCGTTGCTTAATGCGCATCGAGGCTGCTAAACAAGCGGTGCAGGATTCACCGATAACACCGTCCGTGCTAGCAACGCTGCGCGAAACGGCACGACTATTCTCCACCCACTATTCGACGATGATCGAGGGTAACCGGCTGACACAAGAACAAGTGTCGAAAGTGATCGAAGACAAAAAGCACTTTCCCGGACGAGAACGCGATGAAAAAGAAGTACTGGGCTACTACGCCGCCCTGGAAAAATTGGAACAACTAACGGCTTCGCAAAGCACCGTCACCGAATCTCACATCCAAATCCTTCACGCGTTGGTGATGGCGGGGGGGCGCAAAAAAGTAAAGCCAAGCCCCTATCGTGATGGCCAAAATGTCATTCGCGACAGCCGAAGTCGTGGCATTGTCTATATGCCGCCGGAAGCCAAAGACGTGCCGCGGCTGATGGAAGAAATGGTTGCATGGGTCGCGACCTCGGAACGCAAGGAATTGCCCTGCCCCATTCGTGCTGGAATTGCGCACTATGAGTTTGCCACCATCCATCCATATTACGATGGCAATGGCCGCACAGCGCGGCTCCTAACTACGCTCATTCTGCATTTAGGCGGCTATGATCTGAAAGGATTGTATTCGCTAGAAGAATACTATGCCCGCAATCTGGGCCGCTATTACGAGGCGCTGACTCTCGGCCCATCGCATAATTACTACGAAGGCCGCGCCAAGGCCGACATCACGAAATGGGTGGAATACTTCTGCGACGGGATGGCAGATAGTTTTGAGAGTGTTAAACGCCGCGCACAAGAAGCGGCAGGTAGCGGGGCAAAGGATCGCTCCTCGGCTTTGCGTCGGCTTGACCCACGCCAACGCAAAGGCTTGGAACTATTCCGCGAGAGCCACGCCATCACCAGCCGCGATGTCGCCAGCTTGTTTGGCCTCTCCGAGCGCACCGCGCGTAATTTGATGGTGGGATGGGTGGAGAGCGGCTTTATCGTGATCACCGACCCGGCGAAGAAAAGCCGAAAATATAGTCTCGACGCGGATTTTCAAGCAATCCTAAACTTGTAGTTAACTTACGCCTAGGGGGTTGATGTACGCTCCCAAAATGATCAACGATCGCGATACGCAAGCGAATCGGATGTTGAGAATCTCCCTCAGCGTGGGGCTCCGAAGATTTAGCATGCGGTGGCCGGAAGAGCGCGGAGCAACGCCGCAAGGGACAATGCGGCAACGCGCAATGCTGCACACCGCTCGGCCAGCGCTACTGACCTGTTGATTGGACGCCCAGATACGACCAATTGATCATTCACAGAGCCGCAAACCTAAGCTTCATATCGTCCTGCGTAGGATCCGATCAAAAGCAGGCGCAACTATGCTCACATGGTCAAGGATGTGGCGTGATGGCGATAATCGTGATCTGATTCTTACTCGGACCGTAGCACCAAAAGACGCGATAAGCACCGGGCGTGGGATTTTGAACATAGGCTTCAAAGACCTTAGTGGCGGGATCGTAAGGATTCTCGATCGAATCGTATTCGTGCGTGTTCAGGCCGGGGTGGCGAGGATTGTCTTGCAGCAGTTCGATGCATTTCAAGACTTGTTTGAAAAGACCCTCTTGCTTCGAGGCCTTTGCTTTTTTAGACCGCTGGCGGTTCTCAAGCGACTTACGCGCAGCCGCTTCAAGCGCCTGGAAGCTGCTCGCCGATTCCTCGAGCCAGACCAGCGTGAACGGCATTAATCTTCAAGCAGCTTGGCAAGTTTCGCCGCGGCTTTCAGGTCTGGCGCCTTCTTCGTTACATTGCCTTTGCGGGCATCGTCAAGGCCACGCCGCACTAACGCCAGGGCTTTTGGATTCTCGTAAAGCCATGCTTCGCCCTCCGCGATCACCCGCGCCAGCCGAACGACGACTTCGTCATCGCTGCGGTGTTCGACAATAACGGCACGATTCGCAAAATGACCGCCGAGCGATACTCGGCCTTTGGAATCGGCGCTTTTGTGACGGGTTTGTGTGCGCGTTGTCATAAAAGTTAACTGCCTTAGCGTGACCGAAAATTCGTCAAAGTTTGCACGTGAACTTAGGGGCGATATAAGGAATGTGGAGCAAAAGGCCCGATCAGCGCCAGTGCGGTGGTCGCAGCCATAGGCGAGGTTAAACAATTTACCGGTAGCCGTGATTTATCGGCTTGTGGCAATCATCGCTCACCGATGTCTTTATCGCCAAGCCTGCACTGCGACACGCCTACAGCGGTAGTCAAGCATTACGATACGTAATTCCGGAATATGCTTCGCTGATTCCGGTCTGGGCTTGCTGGGTTAAACTCTATTTGCTACGTTTGATTTTGCCTAAAGTCTTAGAAAACCGACCTGTAGATAGTAATGCGATTGCGAATATTAGTAGCAAAAATGTTCCCGGCTCTGAAACTGTCGCTACGGTAGCCTGAATTGAGAAGGTAAAATCGCCAACGCCAACCATGTAGCCATTAGTTTGGAAGCCTTCCCATTCAAGGGTCTGTCCGTCCCACGTGCCCCCTGAGCCCGTTCGCACCCCCACGTTCCATCCACTACAAGATCCCGGCCCGACGAAGAGAAAGCAGAGGTTATCCGAAACATAAAAATTCACGCCCGACATTAGTCCTAGCGCACCGAATGGGCCGTCCAAGAAAAAACCTTGCGCAGTCGCGCCAGAGAGCAAAGCGCTAGTTCTTAACTTCAATAGGTCTCTATCGATAGCTGGAAATCCCGAGCCGAACTCAAAATGCTCAGGTATAACTTCCAAATCGATGTTTCCTTCAATTGAGAACCTTTGGGTGGCCGGTTGTGGAGAGCAAATTGATCCTCCAATCGGATCGAATGCACAGAAGTTAGGTGGCGGCGTGTATTGAACTTGGCTGGCCGCCACATTGATCTTCAGCGGAATCGCGTCAGCGGAAATGGGAAGCAACAACAGGAATGGAAAAGCTGACAACAGCGTCAAAATAACACGGCCGAGCGTAAGTTTTGTATTCATTTTTCATCACTCCGGAGTGAATGCCAGAGATTTAGCTCAGCATTCTTTGTTTTTGCTTATACCGCGAGGGTTCGCGGTCCTACCTATTGTCGCACAATAATTCCTAATTTGGGCGTCGTGTAAATTCTGAATCATTCCGTTACGACAGTAACCACAGCCCGAAATCCGCTTTACTCCACGCGCGATGCTATGGCTAACGAGACGTCGATATCCAAGGTTTGCTCGCCGTCATGTTGGCGTGTTGTGTGATCCCGTAGCGTTCAGTGGCCTTAAATCAGTGCTTGCCAGGCGCCGCATGGATATTGCTTCATGCCCTACGCATGGCTGACAGGCAAGCAGGGAGCGGCTTTCCGGGCATTGGCTTAAATCGCTTTTGCTGCTTTCAATAATTTGGCAATTGCCTCGGCCATTTTTCGATAGCCCGCCGCGTTCGGATGCACTTGATCCGATTTCAAACTCGACGAGGTCAGAATGCTGCGCAGAACGCCGGTCTCGATCGGTAACTTCAATTCTTCCGCGATTTTTTCGTAGTACGCCGGCGTTACTAAGGTGAGGCCGGGTTTCGGCACGGCCACCATCAGCACTTGAATGCCTTTGGCTTTCGCCAGCGCGATCATGGCGCGCAAATTCGCTTCCGCCTTATCTTCGCCAGTTTTTCGCAACAAGTCGTTGCCGCCATGGCACAGGATCATTAGCTTGGGCTGTTCTTCTTCGAGGACATCGGGCAAGCGTTCCAAACCTTCGGCAGTAATTTCGCCTGGTACGCCAGCGCCGACAACGCGACGACCGATCAATTTTTCCAGCACGGCGGGATAACTCGTTTCCGGTGTCGCGCCGGTGCCGAACGTGAGGCTGTCGCCGAAGGCAAGAATGACGGCATCGTTCGGCAGTTTCGTGAGGTGTGGCGTTTTGCTGCATGCAACACACAACACCAGCAGCGCGAAAACGACAATGCGCATATTACCAATCGCGTTTGGCAACGGGATTGCTCAACGTACCCAAACCGCCGATGCGGCATTCTGTGACATCGCCGGCGTTGATAACGACCGCGCCGGGCGTGCCGGTGCTGATGATGTCACCGGGATAGAGCGTTGCGACGTGCGAGTGAAACGACACCAAGTAATCGGGCGGAAAGGCCATGTTGCGAACTTGGTTTTCGCGATGCAGTTTGCCGTTGTTGTAGGTGCCGACGGTGAGGCCGAGCACGTCGGGCACTTCGTCCGGGGTGATGAGTTCGGGCCCAAAAGAAAAGAACGTATCGAAATTTTTCGAGCGGGTTAAAAACCGAGGATTGATCTGCAGAATATCTTCGGCGGTCATGTCGATAATGAGGCAATAACCCGCCAAATAACTCACGGCATCTTTTTCGGAAACGGCGCGGCAAGTGCGGCCGATAATCAGCCCCAGTTCCGCTTCCGCCGTGACGCGTTCCGACTGCGGTGGCAGTTCAATGACATCGCCGGGGCCGATGATGGTGTTGTCGTTTTTCATGAACGATGCGGGCGCGGTGGGGTAGGGCGCATTGAGGTCTTTGGCGTGATCGAGATAATTCAAGCCAATGCCCCAGATTTTTCTTGGGCGACGATACAGCGGCGCGAGTTTTACGCTTGTCCGGCTAATCGTAGTTTTGATCTTCGCAGCGTCATCGGCAAGAACGTTATCGATCCCTTGCTCAATCAACCCGAGCATATCGATCGGCCACGATTTTTTTAACTGAGAATTAATGTGAGCGACCGGCACTAAACCCGAAGGTGTGACGACGGCCGCTTGTTCGCGGCTTTCAAAATTAATGGAAGTTAGGCGCATGTTTAACGTTTAAAATAAAAAATGAATCGAAATTTATGAAGCCGCGACGCGCTTGAGCAATACCGGAACGAGTGCCAGCGAGGCAAGCGCTACGCCGATTAACATCATACCAATTGCCTCAATCGAGGTGGGTCGTTCACCTAATATGGCCCACGCCGCCATGACGCCTAAAACCGGTGTTGCCAACGTACTCAGTCCGGCGAGGCCTGCCGGCATGCGTTTTAGCGCGAAATAAAACAACAACCATGCGACCGACGTACTGATAATGCCGCTATAAAAAATGCACCAGACCAGCAGCGGCGTCCAGGTGATCGCTTTTTGTGGAATGAATAGTCCCGCCACGAAAAATCCAGCGGCCGCAATTGAGATTTGCCAAAACGTCAGCGTAATCATCGGCACGTTTTCACGTCGCTGCATTTCTTTCACGACAATTACGCTCGCCGCCCAAAACATGCCGGCCAACACCGCAAGCACACTGGATAAAATGCTGCCGTGTTGATGCCACGGATCAATCAGCACGACCTGGCCAATAAAGGCAACGGCGACGGCCAACCATTGCCAGCGTTTCAAACGTTCGTGCAGCATGAACCGCGCCAAGACAAGCGCCCAGAACGGCATGGTGTAGACCAGTACGCTGATTTTTCCTGCGCCGCCGACGATTAACGCGGTCATCACAAAACCAAAATTGACAACCAGCAGCAGGCTGAGCCATGCCAAGGTGCGCCATTCGCTGCGCGGAATTCCAAACGAATGTTTCAGAAAAATAATGACGGGAATCAGTGCCAATCCGCCGAGACCAAAACGAAAAGCAGAAAAATTCAACGGCCCCGCGTCGAGCATCGCTTGCTTCATTGTCACCCAGTTATATCCCCAAATGAACGATAACACGGCGAGCGCAAGTACCGCCTTGCGTAACGGACTCATCGGCGCCGAACTCATGTCAGGGCGATTTTTGTGCTAGGGTTATGCATAAAAAGTAGATCAAAATAAATTCGAACCGAGGCAACTCGTAATTTTGCCATAGTTGCCATCTTTCCATGAACGTTGCCAGGATTATCCCTTTAACATGTCATCCTGAACCCTTCGCTACGCTCGAGGGTAAACTCCGTGAAGGATCGGCTTTTTACGGCCGTAAAAGCAGATCCTTCGCGTTGCTCAGGATGACATGTGAATGTGGGAGCAAGAATGTCGGCGGTTCATGGTCCGCGGGCGGCATCGGCAGCGCCAATACAGGCAGCTCGCAACGCGGCCTCACACTCGGGAATCAATTATGGAATTTGTTTGCCGCAAGTTAACGATTGTTTTTTTGGCCTTGTTGATTGCGCCATGGGCAGTCGCTGACGGTGTAAGTCCGCCGTCGCCGGAGGTCGCAAGAGATGCGACAGTAAAGGCGCCGTTTACCCAGGTCGGTCGCGCAACCTATTACCACAAGAGTCTGCATGGATTGAGAACGGCAACTGGCGAGCGATTTGATATAAACGCAATGACGGCCGCCCATCGTCGCTTAAAGCTGGGCAGCTACGTGCGTGTGACCAATTTGCGTAATCAGCGCAGTGTCGCAGTGAGGATTAACGATCGTCTGCCACCGCGTTCTCGGGCAATTATTGATTTATCGATCAAAGCCGCCCGCGAACTCGGCATGTTTCGCCGCGGTGTCGCCAAAGTAAAGCTTGAGTTGATCAGCAAAGATGAGTTTGTTGCTGCGAGCAGCGCAAGTTAGGCAATGTGAATAGGTTTGGAAATATCGGCGTTGCCAAATGTGGCTGCGAGCAAAGATTGCAATTGCGCTTGAGTCGCCGAATCGATTCGCGTGCCGGGATGGCGTACTTGGTTGGTTGCGATCAGTCCGCGTAAACGTAGAATTTCTTTGCGGATCGCAACGCCCGGCTGCTGTTCAAATACGATGAGCCGTAGGTAGCGCTGATACAGGTCATTCATTCTCGCGCTGCTGCCCGATTGTGCCGCGCTTACCATCGCTTGCAATACTTCGGGAAAAGCGAAGCCCGTGTTGAAGCCATTTGCTCCACGGGCTAAATCGAATGCACCATATAACGCACCCAAACCAGTCAGAATCGGGACCTTTCGTTCTTTCATGCCGGACAGTAACGCGCTGATCTTAGGTGGCGTCGGCATGGCTTCTTCTTTAATGCACGCGATATTCGGAATCTCATTGATCAAGCGCAATAGCAGCGGCACCGACATATGGACTTGCGTTGATGCCGGGTGATCTTGCGCGACGATTGGAATGCGTAGTCCGGTCGCAATGCGCTGAAAATAGTCGAACACACGTTGATCATTCGGCGTCGGTTCGCTATGCGGCGTAATCATGACGGCGTCAGCGCCCAGCGATTCGGCCATCTGACTCAAGTGTAGGGCTGCCAGCGTGCCGCTGTGGCTCGCGCCGACGATGATGGGAAGTTTGCCGTCGGCGGCGCGCACCGCTGCTTTTATCAGCGCCTCGCGCTCGTGGTCGAGTAAACGATTCGATTCGCCGAGCACGCCCAAAATCGTCACACCTTCGACGCCGAGCGACGCCATGAATTGAATCATGCGTTCGAACGAATCAAGATCTAAGTTTTCTCGTTCGCCAAACGGCGTGGCGAGAATGGGGATAACACCGGTGAATTGAATTTTCTTAATCATATTGGTGGTGAACGGCAGACCGTTTCTAGGATTATGCTTGCGATACGGGTATGATTTCAATGTTATTGAGAATTGAAGTCACATGAAACGCTCCAGAAAACCCACTAAGCCTCGCCTCACCCGCGATAGCGAAAAACTCATCGCCCTCGCACTGGGATTGGCCAGTTCGCGCAGTTTTGGTGAAGATCGTTTCTGGGAAGATTCGTTGGTCGTCGCGCTTACGCAGCTCGCCGATGCGAAGCGCGATAGCGTGATTGAAAACGCATTGGATCAGCTTGATCAAACCCATGAAAATGGTTACGAAGAATTGATCGAAATGGTGGAGGCCATCGCCGAACGTGTCGTCATGGTTCATCAAAACGAAACTTGGGATGTCACGCTGATCGTTGTGCCGCTCATAGCGAGTTCGAAATACACCATTCCGTTTGGCGCCATTACGCCGAGCCAGTTAGTGCCGGTCGCGGCAATGGTACGCGAGCAGATTCTCGCGCCGTCGGCGCATTTGAGCTTATCGCCGTATCTATTTAGCATCGAACAATTGCCGCAAAAATTTTCGGCGTTACGCGAAATGGCGCGCAAGCTCGGTGTCGCGGCAATTGACGATGTGCAACTTGAGTGGATTCCAAAGGTCACGGCCGAGCCGCCGCAGTTGCCGGCCGACGCCCGATTTATCGTGGGCGCAATTGCGGCGCGGGCAGGACAGCCGAGTTTTTGCTGGCAAGAATGGGACGGTCATCGGGGGCGCGCCTATTGCCAAGAGCGCTGGGAAGCACTCGCGCCCGCGGCGCTCGCGGGGCTGATGCCTGGATGCCAATTCGAATCGTTGTTGCCGGATTCATATTTCGCCAATGCGCGGGAGACCGACCGTCGCATTCGCCCGATTACCTTGCACGCGGCAGTGACGTTTTTAAGTAGCACGCTTAAGATTCCTAGCAGCGAATTACGCGCCATCATCTCGGGTTTTGGCGAGACCCACGTCGATGAGATCCGAGTGGGATTCACGCAAAAGAATTCGAACGATGTTCTGCACGGCGTTGTCTGGCCGTTGTTCGACCAAGAGGACGAAACCTTGGCGGTGCTTGAGATCGAAGCTTGTTTGCGCGCCAACGATGTCACGCAAATCGACAAACTGAGCGAGCGTTTCGAACCGGAGTATTGCAACGATTGTGGCGCGCCGTTATTCGCCGACGGCGTGGGCGACGTGGTTCATCCGGAATTACCCGAACAAGTCGAGCCACCCAGCAACACGCTGCATTGATTTGTTTCGCGTGCTAAGAAGTGTGGACATTGCGCCTATTCTCAACGCAAGAATACATCACGACGCGAGGCTAATTTCATGCACAATCGATGCACTGAAGAAGCGCATGGATAGTGGCTCTCATGGCATTTCCCGCGGCGTCGACGGCGCCCTTTTTTCAATTCGACCCGAATTTCCCACGCAGACTGGGCGCTACGTTCGCACGACCTTGTCGACGAATTGCTGCACGGCCAATTGATAACGCGGAAATGATTCCATCGGAATATTGCTGTGACCCAATTCCGGAAACAAGACTAGCTCTTTCGGCGCTGGCGCCGCTGCGTAAAGCGCTTCGCTCATGCGATGGGGCACGACTTCGTCGGCGGTGCCATGCAAAAACAAAATCGGCGTATCTAATTTCCCGACCTTAGCGATCGAATCAAAGCGATGATTCAAAATCGCGCCAACCGGCAGCCAGCGCGCGGCCTTCGCTTGAACTCTAGCCATATCGCGAATCGACGTAAACGTCGATTCGACGATGACCGCATCCATATCCCGATAGCGGGTTGCAAGTTCGATCGCGATTGCGCCGCCGAGGGAGTGGCCGTAGATCATGCGCTGCGAGGCATAGGGCGCGAGCTGGCGTAAATGTTCCCAACCGCGCTGCGCGTCTTGGTAAACACCGGCTTCAGTCGGTAAATCGCCGGGGCTTTGGCCGAAGCCGCGATAGTCGATGCCGAGCACGGAGAAACCCATTGCATGCCACTTTCGGATGCGTTCGACATGCCAACTTAAATTCCAGCAAGCGCCGTGCAGAAAAAGAATCGCCGACGCGTCGGCACATGTAGCGGGAAGCCACATCGCATGAATATTCGTGTTGTCAGCAGCGCCTTGGTTAACCGGAATCCAGTGCTCTTGAAAGGCGAGATCGGTTTGGCCAATACCTTCCCAAGATTGTTTCGCAGGGCGGAAAATAAGTTCCCGCTGTTTCAGATCGAGAAACGCGAGGCCCGTCGCGCCAAGAGCTGCGAGCGGTAACAGTGCAGCAAGCCGTGCCTTGTTTGAGATTCTTTGCATCAGGCCCATGATCCGATTCCTTCTTGCTTGTTCTTTACCTAAGTATAGAACGCGTTATGAAGAAATCAGGTCGACATGAATGTTGGGCAAGTCGTGGGGACAATGTCCGGCGCGAATGAAAATCTGTCATGCTTCACGCGCGAGCGCCGAACCGTTATCATTCCTAACGAATCAATTATTAACACGAGAAAATGCTTCCATTACAAGACATCACCGTTATCGCGCTGGAACAAGCCGTCGCCGTTCCGTTCGCTACTCGTCAACTCGCGGACCTGGGCGCTCGCGTGATCAAAATCGAACGTCCGGAAGTGGGCGATTTTGCGCGGGCATATGACAAAACCGTGAATGGCGAGTCATCGCATTTTGTTTGGCTGAACCGCGGCAAGGAAAGTTTGACGCTTGATGTAAAGCATGAAGAAGCCGAAAAAATATTCCATAAATTATTGAGTAAGGCCGATGTGTTTATCCAAAATCTCGCGCCGGGTGCGTCGGATCGCCTGGGTTTGTCGGCGGCCGAATTGACGCAAAAATATCCACGTTTGATTGTTTGCGATCTCTCCGGCTATGGGCGCGATGGGCCCTACGGCGATAAGAAGGCCTATGACTTGCTTGTGCAATGTGAGACGGGCGTGGTTTCCGTGACGGGCACTAAGGATCAGCCGGCGAAAACCGGCATTTCTGTCGCCGATATTGCCGGTGGCATGTACGCGTTCAGCGGCATTTTGACCGCGCTGTATCAGCGTGAGCGCACTGGAAAAGGCACCTCGTTTGAGGTGACGTTATTCGAAGCGCTCGGCGAATGGATGAGTTATCCCGCCTACTATGCGGCCTATAGCGGCAAGGCGCCACCACGCAGCGGCGCGGCGCATGCGGTGATTTTTCCTTATGGTCCGTTCGATTGCGGCGACGGGAAAACGGTGTTCTTCGGTATTCAGAACGAGCGCGAATGGAATAAATTTTGTCGCGTGGTGTTGCAGCAACCGGACTTAGGGAGCGATCCGCGTTTCACGCCCAACCCGAAGAGAATTCAAAATCAAGCCGAGCTTGAGCCGATCATTAATAAGGTGTTGCAGTCGCTCACTTCCGCGCAAGCGCTCGAACGCCTCGATGAAGCGCAGATTGCCAATGCGCGATTGAATTCGCCGCAAGAGTTTTGGAACCATCCGCAACACGCGGCGAGGAATCGTAAGCGCACGGTGAATACGCCGTCGGGGCCGATCGAGGCGTTGCTGCCGCCGATCCAATTGGCGGGAATGGAGGCGCGCATGGGCGAGATTCCCGGCTTAGGTGCGCAGAGTCATGACATACTTGCCGAACTTGGTTATGACGAAACGGCGATTGAAAAGATGAGGTCGGCGGGCGCGATTTGATTTTTACATTGCTAAACGCGCCATAAGCTTCGTGGGCGAAAACATAAAAATACAGATTGTCATTCCCGCGCAGGCGGGAATCCATGTTGACTTTGACAGGCCAAATGGATTCCCGCCTGCGCGGGAATGACAGCAAATAGAGACTAGCGGGGAGTCGCAATGCATATCGTTCTAATTATCATCGGCGCGATTGCTGTCGGCGCGATGAGCGATAGTTTCATAGGCGTAGTCGTTGGCGCCGTCATCGGATTTTTTCTAAGTGAAACTTTAAAGCTGCGGACGCAGGTCGCTGAGCTGAAGCGACGCGTCGATAACCTTGCGATTAACGCGCCGACCGCCATCCGCGATTTCGGCCGCGTAAGTGCGGCGGAAATTGAAACTCCCGCCGCGCCGGCGCCAGAAGTCGTCCCGGCCATGAGCCAAGCGCAGCCTGCCTTGCAGACGATAGTGCCTGAAGAGCCAATACCAGAGCGCCTTCCAGCCATGCCGTTGGAAATAAGCGAAAACATTGCGCCTGCGTTGTCGCAATCTCTCGGTAGTGTGAAGCGCCGTGTGCCGTTGGAGGATCGCGCACTCGGCTTCATCAAAAACTATTTCACCACCGGTAACGTGATGGTGAAAGTCGGCGCAGTCGTATTGTTTTTCGGCGTCGCGTTTTTGTTGAAATACGCGGCGGAACATACTCAAGTACCGATTGAATTTCGCATGCTCGGCGTGGCGCTCGGCGGCATTGCGTTACTGGTGTTCGGTTGGCGATTGCGGCATTCCAAAACTAACTATGGCCTGATTTTGCAAGGCGCTGGCATCGGCGTTCTATATCTCACCATTTTTGCGGCGATGCGTCTGTATCAATTGCTGCCAGCGGGCGGCGCATTTTTCTTGTTGCTCGGCATCGTCGCATTCTCGGCAATCTTGGCGATAAAACAGGATTCGCTGGCGTTAGTGATTCTCGGCATCAGCGGCGGTTTTCTCGCGCCGATATTGACGTCGACCGGGCAGGGCAGCCATGTCATGTTGTTTAGCTACTACGCGATTTTGAATGTCGGCATTCTCGCCATCGCTTGGTACAAAGCGTGGCGGCCACTCAACGTGCTGGGCTTCGCGTTCACCTTCGCCATTAGCACCGCGTGGGGCGTGATGAAATATCGTCCGGAATTTTTCGCGTCAACCGAACCGTTTCTGATTTTATTTTTCTTGTTCTACGTCGCGATTGCGATTCTGTTTTCGTTCCGTCAAACGCCGCAGCTCAAAGGTTACGTAGACGGCACGTTGGTGTTTGGCACGCCGCTGGTCGCATTCGGATTGCAAACCGGCTTGGTACGCCATTACGAATATGCGCTGGCATTTTCTGCGTTGGCGTTGAGTTTGTTTTATCTCGCTGTCGCAATGGTCTTGTACCGACGCAAACAAGAAACCCAACGATTGCTCGTCGAAGCTTTTCTCGCGTTAGGTGTGTTGTTCGGCACGCTGGCGATTCCGTTGGCGCTGGATGGCCGCTGGACTGCCGCAACATGGGCATTGGAAGGCGCAGCAATCCTTTGGATCGGCGCACGTCAATCACGGTGGCTCGCGCGCGCGTTCGGAACCGTGCTGCAGTTCGCGGCAGGCGTCGCGTTCATCGACGGTTGGAGTGCGAAGGCCACGCAAATCCCGTTGCTGAACAGCCAATATCTCGGCACGGTGTTTATCGCGGGAGCGGGGTTGTTTAGCTCGTGGTATCTGAGCCATCGCGTCAGCGAACGCAAGGCGTTTGAACCCCTCGCAGCCATCGCGCTTTTTGTCTGGGGATTGTTATGGTGGTTGGGCGGTGGTGTGGCGGAAATCGATCGCTATTTCAATTCCCATACTGGGTTTAATCTCGCGACAATTTTTGTCGCGGCGACGGCTATTGCGTTTGCGCTGATCGAGCGGCGCTTCGATTGGCCGATTGCGAAATGGCCGGCGCTTGGTTTAATCGCCGTGTTGGCTGCATTTGCCGCGCTTGATATTTTCTCGGCCGGACATCCGCTTGGCAATCTCGGCATCATCGCTTGGCCGATCGCGATAGCCGCGTACTACTGGATATTGAAGCGTTACGATTCTTCGATGCCGACGAGCAAATTGCATTCGCTGACGTTGTGGTTGATCACGGCCTTAGCAACGTGGGAAGTCGCCTGGCAAATCGATCGCGTCGTTGCGGGCGCGGGAACCTGGCCATTGATCGCCTGGTTAATCGTACCGGCCGGTGTGGTCTTGCTTTTGGTCACCCAAGGCAAGCGCATCGCGTGGCCCGTGCTGCGTCATTGGCAAGATTACGTTTTCTTCGGCTGTGCGCCGCTGGTGGTTTTCGTCGCGTTGTGGTCGCTGGCGTCGAGTTTTTTAAGCGACGGCAATCCCGCGCCGCTGCCGTACGTGCCGTTGCTCAATCCCCTCGACCTTGCGCAATGCTTCGCGTTTTTGGTGATGATTCGTTGGCTGCTCAAAGTGCGCAGCGAAGGATGGGGCCTGTGGCAAGGCGTGCCGAAAGCGGCAACAATGGGTGCCATTGCGGTGTTGGCATTCATCTGGGTCAACGCGATGTTGGTGCGAACTCTCCATTTTTGGGCCGGCATTGCGTTCAACTTTGATTCCATGTGGCGCTCGACCTTGGCGCAGACATCGCTCTCGATTTTTTGGAGCGTGCTGGCGCTGTGCGTGATGGTTTACGCGACGCGAAAAAGTCTGCGTACCTTGTGGCTAATCGGCGCCGCGCTGATGGGCGTGGTCGTGTTGAAATTGTTCACGATCGATATTTCCAATATCGGCGGATTAACGCGAATCGTGTCCTTCATCGGCGTCGCGTTGTTGCTACTGGCAATCGGTTATTTCTCGCCGGTGCCGCCGAAGCGTGAGGAAAAAGTCGCATGAGAAAAATAGTCTTGCCGCTGCTCGCCAATATTGTTTCGGTCGTAGCGTTCGCTGCCGATGCGCCGTTGAAGCCCGCGGATTTTGCCTATGGCATGGCGTTGCAAACAGACGGTAAGGACGGCGTATATAAAGTCAGCGTTCCGCTCGATGTTTACAAAATAATCCGTCACGCCGATTTGCGCGACGTTCGGGTTTTCAACGCCGATGGCGAAGTGGTGCCGCATGTCGTTACCCGTTCGGCGGGTTCGCTGAGCGTGAAAAGCGAACCGATCGAGTTACCGCGTTTTCCCGTTTACGCGTCGGCGCAAAGCAAGCTTGGCGATTTGGATTTGCAGATCAAGCGCGACAGCCAGGGCACGGTCATTAATCTCAGCAATCGCTCCGGTGTGACGGGGCAAAACAAACTCGTCGGCTATCTGCTCGACGGTAACAAAGTCGGGCCGGCGGTGAAAGAAATCGAATTGCAGTGGAGCGAAAGCATCGTGAATTATGTCGGCAGCGTGACCGTCGAATCCAGCGACGATCTCGCAACCTGGCGAACCTTGGCAAAGGACGCGCCGATCACGCGTATGAAATTCGGCGATCACCTGCTCGATCAGCGGCGCATAAAATTTACACCGATGCCAATCATCTATTTGCGAATCAGCAGTTCTTCTTCAAGCGAAAGCGAAGCAACCCTTCCCGAGCTAACGCGTGTATTGGCGATTCCGGCTGACATCAGCACTGAGGCGCCGCGCACTTGGTCAACGATCGCTGGGAAACCTGTTGCTAATAAACCCGGCGAATACGAATTCGACGTCGGCGCTCTGGTTCCGATTGATCGTATTCATGTCGAGCTACCGCAAATGAATACGCTGATTCAAGCGGAACTGCTCGCACGCGGAAATGAAAAGGAAGCCTGGCAATCCGTCGCGCAAACGACGGCATATCGCATTACTCAAAGTGGCCGCCAATTCAACAGCGACGACATTCAAATCAATCGCGATGGCCGCCGCCATTGGATGATGCGCATAGCACAGCAGGGTGGCGGTTTGGGCAAAGACAATCCAAGCTTAAAAGTCGGCTGGCTCGCCGATCAAATATTATTTTTAGCGCGCGGCCGCGGGCCATTCCAACTCGCGTTCGGTGCCGAAGGCGTTAAGTCCGGCGAAGTCCCGATCGCTACATTAATGATGGGCGGCGATGGCAAAGGGGGCATTCAGGCGCAGTCAATCCATTTGGGTTCGCCAACCGCACTGGGTGGAGATGCCCGACTGGCGCGGCCCCCAGACCCGTTTCCGTGGAAGAAATGGATGCTTTGGAGTGTACTCGGGCTGGGCGTGATTCTGATGGGGTGGATGGCGTCGCGCTTGATGGGACAGATGAATGAGAAAAAGCCGTAGAACTTTTGACACTTTAATCATTACTTCTCGGCCGTCAGACTTGATTGCAAGACAAGGCCCCGTAGCCTTAGTTTGTCTTGCCAGATGACATGGCCATTGACATGAGTGCCATGTAATTCATTAACTTGAATTATTCAGAGCTTCCTTAGGATAATTTCTGACACGAATTAGGAGGATCGACAACTAGGTCGTCGATTTCTTTATCCACTGCCGCAAACCGCTGGCCAGATTGGGCCCCGAAACCGGCACACCGTGACGCGCCGCGCCGAGCGCGGCAAGGAGCTGGCCACGCAACATTGGATTCTCGACGGCCTGGAATTGTTCCTGGGCGCGATCAAAGAGCCGCTCGGCCCCCTCGGCATTGTGCCCGAAATTCGCCTCGTTCCACGCCCAGCCCTGGAGCGTGTAGCCACTGGTCTGATGTGTCATGGGGTCGCTCGCAGGCAGATGGCTGAGGGCCTCCTTATAGAGCGCCCGCGCCTCATCGAAGCGGCCACGGTTGAACAGGAACGAGGCGAAACTGCGTTGTGCCATGGTCAGCTCGGATGCGCTTTTGGCGAAGTTGATTGCTCGCCGGTAGTAGTCTTCCGCGCGGACGACCTCGCCGGTGTTGGCAAGCGAATAGGCCACCGTGTTGTACTCTACGGTACCGACGAGATCGGGGATCTGGTCGATCAGCATCGTCGCCTCGCTGAGAAGAAAGGCGTTTTCCTGATTGAGCGTGGAGGACACCATCTGCACATAGCTCGCGTCGTTGGCGTGCTCCTTTAGCAGCTTCGCGTTGTCGAGCTGCGCCCGGATGATACGGCTGAGAAGATCGGTCAGCTCGCTACGTAACGCTATCCGGCGCTCGAACTGCGCGGCCGTGCCCTGCTCGATGGACGCCGATGCGCGGAGCCGTTCGATCTCTGCCTGCAAATCGGTGATCTCGTCGTCGGGAGACTTGCCGCTCTTGCGCCGACCGACAAACAAGCCCGGCAGAAAACCGTGGACCGGACTGCCGGCGGGTTTCGCGGCGGCCGCCATTAGCGTTGCCGTCAGGCTCGCGTGAAACTTTGGTAAGCTCGGGGCGTGAAAATAGTCGTAGTGCACGACCGCCTGGTTACGGACGTCGAAGGGTAGTTCGCTGTCCTTCTGGGCGATCAACACCGTGCTCTTCTTGGACAACGCCTGACGGATGCCCAGCTCATAAAAGACGTTGGGATTCGAAAAAGTCAGATCGGCCAGAACGACGTCAGATTCGAGCAGCCACTCAGTGTAGAGCTTGTCGATAACGCCCGGCTCGTGCAGTTCGTCCGCCCGCTTGGCTTCCCAATCCGGCGGGATGGCGGGCTTGACTACGCCATCCCATACATCGTCGAACTGGATCTCCCTCTGGGTCTCGAGCTTGTCCTGATTGAGACAACCGGTGACCTTCCCGTAGGGCATGGCGACAAATAGCTTCATGGCTCCAACCTTATAGATCTCTCAGAGAATAAGGATTTCAAACGGCCTTTTTCGCGAAAGACCAATCTATCCCCTAGGAGGTGCGAAGTCAATCACCACCTGAATGTGTTACTTGGCTCCGGTCAGTATTCAGCAAACATAGCCCGGAAGGTGCGGCGCGTATTCCGGAAGCCAAAAACGTACGTTCGACGTGCGGCATATTCGCGTCGCTTTTTTTGGGGTACTCCTATTACATTTTCGTAGTGTGATCGAGCCACGAGCGGCTTCCTGCTTGCTTCGTAGCAATGAATGTCTGTAGAACTTCATGGATATTGCCTCGTAGGGCAATACCCGTCTGCGTAAGTCTCACGAACGTGGGAATCCGGGATGTCCCTAACAAAGACACTGGATTCACGCCTTGCGGGAATGACGGTACTACGCGGATATCCCTAATAGGTCGCTTAGATTTTTGTCCAACTGCGCAATCGCAGTCGGATCGGCGCCAAACAAAGCTAGATGCCCATCAACAGTTTGAATGGGTCGAAACTCCGCATTCGGAATCAAGCGCCACTCCGCTTGGCAATCGGCGGGTGGGAAAAACATATCGCTCGACATCGGCATCACGAAGGTTTTCGCTTTGATGCGACCCAGCGCGGCGCGCAAATCACCGCCGGTGTGCCGGCTGACGTCGCCGCGTTGCCATTTCCACGCCATCGCTAGCAGCGCGTTCGGGTCCATCGGCGCGAAGTAGCCCATCATGAAATTGTTGATGAATTCGTCCATGTTGGCGAAGCCCAGCGCTTTGTGGCGGCCTTGTTGGAAAAATTCCGTGCTCCAG
>JANOLP010000055.1:0-37256 GCA_031419835.1 Pseudomonadota bacterium | reverse complement strand
GGCACGTCGATTCCAGCCAAACACATTCTCCGCCACACGTCGTTTACCATCGAGCAACACCATCGTTACATCACCCATCGCGCGACGCCGCGCTGGCCAGGCAATCAATTCAACCAGCCGCCCAATCAAATCCACCATCTCTGTCGATACGCCGTTGCGGGCCAGGGTGGTTGTCTTCATGCGTAACATCTCCGTATGTGCAGGATGAAGATATTATAAACGGTATTTTAGTAATTACTAAATCCCTTAGTTGAATTAGGCGCGACGAAAAGGCCGCCTTTTCCTGTATGGTAGGTTGATGCATCAATCACGGCTTTACTTTTTAGGGGAATCAACTGCTCATACGGCTTTACTAGGATAAAACCAGGTCCGTTGCATGCCATTTGGCTCTGGTATTCCTGCGCGGAATGGACAATACCTTTTCCAGCGAGTAGGAAGATGGTGTCACCGCATTGCACGCTCGCATTGCTATTAGCAAGGCTCGTGGTCAGGGCCAAGAGTGTTTTTGCAGGGCTGGCCTGACTTAATCCAGTACCTAATGCTGGCGCATTTGGATCGACGTAATAGGATTCGCTAAACGCATGCGGCGCATAAACGACGACGAGCATTATCGCGAAAGACACAATCCGTAGCATTTGGCTATCTCATCTCTTGTTAATGCACGTTTATTCGCGCCGCCAATAGGAGTTGGGCTCCGATGCTTATTCCATCAATGCCCGAGGATTAATCCGGCACTAAATCGAAGAAGCGCAGGTTCCGCCTCACTTAACACCGATATTCGGCAACGGTTGAATCTTCGTTTGAGTTTTCCTTGCCTTACGCGATTCTGACTCAGCCTTTAAGCGCTCCTGATAAATTTTCGCAGCACCCGCCAAGTTTGAATTCGCTTGGAAAGCTTTCGCAAGCTCATTTGTCATCAAAAGTTGGGGCTTTCCATCAGTATCAAATACTTTGTTTGTAATGTTGCTACCCAAATCTCTTTCGATTCTTGCCTTCACCGACGGCGAAAAACTTTCGTAGTTTCCGTCGACCGCGGCGGCCAGCGCTAGTGCCTGGGTGGTCGACAATCGTTGTTCCGCCAACGCTGTTTTTAACGTGTTCGTTAATTCTTCATTAATTACGACATTGGTTGCCACACTCGATTCAATGGCCGCCGCATTTGCAGAAGGCGGGACATCCGCAACAGCTGGTTTCAGCTGCGCCAATGCATCTGCACTTTTCTGCTTGAATCCTTCGTCCATTTGCGTCAACATACTACGCGCCACCGCAACGTCATCGGATGCTAACAAGTCGTCACCGTTGAACAATACTGCTTGAAGATCATTTGCCAGTTTTGCTTTTATCAGTTGCAGGGTGTCGACGTCTTGTTCGTCTCTTAGCACCAATAATGCATAGAGAAATTGCTCCTCTTCGGTGGTCAAAGGCCTGCTCAATCTAAGCGTTTTCCCGACAGCGCCCATCAAACTTCTGTTCGTTACTTCGCTAGGTTTTTCGCTACTGAGATCCTTTGGATCTGCACTACGTACCGCCTCGGTGACCAATTTCTCAATCCTGGGCGGAAGACAAAGCCGCGCGTACTCGCTAACCGCACCCAGTGTCTCCGGAAAACTTTGCGTGACGTTGCGCGATGCGACTTCTGCTTGAAATGCTTTTTGCGCCTTGAGCACAAGCCCTTGAGTGGCGGAGGGATCTAATTCAAATAAGAGGCTGCTACCATAGTTTTCTATCGACGCCGTCGTCGACGTACCACCTATGGCGACAAGTGCAATCGATTTTGCCGAAGCCTGTATCGCAGCAAGAATGCCTCCCAGCGCACCCGTCACAACGTTTGAAATATTGACGTCTTCCCGTTTCTTTTTATAAAAGTGATGCAAATTGTCAAAATACTCCTCGCAGCGGAGATCGACGTAGGCGTAGCCGGAGCCGAGAAAATGCGTTAACTCCTCAGCAATATTGGAACTGTTAACTTCACGCCTAGATACGCGACATTCATTTTTTTTTGAATCGACTGGCGCCATCAGCACGTTTGGCTCAATTTCGTTGTTCAGCAGCGCTCGAATCTCTAAAAATCGGCAATAGTTATTCGCCATATACTGCGAAAAATCTTGTTTTTCCAGTGAAACAAACGCCCCTTCTGAAACTTTGCTTGCAAGATTGGCCGAGCAGCCGGTCAATGTCAGGATGAGACAAATTCCAGCCGTTAGCAGATTCTGTCGATTTCTTGATTCCAATTTCGCCTCCTTGGAATAATTCAGGTTTGCGGTGTGATGAAAAAAACGCACACAACGCTCGCGTGGCTAACATCAATGGCGAGTTTAGCAATCTTGAAATTGCAATGGAATATGTCTTTCGGCTTAAGCCGAAAGACATAGAACGAACTATGGTGGCTGACTCGGGTGGCGCGATCAGTTTGGATCGACATATAGGTCAAGCCACCGATCATCGCGCCGAGGAGGTCTAGCAGCAGGAACGCGGCGTAACCGGCGACGACGAAGCTGTACCAGATCAGCTTGCCGCTCCAACGAAACAGGAACTTTAGGACGGAATGTGGCAAAAAAGTGGCAAACTAGGCTTGGAGACGGGAACCAATGACTGGCCGAAATGCCGCGCCAGTATTGGTAGGCGGAATTGGATTCGAACCAACGACCCCCACCATGTCAAGGTGGTGCTCTAACCAACTGAGCTATCCGCCTAATTCGATGCGAATTCTAGCCTATCTTCGCGATTCCGACAAATTTTCGGAAGAATAGCGATTATTTTGCTGGCTCTGCGGTGCCCGCGAACGAATTCACTTTACGCTAGTTTGCATGTCTTTGCTTAGAGAACTTGACTGTTGGACCACCTATCGCGACTCAGCCTGACAAAGAGCAGGATCGACAAAAGCAGTAACGCCAGCACCGCCCAACTGCGAAAGGGGCCGAGCAAAATATCGTAAACCGTTACCGGTAAAATCTCGGAGAGTATGCGTTCGTAGGCGAGTTCTATCGCACGTTGGGGAATCAAGAAGGACGCCGCCATCAGCAAAGCCGACCACACCAGCCAGCGTGTTTGGTCGGCCAAACTGATTAACCATACGAAGATTGGGATAACGAACACTAAATCATAGCCGCGTGCGCCGAGGAATCCGACGCCAAGCAGTAAATAAGCCGGCAGGGCGGGATCCGATTCTAATTTGCGGGTTGACGACGGGCGACGAAAGTGGAGTGCAAGTAGGATTACGATGACTAGCGCGCCCGTACCTACGGCGACCAAACGCGCTTGGCCCGAGCCGATCCCGCTCATGAGCGTCACCAATTTCGCGAACCCGACGCTGCTGCTGTCGGTCGCGGCATTGGCGACATTGTAGACCTTCAACGCTGAGAGATAGTCCCCGAGCCCGATTCCGGTTAGATGGACTCCCCAAAATGTGAACAATCCCACAACGATCAAAGCGGCTAAAAGCAAACGCCATTTCGCTTGAACCAAAAGAAGCGCGAACAGGGGGAGAACCACGTTGGGCTTGATCAGGCTAAAGCCCAAACACGCGCCCGCCCAATAAGGACGACCACGCGATGAGAGCCGTAAACCGAGTAGCGCGAAGAACAGCACACATAGTGGCGTATTGCCGTCGAACAGCGTAATCGACGTGGGCCACAGCAACAACGCATAACACCAAACTATTGTGCGCTGCATGGGGCTGGGCTCGCGCTGGCCAAACATCAACTCCAACGATAACCGCACTACTCCGATGATAAACAAAACGCTCAAAATCTTCCATACCCATACCGCGACCTGCGCAGGCATCAGGCTCAACACCACACAAAACGGTACCCAAGCCGGGGGATAAGAAAAGGGATCGGAAAAACGGCCTGGCGTATAGGGATCCAAGCCTTCTAGCGTAGCGCTGCCGGCGGCGTGAAAGATTAGCAAGTCATCGCCATCCGCCGACCAGGCCAGTGACAGCACACCAAATAGGATGAAATACAAAGCGGACAACGTGATTAACAACCAGTGAGGCCACGCCAAGGACGATTTCACCGGCAACAATCTGCTCGAAACATGCTAGGAATTTCGGAACCCCCGTTTGCTAACCATTGCGTTATTTTTGCTCCGCTAGGGAGCAATTAAATTTCAAACTAATGGCCTGCGAGCCAATATCCATGCGCCTCTTCAGGCATATTTCGCGTCAATACGATGTTTTTTTATGGCGTCGGTCGTTTAATCGAAATCGCGCCACGCACTTGGCCAAGCGTGTAGCCGGTGGCGCGATCGTGGGGGTAATTTTGCGCTAGTGAAGATTTGACCGAATCGTCGATTTGCGCTTCTACTCCATGGCAGGCGAGACACAGCGGTTGTACGGGCAGCGCTTTAACATAACGAAAAAACTTACCGTTTGGTTCGTTGACTATTTCCGAATATTCCAGTTTTTCCGCGGCCTCGCCGGCGGCTGCGCGCGCATCGAAATCTTTGAGCGCCTGTTGTTCCCACGAGTCCGGCGTGCCGAGCAATGAGTTGCGCGCCTTTAACGATACTCGCGTCACACGCCAACCGTTCTTAAGTGAGAATTCAGTCGCCAGTTCCGGGGCAATTTTTGTGCAAACTTTTACTGCCGCCGCCGGCCCGCCCGCTGCGATTTCTTTTTTCAATTCCGCACCGAGCTTTTGCATCAGTGAAACAGCAACACTTCGGCTTTCAACCAACCAGGCATCTTGCGCCACAACGGACACGGAAAAAATAGCAATTGCAATTGCAATTGCAATCGTCGTAATTCGAGTCAAGTAATTTTTCATATTTCTCTCGATAAAAGTAATTTAAATCGAATGCTCGCAAAGCCAACATTGGCGCGGCCCTCCGAGCATACATCGGCGGCGAACAATATCCACAACGCGCCTGGCAATGGCACATTACTCGGAATCAGTGTGCCATGAAAACACTAAACCCGGCTCATCTTTTTGCGCGACAAAATCAATATCCATGCCGATTCCCGGCACCCAGATCAATACGTCGTCGCAAAACATTAATGGGATGGTCTCGCGACGCCAAGGTGGAACGTTTGCTTCCTGCAACAAGTTCTTGAGCGAACGTCGCGGACGTAACGCGCTGAGCCGGTACTTTTCGCCACCGACTCGCGATCTCACCGTAAGCTTTTTGCCCGCCAAGCGATTCGCTGAAATACCCGCGCCGATAATTTTTTCCACTCGCAACATACCACAGGCATTCGGTAATGAAAGTTCAGTCTCGCTCTGCCAATCGATAGACCAATGGGTCGCGTTGTTCGGCGTTTTTCGCGAAAGGTAAATCTCATCTTGATAACAGCGAAGCTGCCAGTCGGCCCAGGTAATATTCGTCTGATCGTCCGGTCGACGGATCGTTAGCTGGTTGATCATTTCTTCCAGTTGAACTGCGTTCGGCAACGCAATTGCTGCCTTTGCAAAAGAAAAGCGCAGTAGATTTTTGGCTCGCGGGCGCGGTAAGCAAATCAATCGCGACACGCTCAGTCGCGCGCCTACCAAGACATTAGTCCGATCGATTGCAGCGAGGTCGTCAAGGAGAATTTGCGCTTCTGCGGCGTGTTGGCCCAGGCGCACCAAACTTGCAACGCTTTGCGGAATGCGTTCGGCGAGCAGCGGCAGGACGTCGTGGCGTAAAAAATTACGCGTGTAATGCGTGTCGTCATTGGATTCGTCGTGAATCCATTTCAAATTATTCGCTATTGCATAGTCCGCCAAGATTCTCGGTGCGACATCAAGCAAGGGACGAATGATTTCCTTGTGCGCGCCGAACGGTTTCACCAACGGCATGCCACTGATTCCTCCAAGACCCGCGCCACGTAAGGCTTGCAGCAAAATCGTCTCGGTTTGATCATCGCGATGATGGCCGAGCAAGATCGCATCGGCCGCAGTATTGGCATAGACCGCGTAGCGGGCGTGGCGAGCGCTCGCCTCCAATCCCTTGCCGCTATCGCGTGCGACCTCGACACACTCAACACGCAGTGGTACATCGAGTTCAGTGCAGATCGCGACACAAAAATCAGCCCATCGATTTGCGTTTGGGCTGATCTGATGATTCACGTGAATGGCGCTGATATTAATCGCGAGCTCTTCTCTCGCTCGCCAAACTAAATGTAGTAAAACAACGGAATCGCGCCCGCCGGACAAACCTACGCAGACGCGAGAATGGGGCCGAACGTGGACGCGCAGCTGTGATACGAGGTAGGAGAAAAGCGAGGCCGCGTTAAGCGGCCTTGTACTTGCCATAGCCGCGCAAACGCTCATTGCGCAACTGCATCAACTCAGCAATGTCATGCTCGTCCGCATGCTTGAGCGCTTCGCGCAACGCCTTTTTCAAATGGGTCGCGGCAGTTTGCGGATCGCGATGGGCGCCGCCGAGTGGTTCACTCACGACTTTGTCGACTAGCCCCAAACTCTTAAGACGCGTTGCGGTAATGCCGAGCGTCTCTGCGGCTTCTGCCGCTTTCTCCGGGCTTTTCCACAGGATCGCCGCGCAGCCTTCGGGAGAAATGACCGAGTAAGTGGAATATTGCAACATCACCGTCACATCGCCGACGCCGATCGCCAAAGCGCCACCGGAGCCGCCCTCGCCTATCACCGTGCAAATCACCGGCGTGCGCAACTGCGACAACGTGAACAAGTTACGCGCAATGGCTTCCGATTGGCCGCGCTCTTCCGCGCCGATGCCAGGATAAGCGCCGGGGGTATCGATGAACGTGAAAAGCGGTAGTGAAAATTTTTCCGCGAGCCGCATTAAGCGTAGCGCCTTACGATAACCTTCCGGACGCGGCATACCGAAATTGCGCAGGATTTTCTCTTTGGTGTCACGGCCTTTTTGATGACCAATAATCATCACCGGTCGACCGTCGAAGCGCGCCATGCCGCCAACGATCGCGTGGTCGTCGGCATAGGCGCGGTCGCCATGCAATTCGACGAACTCGGTGAACAGCATGTCGGCGTAATCTAATGTATAAGGCCGCTGCGGGTGGCGCGCGACCTGAGCGATTTGCCACGCGCTCAAATTGGAATAAATGTCTTTCGCGAGGGTCTGACTTTTCTTTTCCAGTCGGCCAATTTCTTGCGAAATATCGACGGCGGAATCGTCCTGCACGAAACGCAATTCTTCGATCTTCGATTCAAGCTCGGCAATCGGTTGTTCAAACTCTAAAAATGAAGTTTTCATAGCCAGCCCACTTCGGAAACATTAGGGACTACCGTACTCGGTGGTTAGGTAATCGACAATCGCCGCAACTTCCTCTTTGGGAATTTGCGCGCCAAATGCGTTAATCATTTTGTTCACTTCCGCTTCCCATAACTTACGATTGGGGAAAGGCGAATTCATCTGAATGTAATCTAGGCTGTGGCAGCCGCTGCAATATGACGTAATTTTTTCCTGCCCCGCGCCGGGCTTCAGGCGAATGGCGCTTTCTTGCGCACCAATTAACGTTGCCGACAACAGAACAATGATGCCGATCAGAATTTTCATCGGCTCACAAAACCACATCAACATTCACGCGCTGCACGACATTGTGGTGATAGCCTGCCGGGTTCTCAATCAGTTCGAACGTTTGCGTCGCGCCCTCTCGATTCGTTGCCCGCGCCATTACTACATATTTGCCCGGTTTGTCGAACTGCATACTGAAAGTCCATTGCCGCCACGAAAACTTGCCGAGATCGGCGCCCAATTCAGCACGCCGCCAGGTCTGCCCGTTGTCGATCGACACGTCGACCATCGCGATGCCAAAGCCGCCGTCCCACGCAACGCCGCGCGCGACGCTGGTGGTACCCGCTTCAAACGTGACGTTACCGCCGATGTTCGTGAATAACGAGTTCACCACCATTTCGGTAATCGGCGTATTGGCTTCCGTATCTTGGGTTACAAATCGTTGGACCAGCGGAAATTTACCTTTCGGAATGCGGTAGCCCGGCTTCATCCAAAATCCTTCAACCGGCTTGCTGGAAATATTCAACGCGGTGAGGTGCTTCATCCAATAAGTTGCGGTCCACCCCGGCACGACTAATCGTGCTGGGAAACCGTTCCAATGGGGCAGCGGCTCGCCATTCATCTCAAATGCTATCAACGTGTTTTCATCGAGCGCTTTCCATATCGGAATGCTTTTGACGTAGTCAGGACTGTTGTCCATTGCCGCGCGATCCGCGCCATTCATACCAAGTTCGAGCGCGTTTTTTTGTGGCTCAGCGCGCGCCAAAACATCCTTCAAGCGCACACCCTTCCAGCGCGCGTTGCCCATCGCGCCATGGCCCCATTGCACGCCCGCAACATGGGGCCGAAACAAACCACGCCGATTGCCGGAACACATGCACAGAGCATTAATCTCAACTTGCTCGAACTGCGTTTTGAGATCATTCAGCGATAATTCCAGTGACTTACCGGCAGCGTCGCCGGAAATACTCAAGCGCCAGGTATCGGCATTGACTTGCGGAATGTCGGCAATGTGATAGCGAACAAAAAAAGCATTGTTCGGCGTAAAAGCCTGCTGGAAATACGAAATAGGTGTTTCGAAATTCGGTGGGCGAAACGATTTGCGAATCAGCGGCATTTTGCCCGGCAAATTATCGAGCGTTGCCGTGTCAAGAAAACCTTGCGGCAATTCATTAGGGCCGAACTCGGAATCATTCGCGAGCAAATGCCGCGGCAATAAAAGTCCCGCGCCACTGGCCATAGCCGATTGCAAAAACAAGCGTCTAGATCGTTTCATTCTGGGGCTATGTTACCTGAATTCGAATCGCTAGTACCAAGCCAATCCGCCGATGCCGCGCGGGTCATTGCCGACCTGTGTCTGCCCGGTTTTTTTATCGAAGTAAACCGCCTGCATATTTCCCCAACGCCGTTTTGCAATATCGACTTTATGGCCGAGGCTCGATAATTGCGCGAGCAACTCCGGCTCAAAACCGTCCGGCTCGACTTCGATGCGATCCGGCAAATATTGGTGATGGTAACGCGGCGCCGCGACCATCTTTTGCACATCGAAAGCGGTCGCACCGGCGTAGTCGAGAATACCAAGCAATACCATGCTGATAATCCGCGATCCGCCGGGCGAGCCTAAGATCAAGATGCCACGCTCGTCTTCAACGAATGTCGGTGACATGCTAGATAGTGGTCGTTTCCCGGGCTTGATGGAATTTGCCTCGCTTCCGACCAAACCATAGGCGTTAGGCACGCCAGGGCTAAGCGCAAAATCGTCCATTGTGTTATTCAGCAATACGCCGGTTTTTCCCGCGATCACGCCTGAGCCGAATGGCGTGTTAATCGAAAGCGTTGCGGCAACGCGATTTCCCGCGCTATCGATCACGGAAAAATGCGTCGTACTCGCGCCCTCGGATTTTTTAACCGGCGCATCACCCAGGGTTGCGCTTGGCGTGGCCTCATTCGGATCGATCGTTAAAGCGCGGCGCGCGGCGTATATTTTGTCCTGTAGTTCATCGACCGGCGCTGAAGAAAACGCCGGATCGCCCAGGTAGCGCGCACGATCCTGAAACGCGCGACGCATGGCTTCGGCCACATAGTGCGTGCGCGACTTCGGGTCACTGCCATGCAATGGCGTGTACTCAAGAATATTCAAACTCTGCGCCAACGTTAATCCGCCGGATGACGGCAACGCGGCACTGGTGACGGTCAAATTCTCAAAGGTGAATTTAATGGGTTTACGTTCGATTACGCGATAGTTTTTGAGATCCGCCATCTCCCAAACACCACCGGCAGCGTTCGCGCCATCGACTAACTCGCGCGCCACCGTGCCATTGTAGAATTCCTTCGCACCCGATTTCCCAATCGTTATCAATGTTGCCGCGAGGTCAGGTTGGCGCAAGGAAAATTTTTCATCGGGAATCGCGCCACCGTCTAAAAACAATTTCTTCAGCGCCGGCTCATGCTGCAGCATTTCGAGACGCATTTCGCTCATTTGGCGATAACGTTCATCGATGCGAAAACCTTCGCGCGCGAGGCGAATGGCCGGCGCTAGTGATGTCTTCAGCGGCAGCTTGCCGTATTTTTTTGCAAGATGCGCAAGGCCTGCCGGCAACCCAGGAATCGCCGCCGCGCGCCCACCTTCGAGCGATGCCCGCGCAATGGGCTGACCGTCGGGACCGATGAACATCGCCGTACTAATCTTGCCGGGCGCCGTTTCGCGAGCATCGATCATGGTTTCGAATTTGTCTTTCGCACGATGCAGCAACCAAAATCCGCCTCCGCCGATGCCCGACGCATAGGGCTCAACTACCGCGAGCGCGGCGCTGACCGCGACGGCGGCGTCAAACGCATTGCCGCCCTTAGCCAAAATTTCGTATCCGGCCTGGGCTGCGAGGGGATGCGCGGCTGCGACCGCAGCGGTTGTCGGCAATACACGTGGCGCTTCGGTACGGGCCGGTGTAGAAACACTGAAAGCGAATAGCCAGCCGGCGACAAATAAGAGTCTGATAAAGTTATGCATAGTGGTGTTATTTTAGCGTAGAGTGCGACCGAAGTGCATCGCCAAGAAGCAATTGCAGCGCGGTTGTTGCAGCACATATCGCCAGGAACCAAATTTCATGCGGCTCCTGGCACGATTGCCTTTTAGGAAATTTAAGTTCAATGGCAAATAGACTAACTCGAATATACACGCGAACCGGTGACGACGGAACCACCGGTCTCGCCGATGGGTCGCGTCTAGCCAAAGATCACGCAAGAGTTGAGGCGATGGGCGATGTCGACGAGCTCAACAGCGCAATTGGAATGCTTCTAACGGAATCGTTGCCGTCGCGCACTCGCGAGCAGTTAATCAAGATTCAGCATCGCCTCTTCGACTTAGGCGGCGAGCTAGCCATTCCCGGTCACACCAGTTTGAGCGCGCACCAGGTCAGCGAGTTAGAGCAATGGCTGGACGCAGAGAACGAGACATTGCCTGCGCTGAAGGAATTCATATTGCCCGGTGGCTCGCGCGCAGCCAGCCAATGCCACCTCGCGCGAACCATTTGTCGACGCGCTGAACGGCGTCTTGTGACGCTCGCGCAATTCGATTCGGTTTCGCTACCCAGCCGGCATTTTCTAAATCGTCTATCGGATTTACTATTCGTTCTTTGCCGCGTTTTGAATCGTCATCATAGCGTCGATGACGTCTACTGGGTAAAGCAAACATCCAATTAGCCTCAATTCGCGTATAAGAGTCAAACAACCCAAATTCCCAATAACCGATGACTAACGCCGATCCATTTGTAGAGTTGCTTGCCGCCGCCGGACGACGCGATCAGCGCGCGTTTGCTCGGCTGTATGAGCTCAGTTCGGCGCGGTTATTTGGCGTAGCGCTCAAACTGTTGCGCCGACGCGATTGGGCGGAGGAAGTATTGCAAGAAGCGTTTGTGAACATTTGGCAGCATGCCGCCGAATACAACACCGCGCTCGCCGCGCCGCTGACTTGGATGACGACGATTGTACGCAATCGTTGTTTAGATTGGTTGCGCCGCCCACAAAACGAAATAGCGAGCGACGACAATTCGTTATTCGAATCAATTCCCGACGATGCCCTGGGCCCGTTGGAACGGTTAGTGCAAAGCTCAGTGACGAAGAGTATTTTTTCCTGCTTGCAACGCTTGGCGGCACGTGAACGCCAAACCATCGCCCTCGCCTTTTTACACGGACTGACTCATTCTGAACTCGCGGAACATTTGAGGGAACCGCTCGGAACGGTGAAGACCTACGTACGCCGCGGATTGGCGCAATTGAAAGATTGCCTGCAATCATGAAATATCAAAATCCAAAGTTGCGCGATCTGCTTGCCAGCGAATACGCGCTTGGTACTTTGCACGGTCTCGCACGCAAGCGTTTTGAGCGATTAATGCGCGATGACGCGGATCTGCGACGCAATGTAATGGAGTGGCAGGAACGCCTCGCCCCGATCGCCCAGGCCGCAGCGCCGGTTAATCCGCCGAAACATGTTTGGCGGAAAATCGAACAACGAATTCAGCAATCGCAACCGAAAACCAGTTTGTTTGATTCGTTGAATTTTTGGCGTGGCCTGGCCATGGCGGCGAGCAGTTTTGCCTTTGGCCTATTGCTATTTTTTGGCCTGGCGCCGCAGCGCGATGCGATGCCGACCTACGTCGCGGTGTTGGCCGATTCAAAACATCAGCCCATCATGACGGTGCGATATGTTCGCGGAGCGCCGGAACTTGAAGTCAAGGTCGTTCAAGCCGCGTATCTCGCGCCCGACCGCGCGCTAGAATTGTGGACGTTGCCTAAAGGTGCGGCGCCACAGTCACTTGGCCTTATCCCAGCCTCCGGTACGATCAAACTCAAAGTTGCACAACTACGAGCGAATTCTCTACCGGATATTCCTGCGCTCGCCGTCAGCCTGGAGCCCAAAGGTGGCTCGCCGACCGGCGCGCCGACGGGGCCGGTGCTGTATTCCGGGCCACTACTGAAAATTTAATGAAAGCTAAGGAAGCTCTGATTAATTCTGATTTCGTCGCAGCCATTTGTTTGGCTCTTGAAAAATTGTTCCTTACATATCAGACATATGCTGCGTCACAATTTTTCACTCACGCCTTGTCTTGCTTAGAACTCAGAATTAATCAGAGCTTCCCTAAGTAATCGTTTCTTGGCGAATTACCGCGATGACTTTCGTCAGTCTGTTGCCGGATTGTTCATCCAGGTAAGGCTGCGCGGCGACCTTTAACAACCCGTATTCGCGGTCTACCACAGCATGACCCACCTGCCGACCTTCGAGCGCAGTCTTTAGCGCGCGTATCTTTAACTGTTGCCTTGTAGCGAGAAATTCATTGGGACTCTCAATGCCGCAGGCAATCTCTAAATTGAGTAACGCTTCGAGGGTTGCCGCATCCGGGGAATGGTCGTTCCCGCCAGTGTCGCGAAAACGCGCACTCATCTGCGCTTTCCAAGCGTCAGGCAAGTTCAAAATCGCGTCCCAACGGCCGTTCAGATCGCTCGATTGTTCCTCGCTAATAGTCCCACTCAAATGCAGTAAACTTTCACGCTCGCGGCAAAGCGCCATCGCTGCGACGAGCGCGTCAAAGCGTGCTTGCGATGCTACTAATGCAAGCCCACGTAGCCGTTTCTCAACGCCGTCGTAGGCAGCCCGATAGCGCGCATCGAGCTTGGCGTTTAGCGGCTTCGCAATGTCACCTGCGCTACTCCACGCGCTACGCACATCCGCTAGCGTGCGCTTGATCTCGGCCGCGGCATTCAGCGACGCGGCCGTGATTAGGCGCTCGATAACGGCCTCGCGTGCCTGAAGCCCGGCATTTAGTTTGGCTTCGCCCGCGACACGCGCGGCGTCTCGTGCCACGAAAACCGCGTCGGTGGCACTCTTAAACGCGGCCCACAGCGTGTTCTCATCGAACCGGGGTAATGGGACCGCTTTCGCAACCGCCTGCCATTGGGATTGTAAGCTTCTTACCTTATCGACCATGTCGCGCGCATTCACATCCGATTCACTGAGTTGCTTTGCCGTCGCAATAAGCTGTTCACGATTTCGGCGCGCCTCGTCATAGGCGCTTTTCAGCGGAAACTCTAGCGCGTGCACCGCCGCTGCATAACGGGTTGTAACGGCGCTATCGCCTTGCAGCGCAGCGCGCGGAACGGTGTGCGCCACCGGCCCCAATTTTTGCCACGCGGTTCGCGCGTGCTCAAGTGTATGGGCGACGGCACGCCAATCGGGTTGGGACATCGGGGCGCCATCTTCGGACGTGACGGGGAAGAATCGCAACGAAGCCGCCACTAGTTCGGCAATGATTTGAGCACGGGCGGCAAGATTCTCTTGTCGAGCCTGTTTGAGTTTGTCTAAATGTGCCGCTACTGGCGCGTAGGCAGCCTTCAACGCGCTGTCGAAGTTAAGCCACAAGCCTTGATCGGACGCGCCATCGAGCTTGTCTAGCGCTTTCCAGCGTTCGCGCAAATTGGCAATTGCTTCAGCATGCGCTTTGAGCGCAATTTTGCTATTCGCCAGTTGAGCCAGTGCCTGCGCCTCGACGGCAAGTTGCTCGCGGCTTTGCCGTCCGCTCCATTGCTGCCAGTCGCGCAAACGCACCTGTTCGCGGCGCAGGAATTCGATGCGTTGAGCGAGCTCGGCATTGACTGGATTACGTTTCAGCGCCTGATCGATGATCGTTAACAAGCGGGCCAACTCCGATATCAGCCCACTTGCATGCGCCGCTTCTGCCGCCTCGATATCGCGTTGCACATCGTTCGAACGTTGTTGGTTTTGTACGGCGCGCTGCTCGCGCTCGACTGCGCCGTGCGCATCGCGTTCGCGTTTGCGCGCATCGACGCACGCATTACGCCAATCGGCAAAGCGCTGCGCAAGAACGCTGTGTAACGCATTCTTGTCGCCTTCGGAGATCTCCGGAAATGCGCGCCATTGCTCGATCATCGACTTCTCATTGTCGGAATCGGAAGCGCTCGGCATGGGCAACGTTTGTAGAAATTGCGCGCGCTGCGCGACGTTAGAGGCTAAAGCCAGTAGCCTTTTCGCGCTTTCGGTTTTAGCGCTACAACGCGTATCGCTTGCATCGGGAACGTTGTCCAACAATTCCAGTAGGCGCAACCCAACACTCTCCGATTCAATGGACGGATTGTGGCCATGCGCGATACCGGGCAACAACGCACTTAATTGTTCCGTAGCGTTATCCACCGCACTTAACCATCCACCAAGCAATTGCCCACGCGTACCATCGGCACGCAGCTTAAGCCCAAGCTGCGCGCTCAGTTCGGCAAATTCAACCGGCAAGTCTGGGGCGAGCAGCTCCATATTTATCTTTGACCAAGCACGGTCCAACTCAACAACGCGATTAACCGGAATATTTTCTTGTTCGAGCAATGCGCGCGCGGTGGCGATCAAGCCCACGGCTTCGTCATTAGCAACGCGCGTGTTGCTTGCCGCTTGCCAGCGCGATTTCGCGGCGCGATACAGCCGCTTATCTTGCTGGCGAAATTCACGCATGGCGCGCCGGAAAGAATCTTCCTGCCTAAGGCTTTGCAGCGCCTCAAGCTTCAATTCCGATGTCGGCGCTTGAGACAGTAATTGCAACAGCACTGCGTCGTCCGAATCTGCGGCAAGGATCTTGTCGCGCCAGATTTGCGTTTCATCCGGAGGAATGCCTGGGGAGCTTCGCGCTTCGATGTCACGCGGCGCTTCATCCAACACGGGCTCGGATGCGCGTTTTTTTCCGAACAGCTTTTCGAACATTCAGCAACGATCCATAGGAAGAAGACCTAGTTCATTCAATAGTACGGCAAGTGGCCTGAGAGGCAATGTGGGCGCGGTTCTCCAGGCATTCCTAGTGCTATTGAATGCGCACACACACATGAGAAATCAATAATTCGCACGGCGATGATGGCGCTCGACCCAGCGGCCGGCGTAGGGAATAATCAAGTAAAGCAGCAATGCGGATGCGACCATCGCGGTCAGCGTTGAAGGTATCGGGCCGAACGTTGTCATCGTTTGAATGACGACTAAGACCAGCGCGAGGCCATACCAAAACCGCCGACGATCGGCTCGAACCGGCATCGCCCTCGCGCAAAACCAAACGGCGAGCAGCAGCAGTAAAATTTCTAGGCCAAAGGCGATCAGCGGATAATTCCACAGCCCGAGCCCGAGCTTCGGCGCATTTGCGAGCAGTGGCAAATCGGGACGATGCACAAGCAAATCAAAAAACCAATGGGACGCGACGACCAACGTAACCGCCATCGATTCACGTGACGCGAAACGAAATGCTTTGTTCGCAATCACGAACGCAATTAGCGACCAAACGATAGCCGCAACCAAGCTATGTGAGTAGGGCATGTATTGCAACACTAGTGGATTTGACGGAAGTGCGGCATCCAGCGTGGCATGCTCGACGCCGGCCAAAACTAATAGACCCCAGGCGATGTCGACTAATTGCGCGGCCACCAGCAATAACCAAAGCGGCACTGCGGGCGCAATGGCCTTTGCGATAAAGCTTGCACTGTAGTGTCCGATGAACATTTAGACTCCCCATTCTTGACGCGCTAGCTTACACGCAAGTCAAGCCGACGGCCAATTAGCAAGTATCGCGCGCTATACAAACGTTACCGTCGTTGTGCCGAGGCCGGCGATTTCGACCGCAACGTGATCGCCGGCATTGATCCAGCGCGTTTCTACTACGCTGCCAGTGAAAACGAATTCGTCGCGCTTTAAATATTGTCCGCGTGCGATTAACGAATTGGCGAGCCAGGCCAACGCAGCGAAAGGGTGGTCCATCACGTCGCGCGCCACGCCGCGGCCAACCTCGATGCCATTGATTAACGTGCGGCCGACCAACGCGGGAATATCGATCGCGCCCCAACCGCGAAGCGGCACGCCGATCACGCAACCGGCGTCGAAGAAATCGTCAGCGATTAGTGTTGGCGTATCCAGGGATTTGTAGTCGATATAACGATCGTCGACGATTTCGATGCCGGCAGCAATTGCACCGACGGCATCAGCCACGCTTTCTTGCGTGTAAGGCCGATCGATCGGCGGCAGATCTTTCCGCAGAAAAACGACGATCTCGCATTCGACGCCTGGCCGCACGAAATTGTTGTGTGGAATCGATATGCCGCTTGGGTGAACGGTGTTTGCGAATATGCCGCCAGCGCAGGGATTCGGAATATTTAAAAATCGCTGCATCACGGCCGTGGTGCAGCCGATTTTGTGGCCGGCAATCTTTCCGAGTTTCGGCACGAGTTCGCTATGCAGTTGCGCTTGCATGGCGTAGGCTGCGGCTTCATCAGCGGGACGAGTATCGAGCGAAAGTGCGCTTAAACGCTGCCTCTCCAGGCGATTTTGTGCCAGGAGGCGCGCTGCTTCTGTTTCTACCATTTCCAACCCTCCTATCTAGTTGTCATTCCCGCGAAGGCGGGAATCCATACTGCATCGCTATAGTCACCGCCAAATGGATTCCCGCCTTCGCGGGAATGACAACAATTACTTAATTCGCGCCGCAGCCCCGGCGACCAAACGCTCGCTCGAAATGATCGCCCGAGTATGATCACCCTCGCCGACCTTGCCGCCCGCATCGAACGCTTCGACTGTAAATTTATACAACTTACCTTCGCGTCCCGTAAACGTCGCCCTAGCGCGGACTTTACTGTTGACCGTCGTCGCGGCGATATGGCGAATGTCCACACCGACGCCGACTGACATGTTTCCAGCACCGACAATCGGCTTCATCAAACGCGTCGCAGCGATTTCCATCAGCAAGATCATGCGTGAGGTTGCCCACACTTCGGGAAATTCATCATCACCGCCGATGCGCTGCGCCTTTGCCATGTCGCTTGGGCCGGCGATCGTTTCGGCGTCGACAAAATCTCCTACCTCCATACAACTCCCCTGAAAAAAGCCAAAACAAGCGAAGAACTATAGCAAAGAATTCCCCGCAACAGCGCTTGGGATCAATCGAGCCGCCATGCTAAAATTGCGAATTACGCGGCGATCCCGCAGTCCACGAACAAGGATCCTCAATCGATGGCGACCCTCAGAGACGTTAAGCTCGAAGATAAATACACGCAAGAAGCCGGCAGAATCTACCTGACCGGCATTCAAGCGTTAGTGCGCTTGCCGATGATGCAGCGGCGGCGCGATCTCGCCGCCGGGCATAATACGGCGGGGTATGTTTCCGGATATCGCGGCTCGCCGTTGGGCGGCTACGACCAACAATTGACGGCGGCGCAAAAATATTTGCAAGAACATCATGTCGTGTTCCAGCCGGGGCTTAACGAAGACCTAGCGGCGACGGCCTGCTCCGGCACGCAGCAAGTCGCGTTCACGGGCCAAGCGAAATACGACGGCGTGTTTAGCATTTGGTACGGCAAAGGCCCCGGCGTTGATCGTTCCGGCGATGCATTTCGCCACGGCAATTTGTTTGGCTCCAGTCCGCTTGGCGGCGTGTTGGTGTTGATGGGCGACGATCACACGTGCGAATCGTCCACGACTGCACACCAGAGCGAATACGCGTTGGTCGACGCAATGATCCCCGTGCTCAATCCCGCCGGCGTACAAGAGATTTTGGACTACGGCTTGTATGGTTTCGAGCTGTCGCGCTATTCCGGCTGCTGGGTCGGCATTAAATGCGTGCACGATACCGTCAATACCGCCGCCGTGGTGGAATTGGATTCAAGTCGCGTGCAGGTCAACATCCCAACCGATTTCACGCCGCCACCCGACGGATTGCATATCCGCCCGGACGATCCGCCGCGCACGCAAGAATATCGCTTACACAATTTCAAACTCGACGCGGTCAAAGCCTTCGCGCGCGCCAATCATCTCGATCGCATCGATATCGATTCGCCGAACGCCAAAATCGGCATTATCACCACCGGCAAATCCTATCTCGATACGCGCAGCGCGCTGGATGAATTGAATTTGAGCGACGCCGATTGCGAACGCCTCGGAGTTCGTCTTTACAAAGTCGGCATGACCTGGCCGATGGAACCGCAAGGGCTGGAGAAATTTGCGCAGGGTTTGGATCTAATCATTCTGGTCGAAGAAAAGCGCGGCTTGATGGAGGGCCAGGTCAAAGAAATGTTGTACGGCCGCGCGAATGCGCCGCGCATCATCGGCAAGCACGATGAAAAGGGTCAGCCGATGTTCCTGTCGTCCGGCGCGCTCGATCCGAATCAAATTGCGCAGATCATCGGTCATCGAATTTTGAGCCATATGGCCGACGATAAATTGGTGATTCGTGTTGCCGCGATCGATCGATTGTTAAGCCATCATGAAAAATCGAAAATCGGCATCACGCGCATGCCCTACTTCTGCCCCGGTTGCCCGCACAGCACCGGCACGAAAGTGCCGGAAGGCTCGAAAGCGCTCGCCGGAATTGGCTGCCACTTCCTTGCACAAGGCATGGACCGCAACACGTCGGGCTACACGCAGATGGGCGGCGAAGGCGCGTCGTGGATGGGCATGGCGCCGTTCACCAATCAAAAACACGTGTTCCAAAATATCGGCGATGGAACGTATTTCCATTCCGGCCTGTTGGCGGTGCGCGCGGTCGCAGCTTCGGGCGCTAACACTACGTTCAAAGTGTTATACAACGATGCCGTCGCGATGACGGGCGGTCAACCCCATGACGGTCAATTGACGGTGCCGCAAATTACTTTGCAGTTGCATGCGGAAGGCGCAAAACGCGTCGCGGTCGTGACCGACGAACCGGAAAAATATCCGCCGAGTCTGGAGTGGGCGCCGGGCGTGACGATTCATCATCGCGACGACTACGATCAAGTGCAGCGCGAGTTCCGCGAGATTCCCGGCTTGACGGGCATCGTCTACGATCAAACCTGCGCAACGGAAAAACGCCGCCGCCGCAAGCGCGGCAAGATGATCGATCCGCCGAAGCGCACCGTGATTAACGAAGCCGTATGTGAAGGCTGCGGCGATTGCGGCGTGCAATCGAACTGCGTCGCCGTGATGCCGCTCGATACCGAGTTCGGCCGCAAACGCGCGATCGATCAATCGAATTGCAATAAAGATTTTTCCTGCGTAAAGGGTTTTTGCCCGAGCTTTGTCACCGTTCACGGCGGCAAACTGAAGAAAGGCAAAGCGGGAAGCAATTTAGAAATCGCCCCGCCCGCACTAACAGAGCCGGTGTTAGTCGATCTGGAAAAACTTGGCCGGCCCTATCGCTTGATCGTCACCGGCGTCGGCGGTCAGGGCACGGTCACCGTCGGCTCCATCCTCGGCATGGCGGCGCATGTTGAAGGCCTCGGCTGCGGCGTCATGGAAATGACCGGCCTTGCGCAAAAAGGCGGCGCGGTGCTGAGTTATGTTCGCATTGGCCTCAAGCCGGAAGACATCAAGACCACCAAGATTGCCACCGGCGGCGCTGATCTGATGATCGGTGGCGATCTGATCGTGTCGGGAAATTCCGAAGGGTCGGAGACTTTAGCGCTCGGCACCAAGGCCATTATCAATACCAATGAAGTGATCACCGGCGCGTTCACCCGCAACACGGAATTCCGTGTGCCCGGCAACGAACTTAAAGACTCGATCACGGAAAAAGTCGGCGCGGGTAATGTGGATTTCGTCAGCGCTACACGCATTGCGACCGCCTTGATGGGCGATTCGATCGCGACGAATTTTTTCCTGGTCGGCTACGCTTATCAGAAAGGTTGGCTGCCCATTTCCGCGGCTGCAATTGAGCGTGCGATCGAATTGAACGGCGCAGCAATCGAGATGAATAAACAGGCCCTTGCCTGGGGCCGCCGTGCGGCGATCGATTTGGATGCCGTGCAAAAAATTGCAACACCGGCAACCGCTCGGCCGCAATCGGAAAAATTGTCGCAGAACCTTGATGAATTGATCGGCATCCGTGTCGCGCACCTAACGAAATACCAAGATGCCGCTTACGCTGTGCGCTATCGTGCGTTGGTTGATCGCGTTCGCGCCGTCGAATCGGAAAAATTTTCCGGTAAGCAAAGATTGAGCGAAGCGGTGGCGCGTTACTACGCAAAATTGCTCGCATATAAAGACGAATACGAAGTCGCGCGGCTTTACACCGATGGCGAATTCACGAAAAAAATCGCCGATATGTTCGAAGGCGACTACAGCTTGAATTTCAACCTTGCGCCGCCGTTGTTTGCCAAGCGCGATCCGGTCACCGGCCATTTGCGCAAGGCTGCCTATGGCCCGTGGATGTTCCGCGCATTTAAATTGCTTGCCAAATTCAAAGGCCTGCGCGGCGGCGCGTTAGATATCTTTGGTTACAGCGCCGAGCGCCGCATGGAACGCCAATTGATTACCGACTACGAAAAACTGGTGAACGACATTCTTGGCGGCTTAAACGCGGGCAATTACGATCAAGCGGTCGCGCTCGCGCAAATCCCAGAGCAGATTCGCGGTTTCGGCCATGTCAAAGAACGGTATCTCAACGAAGCGAAAAAGAAGGAAAGCGAATTATTCGCCGCATTTAAAAATCCATCGCAACCGGCCAAACTCGCCGCATAAACTTTTAGGCTCAAACCATCACTCATGTTTAGTGCAAATCAAACGCTCGCTGTAACCGATCCCGAACTCGCGCAGATTATCGAGAAGGAACGTCAACGCCAAGAAGATCATATCGAATTGATCGCCTCGGAAAACCACGTCAGCCCTGCGGTGCTCGAAGCCCAGGGTTCGGTGCTGACCAACAAGTACGCGGAAGGCTATCCGGGCAAACGTTATTACGGCGGCTGCGAATATGTCGATATGGCGGAACAGCTCGCGATCGATCGCGTTAAAGCGTTATTCAAAGCGGACTACGCAAACGTTCAACCGCACTCCGGCTCGCAAGCCAATGCCGGTGTTTACATGGCGATGTTGCAGCCCGGCGATACCATCATGGGTCTGTCGCTGGCGCATGGTGGCCACCTCACGCACGGCTCGCCGGTGAATTTTAGCGGCCGCTTGTACAAGGTCATCAGCTACGGCTTGCGCGAAGACAACGAAGAAATCGATTACGATCAAGCGGCAAAACTCGCGCTCGAACATCGCCCCAAGATGATCGTTACGGGCGCTTCGGCTTATTCGCGTGTGATCGATTGGAAACGTTTTCGCCAGATCGCGGATAGCGTCGGCGCGTACCTTTTTGCCGACATCGCCCATTATGCGGGTCTCATCGCCACTGGCTTTTATCCCAGCCCGATTGGCATTGCCGATTTCGTCACCAGCACGACGCATAAAACCCTGCGCGGCCCACGCGGCGGTTTAATCATGGCGAAGGCTGAGTATGAAAAAGCCATGCAGTCGATCATCTTTCCCGGCATTCAAGGCGGGCCGCTAATGCACGTGATCGCGGCGAAAGCCGTTGCGTTCAAAGAAGCGATGACGAAAGAATTTCGCGTTTATCAAGAACAGGTGATCGACAACGCGCGCGTGATGGCGAAAACGTTGCAAGCGCGCGGCTTGCGCATCGTATCCGGCGGCACCGACTGCCACATGTTCCTAGTCGATTTGCGCGCCAAACACATTACCGGCAAAGAAGCTGAAGCGGTGTTGGGCCGCGCGCATATCACGGTGAATAAAAATGCGATTCCCAACGATCCGGAAAAACCGTTCGTTACCAGCGGCATCCGCATCGGCTCACCGGCCATGACCACGCGCGGCTTTCGCGAACTCGAAGCGGAGCAAGTCGCGCATCTGATCGCCGATGCGCTCGACGCGCCGCAAGACGAAGCGCACATTCAGCAAGTCGCGGAACGGGTGAAGGCGTTGTGTAAGCGGTTTCCGGTTTATCGGAATTCGTGAGGAGTAAGGCGTGAGGTGTGAGGAAAGGAAAGTGCAGCGGACTGTTTGGCGTTCACTCCTCACTCCTAACGCCTCACCCCTAACTCCTACCGCCCACCAATGAAATGCCCCTTCTGCGGCACGCTGGATTCCCAAGTCATCGATTCTCGACTCAATGAAGAGGGCGACAGCATTCGCCGCCGGCGCAAGTGCGGCGCGTGCAACAAGCGTTTCACGACCTACGAAAATGCCGAGTTGCGCATGCCGCAAGTGATCAAACAAAACGGCAAGCGTGAAGATTTCTCGACTGAAAAATTGCGTACCGGATTCGCGCGCGCGCTGCACAAACGCCCCGTTTCCGCCGACTTGGTTGATGCCGCAGTGGAACGTATCGGCCAAAAGATTCTCGGGCTCGGCGAACGGGAAATCGACGGCCGCCGCATCGGGGAAATGGTGATGGACGAGTTACGCAAAATGGATAAGGTCGCCTACATTCGCTTCGCCTCGGTATATCGTTCGTTTCAGGATGTTGACGACTTTCGCGACGTCATGCGAGATTTGTAGTGTTTTCTGCGGACGATTGTCGCTTTATGGCGCAGGCCCTGCGACTTGCCGAGCGCGGACTCTGGACCACGACGCCCAATCCGCGTGTAGGCTGCGTGATAGTGCGTAACGGCGTAGTTGTCGGCGAAGGTTGGCATGAGCGCGCGGGCGAACCCCACGCCGAAGTTCATGCGCTTCAAGCGGCGGGAGAACGAGCGCGCGGCGCGACGGCGTACGTGACGTTGGAACCATGCAACCATACCGGCCGCACACCGCCCTGCTCGATGGCCCTTATCCAGAGCGGCGTTACACGAGTGGTGGCTGCAACGGCAGATCCCAACCCGCTCGTGGCAGGCACTGGCCTGGAAGCCTTATCTGGTGCGGGTCTTGAGACAGCGGTTGGTTTGCTCGAGGAGCAAGCCCGGGAACTCAACATCGGTTTTTTTTCGCGCATGACCCGTGGCCGCCCGTGGCTGCGAATGAAAGTCGCCGCGAGTCTCGACGGCAAAACAGCACTCAACAACGGCGCAAGCCAATGGATCACGGGAGAAGCGGCGCGGCGCGACGGCCACCTGTGGCGCGCGCGATCATGCGGCGTGTTGACCGGGATCGGAACCGTCAAAGATGACGATCCGCAACTCACCGTGCGTGCGATTGAGACGGCACGGCAGCCGAAAAAGATTTTAGTTGACAGCCGCTTGGACGTACCACTCAATGCGAAAATCTTTGACGGGTCGGAAGTGCTTATTTTTTGTGCGTCTGGCGATAAGGAAAAGCGTGCCGCACTCGTCGATAAAAATGCGACCGTGATCCAATTGCCCGACGATCGCGGCAAGGTCGACCTCTCGGCAATGGTGCAAGAGCTGGGTAAACGTGAAATGAACGAAGTGCTGATCGAAGCGGGAACAAAACTAAACGGCTCATTGTTGCAGGCCGATTTGATCGACGAGTTCGTCATCTACCTGGCACCGCATTTGATAGGTGATCAGGCGCGGGGAATGTTTGGCATGCCGGAATTGACTGCGTTGTCCGAGTGCAGGTCGCTGACGATCGTAGACATACGCCAAATCGGAAACGATATCCGTATCACCGCGCGGTCAACGAACCGATGAATTTATTCACAGCCCGTCATTGCGAGGAGCAAAGCGACGAAGCAATCTCGCTTTTTGCGGCATTGAAAATACGAGATTGCTTCGTCGCAAAAGACGCTCCTCGCAATGACATAAATTGATTTGATCGCAATTTTTAGTGTGCCGAAATAATATGTTCACCGGAATCATCACAGGCCTAGGCCAAATCAGCGGCATCCGACAACAGGAAAAAGGCGTGCGGGCGACCATTGCTTGCGATGGCTTTGCGCTGGAGGATATCGCCATTGGCGACAGCATCGCTTGCAGCGGCGCCTGTTTGACCGTGGTTGCCAAAACTACAAATTCATTTGCGGTGGACATTTCGCAAGAAAGTTTGCGCTGCACCGCCGGACTCGATCGAGTCGGCGCGGAAATTAATTTAGAAAAAGCGCTAAGGCTCTCGGATCGCCTCGGCGGGCATTTAGTTAGTGGCCACATTGACGGTGTCGGCGACGTGGTTAGCTTTACGCCGGTTGGCGAAAGTTGGGACCTACGCATACGGTTGCCCGGCGATCTCGAGAAGTTCGTCGCTTCGAAGGGTTCCATTACCATCAATGGCGTAAGCTTGACGGTGAATAGCATCGCGCAGCAGGTTTTCAGCATCAACATTATTCCCCACACGTTCGCGGCAACATCGTTTAAGCGGCTGGCGCCAGGTATTCGTGTCAATATCGAGGTCGATCAAATCGCGCGTTATCTCGCGCAGCTCGCGAAGTTCGCAAGCTGAACTGGTAGAATCGCGTCATGCAACTGAATACCACTAGCGAAATCATCGCCGACATTCGCGCCGGGCGCATGGTCATTTTAGTCGACGAAGAAGATCGCGAAAATGAGGGGGATCTGGTCATCGCCGCGGAATGCGCCACGGCGGAATCGATTAACTTCATGGCGAAACACGGTCGTGGATTGATTTGCTTGACGTTGACCGAAGCGCGCTGCAAACAACTCAATTTACCGTTGATGGTGTCGGAAAATCGCTCGCCACTTGGTACCAATTTCACATTGTCGATCGAGGCGGCGAGCGGCGTCACTACCGGCATATCCACGTCGGATCGCGCGCGCACGATCCAGGCTGCCGTTGCAAAGCACGCCAAGCCCGAGGACCTCGTCCAGCCCGGCCACATCTTTCCTCTGAAGGCACAAAAGGGTGGCGTGTTAGTTCGCGCCGGTCACACCGAGGCCGGATGCGATCTTGCGCAACTCGCGGGACTTGAGCCTGCCTCGGTCATTTGCGAAATTTTAAAAGACGACGGCGAGATGGCGCGGTTGCCAGACCTGATTGAGTTCGCCGAGAAGCACAGTATTAAACTCGGAACCATTTCGGACCTGATACAGTATCGCAGCCACAACGAAACCGTCGTCAGCAAAGTGGCTGATCAGAACATCACGACACCCTATGGCGCGTTTCGTTTAGTCGTGTTTGTCGATACAACCGTAAATCATACCCACCTAGCGCTCGTGCGCGGCGACATTTCGCGCGACGCGGAAACCTTGGTACGGGTGCATGAACCCGTGTCTGTATTTGATTTTCTCGATATGAACGCGAACCAACATTCATTCGCGTTGACCGAAGCACTCAATCGCATTGCCGCCGCCGAGCGTGGTGTGATCGTCATGTTACACCGGCCGGAATCTGGCCCCGATTTGCTTAACCGGATTAAACCCGATGCACGCGCACGCAAGCCATCGGAGCGCTGGGATCCGCGCAGCTATGGCATCGGCGCCCAGATCCTGCGCGAACTTAATGTCGGCAAAATGCGCTTGATGGCGCGGCCGAAAAAAATGCCCAGCATGACAGCCTTTGGATTAGAAATTACCGGCTACGATAGCCCTGACAACGAATGAAACAACTACAAACGAATATGGATGGACGCGGACTGCGCGTGGGAATTGTACAAGGCCGCTTCAACGCGGCTGTCGGCAGCGGTTTACTCAATGCCTGTTGCGCTACCCTGAAAACTATCGGCGTGGCGGATGCGGACGTCACCATTGCGACGGTACCCGGTGCCCTTGAAATCCCTTTGACGCTGCAGCGCATGGCGCAGAGCGGAAAATTCGACGCGCTTGTTGCACTCGGTGCGGTCATTCGCGGGGAAACCTATCACTTCGAAATCGTTTCCAATGAATCAGCGGCCGGTATCACTCAAGTGCAACTCGACACGGGAATTCCAATCGCGAATGGAATTCTTACGACCGATACCGACGAGCAAGCGCTGGCTCGCATCGCCGAAAAAGGCGCCGACTGCGCCAAGGCGGCGGTCGAGATGGCTAATTTGTTGAAACAAATTCAATGAAATCGGCCCGCCGTCGTGCACGCGAATTGACCTTGCAGGCCCTATACCAATGGCAATTATCCGGCCAAGCGGTAACATTTATCGAGCAACAATTCATTGACGGCAAAGACTATGCAAAGGCCGACCAAAGTTATTTTGGTTTGCTATTTCGCGGGACCGTAAAGGAATCCGCGAACTTGCAAATGGCGCTCACGCCCTGTATCGATAGAAAATTTGCCGAGCTCAGCCCAGTCGAGCGCGGTATATTGCTGCTTGCAAGCTACGAACTCATCCACCAGATCGACATCCCTTACCGCGTGGTGATTAATGAGGCGGTGGAATTAGCAAAGAGTTTTGGCGGTACCGATGGCCACAAATACGTCAATGGCGTACTCGACAAATTCGCTGCTAGTGTTCGCAGCGTCGAGATCAACGCCCGATAGTCGCTCGCCATGCCCCTCGGGGAATTTGACCTTATTCGCCGCTACTTTACCCGCAATGCTGTAAACGCAACGCTTGGCATCGGCGACGACGCTGCACTCTTGCCGGTTACCTCGGGCAAAGAGCTTGCCGTGTCGACCGACATGTTAGTGTCGGGTCGACACTTTTTCCCCGACGCTGATCCTTATTTTTTGGGCCGCAAATCCTTAGCAGTTAATCTCTCGGATATGGCGGCAATGGGCGCAACGCCGCGCTGGGCGACGTTAGCACTTGCGTTACCGGAAGTGAATAACGATTGGCTTGAAGCCTTTGCTCGCGGGTTCTTCGCAATGGCTGATGAATTTGGCGTCGAGCTCGTTGGCGGCGACACGACTCGCGGCCCCCTTAACATTTGCGTCCAAATTTTAGGCGAAACGAGCAGCGACGTGGCACTGCGGCGCGATGGCGCAAAGGTCGGCGATATCGTTTGGATTTCCGGTGAATTGGGTAGTGCCGCAGTGGCGTTGGCACATCTACAGGGCGACGTTTCTTTGCCATCGGAAACATTTAATTTTTGCGCCAAAAGACTCTATGACCCTTCGCCAAGAGTGGCTCTGGGATTGGCTCTCCAGGGCATCGCACATAGTGCGATTGACGTCTCTGACGGCTTGATCGGTGATCTTGGCCACATACTGCAACGCTCCAACGTTGCAGCAGAAATTCGTATCGACAAAATCCCATGTAATCCGGAATTGAAAACCTACCTCGCACAATCTTTGGGGCAGCATGCCTTGCTTGCCGGCGGTGACGACTACGAGCTGTGCTTTACAGTGGCGTCCCAGCGGACAGAATCGATTCAGGCTATTGCAAAACGATTGCAATTGCCGCTCACGCCGATTGGCGAAATCGTTGTGGGTTCCGGGTTAGTTGTTCTCGACGAACACGACCAGCCACTTAATGTGAATCTCAGATCCTTTGACCACTTCCGCTAAATCCAGTCGCGTTTCGGTTGCGTTCCTATTTCAACACCCGGCACATTTCATTGCGCTAGGATTCGGGACCGGGCTTGCGCCGAAAGCGCCGGGCACTGCGGGAACCTTGTTGGCGTATCCGATATTCTTTGGCCTGATCGGCGCGCTCTCGTTGGTACAGCAACTCACCATTGTGGTTGCGCTATTTCTGGGAGGCATTTGGTGTTGCACTGTCACGGGCCGTAATCTGGGTGTAGTTGATCATGGCGCCATCGTCTGGGATGAGGTCGTGGCGATGTTGTTGGTACTCACGTTCACGCCATTTGGTTGGATGTGGTACGCCCTTGCCTTTGCGCTATTTCGGGTCATGGATATTCTCAAACCATTTCCAATCGGGCTAGCGGATCGAAAAATAAAGATTGGATTCGGCGTAATGTTTGATGATTTAATCGCGGCGATTTATTCGATCGCTGTACTAAATATTCTGGAATGGTGGATGCATGGTTAATGCAGAATTGGAGCAACTCGCTGCCGAAGTGGGGCAAGCATTGAAACGCGCGCAGTGCCTCTTGGTGACCGCAGAATCGTGCACGGGCGGCTGGGTTGGCGAAGTGGTCACAGCGATTGCTGGAAGTTCTAAGTGGTTCGATCGTGGGTTCATCACCTATAGCAACGCGGCAAAACGCGAGACGCTCGGCGTCGCCAGCGCGACATTAAATCGACACGGCGCAGTCAGCGAAGAAACCGCCCGCGAAATGGCGAGCGGCGCCTTAAAATTCAGCCGATCGCAGATTGCAGTAGCGATTACCGGCGTCGCGGGACCGGATGGTGGCAGCGCCGATAAACCGGTAGGTACGGTTTGCTTTGCTTGGGCCAGAAGTAACGTCGCACTTCAGAGCGTGACACATTTACTGGGCGGCGATCGAACCCAAGTGCGGCAGCAATCCGTGGCGATCGCATTGCGCGGCATTCTGAAGATACTTTCCGAAGAGCAAACCGCTATCGCGTGACATTAATTTTACAACTCACCAATTACTTTATGTCTTTACCGGCACCACGATGCGGCGCTTATGGCTTTGCTCGGTAAACATAAAAAAGAATTGCGGCCGTGCAATGCCATAGCCTTGCGCGTAATCGACCCCCATACTTCGCAGCAACTCCAACTGCGGGCTCGTTCACATGTGCAGATGATTGGAAATTGGAAAGGGTCTAACTGGCGGAGGCGGTGAGATTCGAACTCACGAACGGTTGCCCGTTGCCGGTTTTCAAGACCGGTGCAATCGACCACTCTGCCACACCTCCGATTTACTACTTTCGATTCGCAATCGGTAGCGGTTTTAGCTGCGACTAACCTAAAGGTTAGTCTACGCTAGCGGAAGCTGCGCGTCCGCCAAGACCGGTGCAATCGACCACTCTGCCACACCTCCAAACTCCATCGCGTTGTCATTGCGAGCAACGCGAAGCAATCTCGTTCTTGACTAAGTGAAACTCGTCGTAAGAGTCAATTCTAGCACAGCACGCCTACGAAATCGGCTTGCTAAACTTGGCATTTTCCTGTTCTTGAAGCATCCGCCATTGCACTTTGCCCGTCGCCGATTTCGGTAACGGTGAATCGCGAAACTCGACGATGCGCGGATATTTGTATGCCGCCATGTTCGCTTTGCACCAATCGATAATTTCTTGCTCGGCCACTTTGGGGCGGCTGGCTTCTTTGAGCATGACAACGGCTTTCACCGTCTCGCCGCGATAGGCATCCTGGGAGCCGATGATGCAGGCTTCTTGGATGTGCGGGTTTTGATACATCATCGCTTCGACTTCCGCGGGCCAGACTTTGAAACCCGAGGCATTTATCATGCGCTTCAAGCGGTCGACGATATAAAAATAACCTTCTTCGTCAACGCGGCCTAAATCACCGGTGCGAAAAAAACGCTTGCCGTCGAATTCGATGAACGACTCCGCGCTGGCTTTCGGATTTTTCCAATAGCCTTGAAAAACTTGCGGGCCGTGAGAGATGATTTCGCCGACTTCGCCGACCGGTAGTTCTTGTAAGGTATCGGGATTGATCACGCGCGCGTCGGTGTCGAAAATCGGAATGCCGAGACATTGTTTCTTCGGGCGATCGACGGGGTTAACATGGGTCGGCGCCATGGTTTCGGATAATCCATATCCTTCGATGTAAGTCAGCTTGCACAGGTCTTGTAACTTCTGCGCGATGGCTTCCGGCATCGCCGCACCGCCACCCCCCACGCGCGTGATGCTGGAAAGATCGTATTCCGCGATCTTTGGATTCATCAGAAAGTCGATCACCATGGTCGGAATATTGGTCCAGCCGGTCACTTTGTATCGCTGCACCATCATTGCTGCGACTTCGCGATCCCAACGCGGCAACAACACAATCGTCTGCCCATAATAAATCGGTCCGTTCATACTGCCTTGCATGCCCGTCACGTGAAAGAACGGCAACACCGCGAGAATCACCGCATCGGCCGTTCCCGCACCCAGCCACGCGCCGTGGGTAACGGTCGTCATCATGACCGAACTATGAATATGGATGCAGCCTTTTGGTTTGCCTGTCGTGCCCGACGTATACGGCATCACGCACAAATCCTGCGCCCCAGCGGCGCTCGGCGATGCCTGAAGATCCGCATCCAGAGCGGATCTCCAGGCAGTTACGCCGGGGATATTTTGCTCGATACGCGGCGTCTGAATAAATTCCGGCACCTTCAAATCCGTCGCCGTCGTCAGGTAATCCGAATAGGTTGCGACGATGACATTCTTCAATAGCGTCGTGCCGACGTGCGGCCGAATCTGTGGAAACACTTCTTGACCTACGATCGCGGTGACCGCGTCGGCGTCGTCGATATAGTGCGCAAGCTCTGCGGTAAGATTCATCGGATTCACCGGCACCACCATCGCATCAGCGCGCAAAATCGCGTAAAACGCAACGATAAACTGCGGGCTATTCTGCATATAAAGCAACACGCGATCACCGCGCTTGATGCCACAGCGGTGCTGCAGAAAACCGGCTAGTTTATTGACTTGCGCGTCGAGTTCGGCGTAACTGGTTTTCGAATCGTAGAAAATGATCGCGTCTTTGTTTGGGAAACGTACAGCCGAAACCGCCAGGTTGTAGTAGAGGTTTGTTTCGGGAATCGTCAGGTGATGGGGTAAGCCTTGCGGCCAATAGGGTGAGCGTTTGAATGGCATGTTTCCGTCAAATTATTGTGACCAACTTATATTCTGTCATTCCCGCGTAGGCGGGAATCCATACGGCGGCAGAAATTGCGAAGGCACTATGGATTCCCGCCTACGCGGGAATGACACATGGGTGTCTTTGCGCGCACCGCTAAATCAACGCCATCGTTTACTCATGTCGCCGTGTAACCCATTCGGCGATCAGCGCCGGTTTTTCCGAACCCTTAATCTCGACCGTCACATTCCAAATGGTCTGCACGCCATCTTTCAAATCTTCAACCGATGCGAGCGTAAAGCGCGCACGTATGTCCGAATTCACTTTCACCGGCGTGATGAAACGCAAGCGATTCAAACCATAGTTGATGCCCATCCGCACGCTTTTGATCTCGGTCGCCTCGTAGATAAAATGGCTCAGCAACGACATCGTCAAAAATCCATGCGCAATGGTCGCGCCGAACGGCGACTTCGCAGCGCGTTCAGGGTCGACGTGAATCCACTGATAATCGCCGGACGCTTTGGCGAAATCGTCGATGCGTTGTTGCGTCACCGTCAACCAACTGGTCACAGCGACTTCTTTGCCAACCCAGTCGTGCAATTCTTTGCAATTCTCAAACGTCTTTATCGCCATGGCGAATTTCCCCGAGCTTTCGTAGTATATTGTCGGCAAATTATAACGCCTTACGGTCGGAGAAAAATGTGAAGTCCACGATGATGCAGTATCCCCTCACGCTCAACCACATATTAGAGCGTGCCGGAAAATTATATGGCTCGCGCGAAATTGTTTCGCGCATGGGTGATCGCTCAATACATCGCTACGCCTACGCCGATTTCTTTCGTCGCTCCAAACAATTAGCACAAGCGCTGCATCAGGCCGGCCTTAAGCGCGGCGAGCGCGTCGCAACGTTGATGTGGAATAGTTACGCCCACATGGAATGCTATTTCGGCATCCCGGTCGCCGGCGGCGTGTTGCATACCTTGAATCTTCGCTTGTTCCCCGAAGATATCGCCTTCATCGCCAACCATGCGGAAGATCGCTTCGTGATCGTCGACGATGTATTGCTGCCGCTATTCGCGCAGTTTAAAGACAAGGTCAAATTCGAGCGGGTGTTTGTATTTTCGCTTTCCGGAAAACCCATCCCGCCCGGCTACGAAGACTACGAAAAATTCCTCGCCACCGCGAAAGGTAACTTTCAATATCCGGACATTGAGGAAAACGAACCCTGCGGGATGTGTTACACCTCCGGCACCACAGGCCAACCAAAAGGCGTGGTCTACTCCCATCGCTCGACGATCCTGCATGCCTTCATGTCGGCGATGCCCGATTCCGGCAGTTATCAAAATTCCGATTGCGTGCTGCCGGTCGTGCCAATGTTCCACGCTAACGCCTGGGCGATTCCCTACATCTGCGCCATGGTCGGTGCGAAGTTTGTTTTCCCTGGGCCATTTTTAGATGGCGAAAGTTTGTTGGAGTTATACGAAAAAGAACAAGTCACCGTCTCCGCCGGCGTGCCGACCATCTGGCTCGGGTTGTTACAAACCCTGCAACAAAATCCCGGCAAATGGCAATTAGTGCCCGGCATGCGCATGACCGTCGGCGGCTCTGCCGTACCTGCATCGTTAATTAAAGCCTACGCCGAATTCGACCTGGAAATCATTCAAGGCTGGGGCATGACAGAAACCTCGCCCATCGCCACCATATCGCGCCTCGATCGGAACACGCGCAATGGCACGCCAGACGAACGCGCAGCGGCCGTCGCACGCCAAGGTCTGGTCGTTCCGTTCGTCGATATTCGCATCATGAACGAAGAAGGCGAAGCGCCTTGGGATGGCGAAGCCGTTGGCGAAGTCCAAGTGCGGGGCCCCTGGATCACCGGCAGTTATCACAACCTGCCGAAATCGGAAGAAAGCTTCACGGCCGATGGCTGGCTCAAAACCGGCGACGTCGGCATGATCGGAAAAGATGGTTATCTGCGTCTCACGGATCGCGCCAAAGACTTGATCAAATCCGGCGGCGAATGGATCAGTTCCGTCGATTTGGAAAATTCCATCATGGGTCATCCTGCCGTGGCGGAAGCAGCGGTGATCGCCGTGCCACATCCGAAATGGGATGAGCGACCGCTCGCAGTGGTGGTGCTGAAACCCGCACAAAATGCCAGCGTCGAAGAAATACGCGAATTTCTGCTCGCCAAATATGCTAAGTGGCAAGTGCCCGATGGCATCGTGTTCGTCGATGCGATTCCGCGAACATCAACCGGAAAATTTTTGAAAACGAAGTTGCGCGACACTTATAAAAATTGGACATGGTGAAAACGGTGCATGAATGCACCCTACAACTCTTGGTTTTTGAAGTTCTGTAGGGTGCATTTATGCACCAAACGACAACAATTTATTGATCCACAATGCCAAACTATCGGCGCGTAACCTCACCCGGCGCAACCTATTTTTTCACCGTAGTGACGCGCTCGCGCGAACCGTGGCTAACCAGCAACGATGTTCGCGAAGCGCTGCGTGAAGGAATCGAACAGACTCGTCTGCGCCATCCCTTTACGATCGATGCCTGGGTACTGTTACCCGATCATCTGCACTGCATTTGGACTTTACCCGAAGGTGATTCCGATTTCTCGATCCGTTGGACACAGATCAAACAGCATGTCAGCAGAAAGTGCGCGCCGCGCTACGTTGATCCGGAAAAATTCAACGCGTCGCAGCGCAAACGCGGCGAAGCAGGATTCTGGCAACGCCGCTTTTGGGAACACTTAATTCGTGATGAGATCGACTACGAACGTCATGTCGATTACATCCACTGGAATCCCGTTAAGCATGACCTTGTGGGTCGCTGTATCGATTGGCCCTACTCGACTTTTCATCGCTTCGTGAAACAAGGGATTTATCCGATGGATTGGGCGGTTTCGGAAACGATATTCGAAAAATTGGCCATTGCCGAATGAATGGTGCATAAATGCACCCTACATAAATTGTTAGGGCGAAATTATGCATCGCAACATGCATTGGTAGGGTGCATTTATGCACCAACCCGCTCTTCGGCAATATCACTCTTATATGTTTCCGGCCCAAAATACACCGCAATCGCGGTTATGACCGACAACACAATGATGTAAATCGCGACGAACCAGGGCGCGCCGCCGCCTTGCATGAGTAACCAAGTCGCAATAAAGGGCGCCGGCCCACCGGCTAAAATCGATCCCAATTCCCGCGCGAACGCGAAGCCACTGTAGCGGATGCGCGGGCCGAATAGCTCGGCGAAATACGCCGCTTGCGGGCCGAACATGCCGCCGACGCCGATCGCGATTGCCAGGATTAATGCGAGATAAATTAGCGGCGTACTTTGCGTATTCACGAGCATAAAAAACGGAAACGCGAACAGCGCGCAGAAAATCGCCGCGCCGATGTATACAGGCCGCCGGCCGATTTTATCCGACAGCATGCTGAATCCGAGCACGGCAAAAATTTGCACGAAGCTGGCGATCACCAATCCCGTCAGCACCATGTTCTTCGGCAAGCCTAAATTCTTAGTCAAATAACTCAGCGTGAATACCGGAAACAAATAGCCCAAACCATTCTCCGCGAGGCGTGCACCGACGACGACGAAAAATTCGCGCGGATGGCGTTTAATTGCTTCCATCACCGGCGCGCGCAACACTTGGCGCTTTTCAATCGCTTGTTGGAACACCGGCGTTTCCATGACTTTTGCGCGAATGTAAACGCCGAGCGCGATGACGAAGATGCTGAGTAGAAAAGGCACGCGCCAACCCCAACTCAAAAATTCGTCCTTCGGCATCATAGAAAAAAGCGCGAACACGCCTTGCGCGAGCAAGATGCCCAAGCACACGCCGATGGGCGCAAAGGAGCCATATAAGCCGCGCTTGCCCGGCGGTGCGTACTCTACCGCGAGGATCACCGCGCCGCCGTATTCCGCGCCCGCACCGAAGCCTTGCACCAAGCGCAATACCACCAATAAGATCGGCGCCCAAATGCCGATGGAATCGTAAGTCGGCAGCAAGCCAATCAAGAACGTACCGCCGCCGACGAGCAGCAATGTAAAAACCAAAATTGGCTTGCGGCCGATTTTGTCGCCCAGGTGGCCGAACACCAATCCGCCAAAGGGCCGCGCGAAAAATCCCACACCGAAGGTCGCAAACGACGCGAGGATGCCCATATTAGGATCGAGCTTGGGAAAAAATAATTCGCTGAAGACGAGCGCCGACGCGGTGCCGTAGAGGAAAAAATCATACCACTCCAGCGCCGAACCGACGGCCGATGCCATTAGCACTCTGCGTTGCGCACGATCCATTTTTTCCTCCGGCGTGGTGACTTATTTTTGGAGATCATACACCTCGACACGACGTATGCCGCCTTGTCATTACCGCGTAGGCGGGAATCCATAGTACGTCTGCAGTTTAAATGTCATTGTTCTTGCTTAGGCCAAATGGATTCCCGCCTTCGCGGGAATGACACAAAGGGATGATGCCCTGAGAGGTAGTATTCATGAGCCTCTCGGGCCATGCAATGCCACAATGCAAGCCCTATGCGGCTCGTGGCAACGTGCATTCCAGATTCAATTTTTCCCGACGCTTCATGCGATAATCGCACAGGAAAAAATACATCTATTCGAAGGAATCAATTCATGCGTAGCGGTGGAAAAATTTTAGTCGACGGCTTGCGCGGTCACGGCGTCGATATGGCATTTTGCGTACCCGGCGAAAGTTATCTCGCGGTGTTGGATGCGTTGTACGACGTGCGCGAGCAACTCAAACTGATCGTTTGTCGCCAAGAAGGCGGTGCATCGTTCATGGCGGAAGCGTACGGCAAGCTGACGGGACGCCCCGGCATTTGTTTCGTCACTCGCGGGCCCGGCGCCACCAACGCCAGCATCGGCGCACACACGGCTTATCAAGATTCTTCGCCGATGATTTTATTTATCGGCCAAGTCGGCGGTGATTTTGTCGAGCGTGAAGCGTTTCAAGAAGTCGATTATCGCCGCATGTTCGGCGAGATGACGAAATGGGTCGCGCAGATCGATCGCGCTGAGCGTATTCCTGAGTATTTGAGCCACGCGTTTCATGTCGCAACATCTGGCCGGCCGGGGCCAGTGGTGTTGGCGTTGCCGGAGGACATGCTGGTCGCCGAGGCGGATGTAAAAGACGCGCCGCGCTACAAGTCGATCTATTCCTATCCCGGTCTCGGCCAACTCGATCAAATTCGAGAAATGTTAAGCACCGCTGAGCGGCCATTCATGTTGCTCGGCGGCGGCGGCTGGACACCCGATGCGTGTGGCGCGATTCAAGGCTTCGCGGAAAGTGCGAATCTACCGGTGGGTTGCGCGTTTCGCCGCAACGACTTATTCGACAACACCCATCCGAATTACGCTGGCGATGTCGGTATCGGTATCAATCCGAAACTCGCGCAGCGTGTCAAGGATTCGGATGTTGTCATTGTCGTCGGCTGCCGGCTCGACGAAACGACCACCAGCGGTTACACGCTGTTCGATGTGCCGCGTCCAAAGCAAAAAATCGTACACGTGCATCCGAGTAGTGATGAGCTCGGCAAAAATTATCAAGCGGATCTGTTTATTAATTCCAGCATGCTGCCGTTCGCGGGCATTCTTCGTGCGATGCCGAAAATCGATAGCACTCGCTGGAATGCGTGGACGAAATCGGCACACGATGACTACGTCGCGAACACCATTCCCGGCCCATGTCCCGGCGCGGTCGATATGGGGCAGATCATGTTATGGCTGAAAGAAAAATTGCCGGCGAGCGCAATCGTCACGAATGGCGCCGGAAATTTTAGTCAATGGGTGCATCGATTTTATCCGCTGCGCCAACCGCGCACGCAGCTTGCGCCGAACAATGGCGCGATGGGCTATGGCGTGCCCGCGGGCATCGCCGCGAAGTTGGTTAGTCCCCATAAGACCGTCGTGACCTTTACCGGCGATGGCGATTTCTTGATGACCGGACAGGAACTCGCGACAGCGATGCAATACAACGCCAACGTGATTTTTATTCTGGTGAATAACAGCATGTACGGCACGATTCGCATGCACCAGGAACGCGACTATCCGGCGCGGGTTCACGGTACCGCATTACAAAACCCCGATTTCGCTGCACTCGCTCGCGCTTACGGGGCTCACGGCGAAACGGTTGAAGCGACCGATCAGTTCGTGGCGGCGTTCGAGCGATCGCAAGCGGCGAATCGTCCGGCATTAATTGAAATAAAGCTCGATCCGGAAGCGATTACGACGCGGACGACGTTGACCGCGATTCGCAATAAAGGGAAATAGAAAAATGAACGGTGCCCGGAGAGGCAATCTGGATGCGGCTCTCCAGGCATACCCTGCCAGGAGGCAATCGGGTCGGGCTTCGTGGCAAAACCCGTTCTTTGCCGTCATTGCGAGTTACCTGTATCGGCGCTGCCAATACTGCTCACGGGCCATGAACCGCATGTGCTGTTGCTGCCACCCCCCATGTCATCCTGAGCAACGCGAAGGATCTGCTTT
>JANOLP010000054.1:0-7061 GCA_031419835.1 Pseudomonadota bacterium | reverse complement strand
AAACAGACGCCCTGGAAGGCAATATCCATGCGGCTTCCAGGCCACTACGCTTACAATGAACCGCGCGCATGCGAGGGGCTGGCTCGCAAACGACGTTAGCAAATGTGGCTACTGCCTCGCCTATTGAAACAATGCACTGATGCGGCGCTGGATATCTTCCGCCGCGGCGCGGCGATCCGGTGCGTTCTTGATCGGACGGCCCACGACAATGTAGTCAGCTCCGCTTTGAAACGCCGTTTCGACGCTGACGATGCGTTTTTGATCGTCAATGACGTCGTTGTCAACGGGTCGAATTCCCGGTGTCACTACAAGAAAATTTTCGCCCAAATCGGTGCGTAGTTGTGCCGCTTCCAGTCCCGAAGAGATCACGCCATCGCAACCTAATTCAAGCGCTCGTTTTGCCCTGGATAAAACCAGTTCCGCAACGTCGCACTGAAAGCCCAGCGCGTTAAGATCGGCACGATCCAGACTCGTCAGCACCGTCACCGCAAGAATTTTTAAGTCCCCTTTCTCACTCGCTGCGGCTTTGAGAATGGCGTCATTTCCATGCACGGTTGCGAACGATACGTTGCGTTTTTTGAGCTGGCGCACGGCCGATCTGACGGTTTCCGGGACATCGAAAAACTTAAGATCGACAAATACTTTTTTCCCTCGTGCAATCATCCAATCGACGAGCTCAAAGTATCCCCCTGCCATGAATAATTCGAGTCCAAGCTTGTAGAAAATGACGGAATCGCCCAACTCATCGACCAACTTTCTAGCCTCATCGGCACCGGGTAGGTCAAGAGCGAAAATCAGCCGCTCGCGAACCGGGAGCTTCTTAGCGGAAAGTAAATTTGGTTTCATAGAAATTGTGAGAAAGCACAACGCTGGCCCGTGCAAAATGGGTAGGTAAATCGAGTGTGCAGTGTACCATCACGATCATAAATGTACCAAAGCGTTGCGGCCAAAAGCGACTTACGAATACGACAAATTCGTTTTAGCAACCGCGACAGGATGTGGCCAATATGGGATCATAGGTACTGCTACCAGCGCGGCGCGTTCGAAATCAATTTATCGGAGGAAACATGGCAATTTACGAATTACGCACTTACACGCTTTACGTCGGAAAAATGGGCGAGGCGGTGAAACTTTATACGGAGTTCGGTTTCCCGGCGCTGCAAAAAGGCGGCTTCGATAAAAATCTGGTCGGTTATTTTCAAGGCGACACAGGGACGATTAATCAGCTCGTTCACATGTGGAAGTTCGCCGACGATGCCGCGCGCCGCGAGCATTGGGCCTCGCTGTTCGCGAACAAAGATTTCATCGAAGGTTTCGCGGCGAAGTTTCGCGCGCTGGTGATGACGCAAGAGGTGAAGTTGCTTACGGCTGCGCCATGGGGACCCCATCCATAATTTTAATAGTGAAGATGCCTCGAGATAGTGCGTCAACAATCGAATAGAACGACGGAGTAGTTATGCTGCTCAGTTTGGGCAAGCATCTGCCTTGAGAGCCTCGTGGATATTAGCGTTTCACGGTGCAACACTGAAACGCCGCATGGATATTGGGCTTCAGCCGTGGCAAAAAAATAAATCCACGCATCAGAAAGCCATGGTCGCTGAGTTAAAATCGGGCCATGACACCGCTCAAAAACGACACCTTTTTGCGCGCGCTTCGGCGCGAACCTACGCCTTACACGCCAATCTGGATCATGCGCCAAGCAGGGCGCTACCTGCCGGAATATAACGCGACGCGTAAACGCGCCGGCAATTTCCTCAATCTGTGCAAAACGCCCGAACTCGCGACGGAAGTCACTTTGCAGCCACTCGCGCGTTTTCCGCTCGACGCAGCGATTATTTTTTCAGACATTCTGACCATTCCAGACGCCATGGGGTTGGGCCTTTATTTCGCCGAAGGCGAGGGACCGAAATTCGAACGACCGCTGCGTGACGAAGCCGCCATCAGGGCCCTGCGCGTTCCCGATCCCGAAGAAAAATTGGGCTACGTGACTGCTGCAATTCGCATGACCGTCGGCGCGCTCGATGGCCGCGTGCCGCTGATTGGGTTCTCCGGCAGCCCTTATACGCTGGCGTGTTACATGATCGAGGGCGGAGGTTCCGACGATTTTCGCTTGATAAAAACCATGCTGTACGATCGCCCCGATTTGCTGAAACATATTCTCGACATCAATGCTAAAGCAGTCACGGCCTATCTCAAAGCTCAAGTGCGCGCGGGCGCACAGGCGTTGATGATCTTCGATACTTGGGGCGGCAGCTTGGCCCACGGCGCCTACCATGAGTTTTCCTTGCCCTATATGCAGCAGATCGTCACGGCGCTAAAGAGCGATGACGCGACAAAAAAAGTACCGCTGATTTTGTTCACCAAAGGCGGCGGCCTGTGGCTGGAAAGTATGGCCGCCACCGGCTGCGACGGGCTTGGATTGGATTGGACGCAGGATCTCACAGCCGCGCGAAAACGCGTCGGTGATCGGGTTGCGTTACAGGGCAACATCGACCCGATGGGATTATTTGCTGCGCCGCAACAAGTGCGCGAGCAGGCCGCCAGGGCGCTCGCCGCATTTGGCAACGGCAATGGCCACGTATTCAACCTGGGACACGGGATTTCACAGCATACCTCGCCAGATCGAGTTGCGGCGCTGGTCGCAGCGGTACATGAGCTGAGCGCACCATATCACTAGCGATTCCAAGGGGTCGAGGTGCGTGCTTATGCACAAACGTCATGATTGTGTCAAGAATGTCACTTTACCGTCGAGCAATCCACAGCGTTTTCGTAACTCATTGAATTTATTGTTTTTCTATTTTGCCTTATTTTTGGGCAGATTAGCCTAAGTCACGGTTTTAAAGGGTTCTTGGGACACCCTGGGAAGGTTATGTACAGAGTTATCCACAGAAATTGTGGGTGGTAAAAGTTTCTCCCTCGACTCAATGCGGATTGACCCAATTTTTAATTTTTTACTTTAAGTTGAGCGCATAACTAGTTATAAAAAAATTCATGAATAATTTTTACAACGCAAGATGACTTTCGCGCAAGTCGTCCTGGATTTGCCTCTGGCGACAGTGTTTGACTACTTCGCGCCAACGCTAGAATTGGCGCACATCGGCCGGCGCGTGATTGTCCCGTTTGGCAACGCCAAACGCGTCGGCGTGATTGTCGGGCTGGCGCGAACCACCGATCTGAAACCGCAGCAGATTAAGACCATTGTCACCATTGACCCAGATTGCCCGGCCCTCGGCGCCGGCGTCTTGGCGTTACTAAAATTTACTGCCGATTATTATCACCATCCGATCGGCCAAACGCTATTTAGCGCCTTGCCGCCCGCCTATAAACTGATCAAGGCGCCGACGCCACGTAGCGCGCCACAACAGTTTCGCTTAACCGCGCTTGGCGCCGAGCAAGCACTTAAAACGATCCCGAAGCGAGCGGTGGTGCAGCAAAAATTGCTCGCGGCCTTGGATCAATCACACGCTGTTGCGCTTGATCAACTCCGCGCCATGAGCAGCACGGCGCCGCGATGTTTGAGAGAATGGCTGGAACGCGGTTGGGTTGAAGCCTCGGCTCTGGAACCATCGTCGACCATTGCTACCAGCTTCAATCTAACGCTGAACGGCGAGCAGCGCCATGCCGTGGAAAAAATTGCAGCCGCGCTGGGTGAGTTCCAATGTTTTTTGCTGCACGGCATTACCGGCAGCGGCAAAACCGAAGTGTATTTGCAAGTGGTCGAGCAGGTTCTCGCGCGCGGCGATCAAGCGCTGGTTCTGGTGCCGGAGATCAGCCTCACACCGCAATTGGAAGCACGATTTCGCGCGCGCTTTCCGCATGTCGCGCAAGTCAGTTTGCATAGCGCGCTAGGCGAGGGCGCGCGCTACGCCGCATGGCAAGCCGCCGCGGAAGGCAAGGCGCGCATCGTGCTCGGCACACGCCTCGCGGTATTCACGCCCATGCCTAAGCTCGGCTTAGTCGTCGTCGACGAAGAGCACGACGCTTCGTTCAAACAACAAGAAGGCTTGCGCTATTCGGCGCGTGACCTCGCGGTTTATCGTGCTAACGCGGCGAAGATTCCGATCGTGCTCGGCTCGGCCACGCCCTCGCTGGAAAGCTGGGCTCACGCGCAGCGCGGCCATTACAACATGTTGACGCTCAATCGGCGCGCCCATCAGCAAGCTGCGCTCGCTAACGTAAGGCTGATCGATACCCGCGTCAACAAAGCGCAAGATGGCCTCACGGAACCGCTCAGGAAAGCCATCGCGACACGCTTAGAACAGGGCGAGCAAAGCCTGATCTTCATCAACCGCCGCGGCTATGCGCCGGTGATCCATTGCCGCAGTTGCGGTTGGATGGCAGGCTGCCCGCGCTGCTCGACTCGCTTGGTTTTCCATCTGAAGAAACGGCCGCTGCGTTGTCATTTGTGCGGCCACATCGAAGCGGCGCCAGAGCATTGTCCGCAATGCGGCAACGTCGACCTGCGCCCCGTCGGCGAAGGCACGCAGCGCATCGAAACGGTGTTGACCCAACACTTTCCCAATGCAAGAATTTTGCGCCTGGATCGCGACAGCGTGACCAACAAAGACGCATGGCAACAACACCTCGCGACGATCGCCGACGGCGGCGCCGACATTTTGGTCGGCACGCAAATGCTCGCCAAAGGCCACGATTTTCCCAAGTTGACATTAGTCGGCATGATCAACGTCGACGGCGGCCTCTACAGTACCGACTATCGCGCCGGCGAGCGTACCTTCGCGATGGTCATGCAAGTGGCCGGCCGCGCCGGGCGTGCCGAACACCCAGGCGATGTGCTAATCCAAACCGAATTTCCCGAGCACCCGTTATTCCGCGCCGCCGTCAAACAAGATTTTCCCGGGTACGCGCAAATCTTGCTCGACGAGCGCCGCACCGCCGTGTTTCCGCCATTTGTCTACCAAGCATTAATGCGAATCGAAGCGGTGCAAGCCGATGCTGTAGCGGATTTTTCCAAGCGCGCGAAACACATCGCCGATAAATTAAATTCGAGCGTCACCGTATATCAACCAGTCGAAGCGAACATCCAGCGAATTGCCGGCAAGACCCGATACCAAATCGTTGTGCAGTCGGAAAGTCGTACGCAATTGCAAAAATTTTTAAGCGATTGGTCGACCAAATTAAGCATGCTGGCAGAAAGAAAAGTGCGCTGGTCGATCGACGTTGATCCGATTGAGGTTTAGATTTCGCCGTGAGCGATGCTTGTAGAGCCGCATGGATACTGGGTAACGCAAGATTAGCCACAGGCCTTGGGTCATTGCGCAGCCGCATGAGCCGCATGAATTCTATTTCTCGATGACATGGTGACAAACGACAAGCATTGCCATGAAACCATTTCGATGGGCGCGGAAGAAAACGCGGCGCGCGTCATTCGAAAAAGTCGTAATTGCAATTGAGTCGGGTGGTCTGAGCGACATACAAGTCAAGTCGTTGGAATAAGGTTTCCCTATCAAACGCTCATTGCGAGCGGCCTGTATCGGCGATACCGATACTGCCCGGTCCATGAACCGTAGGCGCTCCCGTTGTCACATCCCGATGTCATCCTGAGCAACGCGAAGAATCTGCTTTTACGGCCGAAAAAAAGCAGATCCTTCACTGCGTTCAGGATGACATGTTAAAGATGACTATCTCGGTAGGGTTCATGGGACGTGTGTTGCACAAATATTTGTCGGGTCGACGTACGGAAAGTGAAGTTCCGGACGTTAAACGCGCGTCCCATAAGCGCAGCGCTGAAAAAATCGCGTAGGTTGAGGGTTAGGTACGAACACCAACACAGTGTAAGTTTATGGCCGATGAGTCGGCGTAGCGGCAAGTCGCCAGAATTTATGTCATTTAAATCATGTTGGGGTTTATTCTTCACCCCTAACCTACTGGGCTAAGCCTTGGGATATCTTGCAACACAGCGTCACGCATTTCAAGTTGAGTATCATGCCGCAGCCGATCGTCGTTCAGAAAAAATTGCCGAGCGCCGCCTAGCCGGGCGTGATGTGGTTATCGATTGGCGACGCGCTTACGGCGGCGATTCCGAAACCGGTTCGGGAGTTGTTAATCAAACTCGACCAGCGAAACCGTCCCTCGTAGGGTGCATTTATGCACCATTTCGTGCGGTGCATGAATGCACCCTACAGTTATTGTAGTTCCATTATAGTGGTGACAAAAGGCACACAACGCCATGAAATATCACCACGAAACCTTTTCGATGGAGTGCGGAAAAAAGCGCGGCGCTCGTCAAGGATCGCGGGGTGTCGTTCGAAAAAGTGGTAGTTGCGATTGAGTCGGGCGGTCTGGTCGATATTCTCGCTCATCCGAACCCTACGAAGTTTCCGCGACAGCGGATTTTTGTTGTCGCTGCTGATGGTTATATACACTTGGTTCCATTCGTCGAAGTAGACGACTATTTTTTTCTGAAGACAATCATTTCCAGCCGCAAAGCGGCGCGGGATTATTTAGGTCAAGGTGAAGCTGATGCCGAGAATTGATGCCTACGAGCGAGAAATTCTCACTGCGTTTGAGAAGGGCAAACTCAAATCCGTTGCGACGAAAGCGGAGTTAGCGAAGTTCCGCGCCGCGGCCCGCGCGACGGCGATTAAGGATCGCCGGGTGAACATTCGCCTTTCGTCGGGCGATCTGAGCGACATACAAACCAAGGCGCTGGAAGAAGGCATTCCCTATCAAACGCTCATTGCGGGTGTGTTACACAAATATGTGTCGGGTCGGCTTACAGAAAGTAAAGTTCCGGACGTCAAACGGACGGCCAATAAGCGCGGCGCTTAAAAAATCGCGTAGGTTGCGGGTGAGGTACGAACCCCAACACATCCTTACTTTTTCGTCGATGAGTGGGCGTGACGGCGGCTTCTCGGAAGTAGAATTTATGTCATAAAATCATGTTGGGGTTCATACTTCACCCCAACCTACCGGGCTTGACCAAGTAGGGATTTAATCGATTTTTAAGCATAATATGTTTTACGTGGCGAGCGAATCCCGGGCCACTGCTTATCAACGCAATTTTGGAGGGCAAACCATGAATAATCGTTCCACAACCGAAC
>JANOLP010000053.1:0-9202 GCA_031419835.1 Pseudomonadota bacterium | reverse complement strand
GATAACAGCAAAGGCGGAAGGATGAAGGTTGAAGGATGAAAAGGCCTCGAGTAATTTTCATCCTTCCGCCTTCATCCTTTTCCCTTACAGCGTTCTTGCGACTTCGACCGTCTCAAACACTTCGAGCTGATCGCCGACTTCAATTTCGTCGTAACCCTTCAACGACAGGCCGCACTCGAAGCCATTCTTAACTTCACGCACGTCGTCTTTAAAGCGCTTGAGCGAATCCAATTCGCCGGCGTGGATGACCACCGAATCGCGCAGCAAACGAATCTGCGAGCCGCGGCGCACCAAGCCTTCGAGCACGTAACAACCGGCGACGGAGCCGATTTTGGAAATGCGGTAGACCTGGCGAATCTCGACCAGGCCGAGAATGCTTTCTTTCTTGTCCGGCGCGAGCATGCCGGACATCGCCGCTTTTACTTCGTCGACCGCTTCGTAAATGATGTTGTAGTAGCGAATGTCGACGCCGCTTGCTTGTGCGAGTTTGCGCGCCGCAGTATCGGCACGCGCATTGAAGCCGATAATGACTGCCTTCGATGCCAGCGCCAAGTTCACGTCGGATTCGGTGATCGCACCCAAACCGGTGTGCAAAATATTGACCTTCACTTCGCTGGTCGACAGCTTGCCCAACGCATAGGCCAAGCCTTCATAGGAACCTTGCACGTCGGCTTTGATAATCAACGCGAGCGTCTTCACTTCGCCTTCGCCGATATTGCTGAACATATCTTCGAGCTTACCCGCTTGTTGCTTCGCCAACTTCACGTCGCGATACTTGCCTTGACGGAATAGCGCGATCTCACGCGCTTTGCGTTCGTCAAGCATCACCAACACATCGTCGCCGGCACCGGGCACATCGGACAAGCCTTGAATCTCGACCGGAATCGACGGACCCGCTTGCTGAATCGGATGACCCGCTTCGTCGAGCATCGCACGCACCCGGCCGAACACGGAACCGGCCAACATCACGTCGCCGCGCTTGAGTGTGCCCGATTGCACGAGCACCGTCGCGACTGCGCCGCGGCCTTTATCCAACCGCGATTCAATCACGATGCCGCGTGCCGGCGAGTCTTTGACGGCCTTCAATTCCAATACTTCGGCTTGCAACAAAATGCGTTCCAACAATTCGTCGATACCCTGACCGCTCTTCGCCGATACCGGCACGAATTGCGCGTCGCCGCCATATTCTTCCGGCAACACGCCATGGGCAACGAGTTCCTGTTTGATACGCTCGACATTGGCTTCCGGCTTATCGATCTTATTCAACGCCACGACCATCGGCACTTTGGCCGCTTTCGCATGGTGAATCGCTTCGATAGTTTGCGGCATCACGCCATCGTCGGCGGCTACAACGAGAATAACGATGTCCGTCACTTTCGCGCCACGCGCACGCATCGCAGTGAATGCTTCGTGGCCCGGCGTGTCGAGGAAGGTAATCATGCCGCGCGGCGTTTCGACGTGATAGGCGCCGATATGCTGAGTAATACCACCCGCTTCGCCGCTGGCGACGCGGGTACGACGAATGTAATCGAGCAACGAGGTTTTACCGTGGTCGACGTGACCCATCACCGTCACTACCGGCGCGCGCGTTTCTGCGATACCTTCAACAACCGCAGACAAACCACTTTGCTCCAATAGGGAATCCGGATCGTCCAACTTCGCGGCTTTTGCGATGTGGCCCATTTCCTCGACAATAATCATCGCCGTTTCTTGATCAAGCACTTGGTTGATGGTCACCATGCTGCCCATTTTCATCAGCGTCTTGATGACTTCGGCGGCTTTGACAGCCATCTTCTGCGCGAGAATTCCGACCGTGATGGTCTCGGGAACAAGCACTTCGTGAACGATCGGCTCGGTCGGCAATTGGAATTGTTGCGCTGCTTCCGTAGACGGTTGTTGCTGCTTGGTTGATTTTGTTTTGTGCCCGCGCCAGCCCGTCGTTGTCGGGCGCGAATCGCCGCGGCCCTTATTCAGGCCACGCTTCTTAGCTGCTTCGTCGACGTAGGTGACACTAGGCGTTTTCGCTTTCTTCGCTTTTTTGTCCGCCTTATCTTCAGGCTTCACCTGCGGTTTATGCAACGTACTATCGGGCGCAGGCACCGCCGGTTTCGTGGGAACATCTGACGCTTCAGGTTTTTTGCTTTCGACTGGCGCAGCAAGCTCGACAGGGGGCGCTTCGACAACCACCGGTTCCGCTACAACAGGCACAGGTTCGTCTACTTTTTTCGACTTAGCCGAACGTTTCTTTTTCTCGGCGACATCCTCTGCTTGTCGCGCCATCAGTTCAGCTTGCTTACGCGCTTCCTCCTCGCGTAGCGCACGCTCCCCGGCATTGACGATAACGATCGGTGCGACGGGTTTCGCTTCAACGATTTCTGGTGCGGGTGTCGGCGATGGTTCATTCGCGTCGCGTTTGACCAGCACGCGCTTTTTGCGGACTTCTACTTGAATCGTCCGGGCTTTTCCGGTCGCATCGGATTTTTTGATTTCCGATGTCTGCTTGCGCGTCAAGGTGATCTTGGTTTTCGCTTCTTTGTTGCCGTGAGACTCGCGCAAGTAATCGAGCAGCAAGGCCTTATCTTGTTCCGACAAAGATTCTTCCGCAGCAGACTTCGCCACGCCGGCAGCCTTCAATTGCTCCAGCAATAACGCGGGAGGCAAATTGAGTTCAGTAGCAAATTGAGCAACACTAGATTGCGCCATATTCAAACTCTATATTCTCGTTGGGCTCGGGCTATCTTTTTCGATAATCGTCGATAAAAATTGTTACTCAAACCAAGGACGTCGAGCCGTCATGATGAGCTCCTTCGCCCGCTCGGTTTCCATGCCCGTTAATTCCGTTAAATCATCCACGGCGAGATCAGCCAAAGCCTCCATCGTGGTCACACCTTTTGATACCAGCAAGCGCGCCGTCGGATTATCCATGCCTTCCATATTGAGCAATTGCTCATCGGCATTTTCAACCTTCTCTTCCGAAGCAATCGCGTCGGTCAACAAGGCATTGCGCGCGCGCGCGCGCAGTTCGTTAACGGTGGTTTCGTCAAGCGCCTCAATTTCCAACATTTCGGAAAGCGGAACGTAGGCAACCTCTTCCACGGTACTAAATCCTTCTTGCACTAATATGTCCGCGACTTCTTCATCGACGTCTAATTTTTCCATGAAGATTTTGCGAATGCCGCTGAATTCTTCATCGGACTTCGACTTCGCTTCGTCGACCGTCATAATGTTGAGTTCCCAACCCGTCAGCTCCGACGCGAGCCGCACGTTTTGACCGCTACGGCCAATGGTCTGTGCGAGTTGATCTTCATCGACGACGACATCCATACTGTGCTTTTCTTCGTCGACGACGATCGAGCTCACCTCAGCGGGCGCCAAAGCACCGATCACGAACTGCGCCGGATCTTCCGACCACAAAATAATATCGACGCGCTCGCCGGCCAATTCATTGGTCACCGATTGCACACGCGAACCGCGCATGCCAACGCAGGTACCGATCGGATCGATGCGTTTGTCGTGAGATTTCACAGCGATTTTTGCACGCACACCAGGATCGCGAGCAGCGGCTTTGATCTCGAGCAAACCCTCTTCGATTTCCGGCACCTCGAGTTCGAACAATTTCATAATGAATTCCGGCGCGATCCGCGACAGAATTAGCTGCGGGCCACGTCCACCGCGCTCAACACGAGAAAGATAGGCGCGGACTCGATCGCCGATACGCAGATTTTCTTTCAGGATCATCTGGTCTTTCGGCAAATAAGCCTCAAGGCGGCCCGATTCGACAATCGCATTGCCGCGCTCCATCCGCTTGATCGTACCGGTGACGAGAAACTCTTTGCGATCGAGAAAGTCGTTCAAAATTTGCTCGCGCTCCGCGTCGCGAATCTTTTGCAAAATAACTTGCTTCGCGGCCTGCGCGCCGATGCGCCCGAAATCCACCGACTCAAGCGGCTCTTCGTAATAATCGCCCAGGCCAAGCGTTAGGTCCGGATGATCTTCCCTAATTTCTTTTTCGAGCATTTGCTGCTCGTAATTCTCGAATTCTTCTTCGGGAACGATCAACCAGCGGCGAAAACCATTGAATTCGCCCGTCTCACGATCGACTTCGACGCGCACTTCCATATCTTCCGAATATTTTTTCTTGGTCGCGGAAGCGAGCGCCATTTCCAGCGCGAGGAAGACGATATCCCGGTCCACGTTTTTCTCGCGGGCCAGCGCATCGACCAACATCAAAATTTCTCTACTCATTTACACTCCAACTCAGATTTCCGGCTTGAGCCGCGCTTTGTGTACGTTCGCAAGCTCAATCGCAAACAATTTCCCGTCCGAATCCAACGCCAATAACCCGTCTGCCAACACACCGAGCGTACCGGTAAAATTTTTCTGGCCATGCAACGGCACTTTTAACTTTAATTCAGCCCGTTCCCCACGGAATCGTACAAAGTCTGCCGCTTTTCTCAATGGTCGATCCAAGCCCGGTGACGAAACTTCAAGCCGGTCGTATTCCACCCCTTCCACCGCGAAATAGCGCGTGAGATGATTGCTGACCGTCGCGCAATCATCTACATTAATCCCGTCGGCCTTATCGATCATCACCCGCAACTTACCGCGGCCAAACCACTCGAAATCAACCAGTTCATAGCCCAAACCATTTAGCGTGGGTTCCAGCAATTGCATTAAGTCCATAAGCGTCGCAGAAACAAAAAATGGGCGCAAAGCCCATTCTAGTTATCGGAAAATTATAACAAAAATGACAATCCCTGCATAGCGGCGTGATACTTTTCCGGCCTTATGGGACGATCAATCCAGCAGCAAAATACCACAAAAACCGCGGCAACGGCGCAATCCGGATGGGACTTGCAGTCCCTGCTTTTTTTTAGCAGTCAATATCTATGAGCACCTTCAGGCCGAAACAAGAAAATAAAAAACGCAAATTTGGGGGGGCGATTTTGCCATTTTTTCTAGGAGAATTTATGGCGGAATATCCGGTTAATCGAGAAAACATCCGCCTTCCTGCAGTTTTCAGAGCCCCCATTCCACGTGCTGCGTCCCATAGAGCTTTTCTGAAAAACGGGAGGATCCGGCGCACGGCGATCCCTGGAAAAAGGCACTTGAAACTGATCGTCTGTTCAGGTAAGGTAGAAAGGTTGCAACATTTCTACCAAAGAATATTTATGTCTCTGAACATCAAAGATCCTGAAACACACCACCTCGCCGCCGCGCTCGCCAAGGCGACAGGCGAATCCATGACCAAGGCCGTGACCCTTGCCATCCAAGAGCGTTTGGAACGCGTTAAGCGTCTTCGCCGCCCCAGCGCTTCCGAGCTTCTCGCAATTGGCGCGCGCTGTGCTGAGACCCTGACTACCAAGCCGATTGACCATGCTCGATTGCTTTATGACAAGTTGGGTCTACCGAAGTGATCGTCGATAGCTCCGCCATTCTTGCGATAATGTTTGCAGAGTCCGATGCACACGTATTCGCCGAGGCGATGAGTGAAGCAGACTCATGCAAAATCTCCGCAGCGAGCTTCGTCGAGGTCGCCGTGGTGGTGGAGGCGCAGACACAAGACCGTGGCAGCCGCCAGCTCGACACCTTCTTGCGCCGCGCCGGGTTCGTGATTGAACCGGTTACGGAAGAACAAGCGCATCTCGCGCGTCAGGCCTACTCAGATTTCGGCAAAGGTCGCCATCCGGCGGGACTTAACTTTGGTGATTGTTTTTCCTACGCGCTGGCCAAGGCCACCGGCGAAGCATTACTCTTCAAGGGCAGCGATTTTTCTAAGACGGATATTGTTAGCGCTCTAGGCTGACGAAAATCTTCGGTTTCTCCTGTTTTAGTTTGAGGCCCTTCGACAAGACATTTACCCTGGAAGCCATAGGACACTGTTTGTTAGGTCAGATTCTGCCATCTACAAATTAGGTGAATTTCGAACTGAGGCGCACTGCGGCCGCGACGATTGCTTTCGCCCATTGCGGCGTTTTCGATAAATCGGCCGGTCCCAGGATTTTTCCACGTGCCATATGCAACACCAATTTCAGGATCGGTACCTTGCCGGTACTTGGATCTGCGTCGACGCTATTGTCGAACATCCGTAACTCGGTGAGCTGCGGTAGCACATGGATCAGGTTAAGACGACTGCGCTCATAGCGTCGGCGGATATCCACATCGGCAATATCATGGCCGCCCTTATGAACACGGGAGCGTACACGGGCAATATGTAACTCGGGCGAGGAAAGTCCAGCATACCAAAGTTGAATTGCAATTCCTTTCGCCGCCGCTTCCGACAATAAGCGCGGAATAGTGTTAGCGCCGAGAGTCGTTTCAAATGCAAAATCTAGGCGCTCGGAGATGGCGCGTTCGAGCAGTCTGCGCCCCTGTTGCCAAGCGGCGCTATTAGCCTCTGTCTGCGTGAGCTGAGAATTGGCGACAAGTAACTGACGCGCTGCTTCATCGGGATTAAAGTACTCACCTCCGAAGGCGCGAATGGCTGCACCACCAATACTGCTCTTACCCGCGCCGTTAACGCCCGCGAGGACGTAGATGCGCGGCGCTGCGGGCAACGCCATGAGCCCTAACGCGCTCGCCGACGAGCGCTTACTTTGGCTTTACCGGATTTGCCTCCTCCCGCAGCCACGGCAGCGCGACCAAGTTCTGTCGGCGTCGCACTGAACGCGCTTGCCACGCCTTTCTTTGCCTTCGGCATCTGCATACGGGCGAGCAATTCATCGAACTCAGTACTGAAATCGTCAAGTGCAAGCGTCCTCGCCTTAATGAGCGATTCAAATTCCGCGTAAGAAATCAGTACCGCTTTAGGGGTATCGTGCCGGGTAATCGCGACCGCTCCGCCACTGGAAGCTTGGTCAAGAATGGCCGCGAATTCGTTCTTAACGCGGGTAGCGGCGACGGTCGGAATATCGACTAGTTCGCCATAGCTGTTACGGAATGCCAAGGTTGCCATGAAATTTGTTCCAATAGATATTTAGAATATTATAATCGTTCTGGCTATTATGTTCATTACTTGCGATCTAAGCTTCTGGCTAGAAAAACGATCTTGGTCAATATGAACTCTAATTAAAACTGGTAAACCCTCGGCTATACCGGGAGACACAACCAGGTTTGACCGATGCCACGGTCGATATGCGTAGCATGTACGAGTCCCCTCCTCCTTGAAGAGGGGGAGGGCTAGGGTGGGGGTGGCAACATTTAACGCAGTTCGCGACTTGAACGGCGCGCCCCCATCCTCACCTTCCCCCGCGTTGCAAGGGAAGGGAAAGACCACGAATTGCCGCCCGCGGCGGCTCACGGTTGTATCGGCGCCTTTGAGGCGCTCACCCGATAAGCCTGCGGCTTTGCTGGAGATCACTTAACTGACCCAATGCCCGGGAAACGTTGCTTGATTTTTTATTAACACAACATTATAGTTGTGTCATGATTCCAGTATTCGATGCGAATGGAAATCTCCCGCCGGGCATTCATGTCGTCACGTGGAATGAATTGGTTGCGCGATTTGGCACTACCCCGCATCGGCAAATGTTATTAGACGGACTTCGCGCTGCGTTGCTGTCGTTAAAGGATTCTGGATGTCGGCGGGTTTACATCGATGGGAGTTTTGTGACGGCCAAGGAAGAACCGGGTGATTTCGACGGTTGCTGGGAAGTCGATGCGTTGATCCGGATAAGCTGGACCCGGTTCTGTTGGAATTTGCGAATCGGCGTGCGGCACAGAAGGCAAAATATTTCGGTGAACTGTTCCTGGCGAATGCCGCAGCGGATCCGGCCGGTACACGGTTTATCGATTTCTTTCAGCTTGATAAAGACGGTCATCCCAAGGGGATTACCGCCCTTAATTTAAAGGATTTGCCATGATTACCAATGAACGCCAATACTTAATTACCAAAGCCGAAGCTGAGCGGTTCGAATTAGCGCTTAACCAGGCGGATGAACAAAATAAGAAGCTTCATCCTAAGTTACGCAAGGCGGCGCGTGAAGGCTTGGAAAGTCAGTTGCAGGAATTGCGTGACGCGCTTTATGAATACGAAGCGCTGCGCGCCGGCGCGGAAACGTCGTTCGAATACGATTCGCTCACAGAATTACCGGAAGGACTGATCAAAGCCCGTATTGCGCGCGGGATGACGCAAAAGCAATTGGCGGAATTGTTGAATCTTCAAGAACAGCAAATCCAACGTTATGAAGCGACGCTGTATAAAGGCGCGGCGCTGGAACGGATTGAGGCCGTGGCGAAAGTGCTTGGCTTGCGCGAGACGGTTCGGTTTGAATTGGGATAACCATCGCTCGCGAAGGTGCAAATGCCACCCTGATCGTCGATGGAAATTATTTGCCTTTCGTCGCCGCCAATCTAATCGCGTTAGCCACTACAGCGAACGGAAGAATTAACTTAAGCGAATCGTCTTCGATGCCATTGCAAGCTGCCTGTGTCGGCGCTGCCGATACTGCCCCGGACCATGAACCGGATAGGACCGATGAAAAATAGCCGAGGCCCACCCTCACCCCAGCCCTCTCCCGCAAAGCGGGAGAGGGGAAATAGTCCCCTCGCCCCTTCGGGGAGAGGGGTGGGGGTGAGGGGCAAGCCATCCTTAAAACAAGCACGGTCGATTCAGGTTCATGGAAAGAAACTGTTGTTGACGGCCATCGGCTTAGACTCTCATATTGTAGCTACATAGTTACTACAACTATTTATTGATCGATGACAATGCTGACTCTTAAATCAACCGATGTCCGTTCACAAGTGCGCTACCCAATAATTTGTCCTGGCGAGGACAATCTACTGTACGTCATCCCACTCCCGGAATTCAAATAAATAGTCGCCGCCGGCCTGGTGCCCAGCAGTCACCGATGCGCGATACTGTGGTTTCTGTGGGAACTTTGTCTCCACGGCGCGCTGCACTTCGGCGAAAAGGTTCGCGCCCGCTTGCCACTTACCCACGTTGCTGAGGGCCTCCATCAAACTCCACGCAAAAACTGAATGACCGTCTTTGCCACCAGCATCTACCACGGGCTCGTCGCCTCCCGACGACATGATCACTACCGAACGTTTGGTAAGCACCTCGCTGGGTTTGATCCCTTGGCTACTCTGGAATTTCCTTTCTTTCGTGAAGGCACCCGAATAGCAACTGTCGGAAATCATGGCGACTTGATTGGCGGGGACATTCGCGAGCATCTTCGAGATATCCGCGTTTGATACCCAG
>JANOLP010000052.1:0-13184 GCA_031419835.1 Pseudomonadota bacterium | reverse complement strand
GCGACACTTCGTAGCGATTCAGAGCAACACCAAGTTATCTCGGTGAATTAACTCCAGTTCGTCGACGTACCCCAATATCGTCTCAATCTCACTACTGGGCTTGCGCAAAATCTTGCGCGTTTCATCGGCGCTGTAGTTGATCAAACCGCGCGCGATTTCCTTGCCATTCGCATCGACGCATGCGACTACGGCGCCACGCTCGAATTCGCCGGACGACGCGGTCGCGCCGATCGGCAACAGGCTCTTGCCTTCCTGCGCGAGGGCTTTCACGGCCCCTGCATCCAACGAAATTTTTCCGCGCACTTGCAAATGATCGGCGAGCCATTGTTTGCGCGCTGCAAGCGTTGGGGTTTCGGCGAGTAACGTGGTGCCAATTGCCTCACCTTGCGCCAAGCGCACTAACACGTTGGGCTCGCGGCCAGAGACGATGACGGTATGGGCGCCGCTACGTGCGGCACGTTTGGCGGCGATGACTTTAGTTAGCATGCCGCCACTGCCGATGTGGCTACCGGCGCCGCCGGCCATTTTTTCCAATTCCGGCGCGCCCGCTTGGGCGCTTCGGATCAACGTCGCGCTCGGATCTTTGCGCGGATCGGCAGTATAAAGACCCGACTGATCGGTGAGGATAATCATCGCGTCCGCTTCGACCAAATTCGTCACCAGCGATCCGAGCGTATCGTTATCGCCGAATTTGATTTCTTCAGTCGCGACGGTATCGTTTTCGTTGATGACGGGAATGACATTAAGTTCGAGTAACGTGCGCAACGTCGAGCGAGCGTTGAGGTAGCGTTTGCGTTCGGCGAGATCTTCGTGGGTCAGCAATATCTGCGCGGTGGCGAGGCCATGCTCGCGAAAGCATGATTCGTAAACTTGCACTAAACCCATTTGCCCAACGGCCGCCGCCGCTTGCAATTCGTGTACCGCATGCGGCCGGCGTTTCCAACCCAAGCGCTGCAAACCTTCGGCAATCGCGCCGCTGGAAACCAGCAATACGTCCTTGCCGAGCGACTTCAATTCGGCGATTTGCGCGACCCAACCTGCAATGGCCGTGCGGTCAAGACCCGCGCCGTTATTGGTCAGCAGGCTGCTGCCGATCTTGACGACGATGCATTTCGATTGTTGAACGACGGCGGTCATGTTTACTCGGTGGTCGCGCTGATGTCTGTTGCTTCGTCGGGTTGTTTGGTTTGATCCAAATGAGCCATGATAGCGTAGGCGAGGGCCTTGCATCCTGCGCCGGTCAACGCTGAAATGGTGAAGCAGGGATCTTTATATTTTAGTGCTTTCTGAATTTTTTTCGTTTGCTTCGCGGCTTCCGTGTCGTCGAGCATGTCGACTTTATTCAATACCAACCAGCGCGGTTTGTTGAATAGCGCTTCGTCGTATTTTTTTAGCTCGCCGATGATGGCTTTTCCTTCTTTGCTCGGATCGGCGCCCTCGCCGATCGGCGCCATATCGATAATGTGCAGTAACAAACGCGTGCGCTGTAAGTGACGCAGAAATTGATGGCCGAGGCCGGCGCCTTCCGCTGCGCCTTCGATCAATCCGGGAATATCGGCGATGACAAAGCTGCGCGCCTCATCGACACGCACCACGCCCAAATTCGGATGTAGCGTCGTGAAGGGATAATCCGCAACCTTGGGCCGCGCAGCGGAAACGGCGCGAATGAAAGTCGATTTGCCCGCGTTCGGCATACCCAGCAAACCGACATCCGCCAACACTTTCAACTCAAGCTTCAATTCTTTTTGCTCGCCCGGCTCGCCCGGCGTGAATTGGCGCGGCGCGCGGTTGGTGCTGGATTTGAAATGGATGTTGCCGAGGCCGCCTTTGCCGCCCTTGGCGATGAGCGCGCGCTCGCCGTGCTTGGCGAGATCGGCGATGAGTACGCCGCTTTCTTTGTCGCTGAACGTTGTGCCAACCGGCACGCGCAACTCGATGTCGTCGCCGCCCTTTCCATAGCAATCCGAGCCACGGCCATTTTCGCCGTGCTTGGCGCGGTGGATGCGCGCATAGCGATAGTCAATCAACGTATTGATGTTGCGATCAGCGATGGCGTATATGCTGCCGCCGCGACCGCCATCGCCGCCGTCGGGCCCGCCAAACGGGATGAATTTTTCACGCCGCATACTGGCGGAACCATTGCCGCCGTTACCGGCTAGAACTTCGATACTTGCTTCGTCAACAAACTTCATTTGCTACTTTCGGTGCCTGGAGAGGCAATAGGGGTGCGGCTTTCGATCTATGCATTGCCAGGAGGCACTATCCATGCGGTTCTTGGCGTAGGTAGCTTATGCAGCACTATCAACATGATACTAGCCGCATTGTTAAATTTTAGCCTAACCCTCACCCCGACCCTCCCGCGTGCGGGAGAGGGTGCAGGGTGAGGGGTAGCGCTCATTTATTTATCAGGATTAAAAAATGAGGCAGGTATAAAAACAAAAGCCCCATCGAACGACAGGGCTTTCAGTCTTTCGCGTAAAAATGATTTTACGCGGGCGTTACGCTCACCGTGCGGCGTTTCGCGGCGCCCTTGACGCGGAACTCCACCGTCCCGTCGACTTTTGCAAACAATGTGTGATCTTTACCGATACCGACGTTATCACCGGGGTGAAATTCCGTGCCGCGTTGACGCACGATAATGCTGCCCGCGGGAATGATTTCGCCACCGTAAACTTTAATGCCAAGCCGCTTCGATTCCGAATCGCGGCCGTTACGGGAACTACCACCTGCTTTTTTATGTGCCATGTCTGACTCCTATTTTTTCACGCCGCCGTGAATCTCGTCTTGCAGCTTCTTCAGTCCGTCCATATTGCCGACCGCTGCCAATTCCGCTTGCTGAGGCCAAGTTTCCGGTTTAGCCATATTGAAGCGGCCGCCGGATTTTTTCAGCATCTCTTGCATCGCGGCGGGATCCGCTTTTGCCAATTGCGCGAACGTCGTGATGCCATTGTTATTGAGCACTACGGCGATTTTCGGACCAATGCCCTCGATAATCACCAGGTCGTCCGCCTTGGTCTTAATAACCGGTGCGGTTTCGCTCGCGACCGTATTACCTGCGCCATCGCTGATCGAAGTGATGAAAATTTCCGAATAATTTTGGCGATGGCCTTGGTGCTTTTGATAATGCTTACGGCGGCGCATCTTGAAAATTTTGACCTTGTCGTGACGGCCTTGCGACACAACGGTGGCGCTCACGGTGGCGCCATTCAGCAGGGGCGTGCCGACCTTGATTTGATCGCTATTGGCGACCATCAATACGTCGGAAAGCGTAACCGTTGCTCCGACGTCGGCGACGATCGTCTCAACTTTGAGTTTGTCACCGGCTGCGACGCGGTATTGCTTACCGCCGGTCTTTATCACTGCGTACATGGTAAAACCCTAAGAATTTGGTGGGCCAATTTGGCGAACTCAGCATTTTACTAAAGACTTCAAGTCTAGTCAAAGTGCTTGTAAATCTATAAACTCCCACCCGTCATTGCCTCTAAAACTATTCCGATTCTTCGCCGCTCGTTCTAGCTTGATCCATGTTTGCAATTGAAAACCTAAGGCAACTATTGTCTGCCGATATGAAAATCGTTGACGACGTTATTCGTCAACGGCTTCACTCGGACGTCGCTTTAGTTACGCAAGTCGCCGAATATATCATCGGCGCGGGCGGCAAACGCATGCGGCCCGCCTTGGTTTTGCTAGCGGCGGGCGCGTTGGGTTATCGCGGCGGCAACCATCACGAACTTGCCGCGATCGTCGAATTCATTCATACCGCCACCTTATTGCACGATGACGTTGTGGACGAATCGGATCTGCGCCGTGGCCGCGAAACGGCTAACGCGTTATTCGGCAATGCCGCCAGCGTCTTGGTCGGCGATTTTTTGTATTCGCGCTCATTCCAGATGATGGTGGGACTGAACAATATGCGCATCATGCAGGTTTTGGCGGACACGACTAACATCATCGCCGAAGGCGAAGTATTGCAGTTGCTCAACGCCCACGATCCGGATATCGATGAGGCGCGTTATTTCACCGTGATTCGTTATAAGACCGCCGAGTTATTCCACGCGGCGGCGCGGCTTGGGGGCATTGTCGCAAACGCCACGCCTGAGCAAGAGCGCGCGTTGGCCGAGCATGGCTTACATTTGGGCCTGGCGTTTCAGTTGATCGATGACGTATTGGATTATTCCGGCGATAGCGAAACGACCGGAAAGAACGTCGGAGACGATTTAGCTCAGGGCAAAGTCACGTTGCCCCTGATTCGAGCGATGGAACTCGCGCCGGAATCCGATCGCATACTAATTCGCAATGCAATTGCAGTGGGCGGGCGCGTTGCGTTGCCTGAAATCGTGCGGATCGTTAACGAAACCGGTGCGCTGGACTATGCAAAACAGCGCGCGCAAATGGAATCGGACGCAGCTAAATCGGCATTAAATGCAATTCCGAATTCTAATTACCTCGAATGTTTGTTAAAATTGTGCGAATTTGCCGTCGCACGGAGTCACTAGCGATACGGTAAAGACAGTAAGCGGGGTGTAGCTCAGCCTGGTAGAGTACTGCGTTCGGGACGCAGGAGTCGGAGGTTCGAATCCTCTCACCCCGACCAAGCTAATGAATTAAGGGACACTTGAATAAGCTAATCCTATTGCTGATACTTGGCGTCGTCGTGTTTGCGATTATGAAAAGCTACGCGCGGCGCGGGCAGCAAAGCGCCAAACAGGCGGATTCCGTCAAATCTAACGAGGACATGGTGAAGTGCGCCCAGTGCGGCGTCCATATGCCAGTCAGCGAGTCTTTGTTGTCCAAAGGTAACTATTTTTGTACGAATGAACATCGCTTGATGCACAACAAGTGATCAGGTCGTTCTTCAACGCTGCGCTGGAAATTCTCTCGCAACGGTTCGATCAACGCGAATTCAACCGCGTCCCGCCCAATTCCTATTGGCGCTCCCTTGCTTACTTCAATGTCTATAGGCTGATCGTTGGCCTGGTTCTAGGCATTCTCACTTGGTATTCCCATGATCGTGCCTTAGCCGCGGCGCAGCACCAGGATTTGTTTTATGGCGCTTGTTTCGCCTCGTCGCTGACGGCGCTGATGGGTTTGGTGGCGGTGGGTTGGCGCTGGCCGGTGTTTTTGGTGCAATTGGCGTTCACGTTAATCAGTGACACGCTTTTTATCACGCTGATGATCTACGCCAGCGGTGGTATCGGCAATGGTTTGGAGCTAATGTTATTCGTGACGTTAGCGGCTGGCGGGTTGATCGGGCGGGGTCGCTTGGCCATGTTCTATGCGTCTTTGGCCACTCTCGCGGTGCTTGCGGAAGAAACGATGCGAATGTTCGCATTCTCCGAAACGCCGCAATATCTGCAGACCGGGTTGTTGAGCGTTGGCTACTTCGCCGTCGCCTGGCTTGCCCACACGCTTGCGCAATACACGCGCGAAAGCGAAAAATTGGCGGAGCAACGTGGCGTTGATCTGGCAAATCTGGGCCAGGTCAATGAACTGATTCTGCGCGACATGGCCGACGGCGTGATTGTGGTCGATAACGATGGTGCGATCCGCACCCGCAATGGCAAGACCGAAGAGTTGTTGGGGCCCATGCCGATTGCGGTGGCGCAGCCGCGCTTGAAGGAATATTCGCCGGAATTGGCGGAATGGCTGGCGGGTTGGCGCAGCAATCCGACCAATCGATTTATGTTGATGCGCTCGCCCGTTGCGACTAAACAAATGCGGGTGCGCTTTGTGCCGATCGGCGATCAGTCGATTCAAGGCACGGTCATTTTTTTGGAAGATCTGGCACAAGAACAGGCTCAGGCGCGGCAAATAAAGCTTGCGGCGCTGGGGCGGTTGACCGGCAATATCGCGCACGAAATTCGCAATCCGCTTTCATCCATCAGCCACGCCACCGAGCTGTTACAAGAAAGTGAGCTTGATGCGACGGGCCAAAAACTGTGCCGGATCATTCGAGAAAATTGCCAACGCTTGGGACGTATGGTCAGTGATGTGTTGGAGCTGAATCGTTCCGATCGCGCCAAGCCCGAAGAACTCGATGCGCAAGGTTATTTGGAAGGGTTTGTCGAGCAGTTGCGTCAGGTCGAAAAAGTCGCGCCGGAGATTATTTCGCTTGAGTTAAACCTGCGAGGGACGTTATATTTCGACCCAAATCATTTGCATCAGATATTATGGAATCTGATCCGAAATGCGCTGCGCCACTGCAAGATGGTCGCCGGAAGTGTGCGAGTTTGCCTAAACCGCTCGACACAGCCGGGCACATTACAACTCGATATCATGGACGATGGCCCTGGTGTTCCGGCCGATATGTTGACGCGATTATTTGAACCTTTCTTTACCACAGAAAGTCAGGGTACCGGTCTTGGGCTTTACATCGCGCGGGAGTTGTCCGAGGCGAATAACGCATCGCTTGATTACGTCGAGCTGGCGCCCGGCGCCCATTTTCGTGTCCTAATTCGGAGTGAGCCATGACTGCCCGCCGTGTATTGATTGTCGACGACGAAGCCGATATTCGAGATTTGCTGGAAATGACGCTGATGCGCATGGGCTTGGAAACGGCCACGGCAGGCGATCTTAAGGAAGCCTATCAGCGGCTGGAGACAGGGCAATACGATCTTTGCCTGAGTGACATGCAATTGCCCGATGGCCTGGGCTTGGAACTGTTAACGCATATCGGCAAATCCTATCCCGGCACGCCGGTTGCCGTCATTACCGCCCATGGCAGCGCCGAGAATGCGGTTGCCGCACTAAAAGCCGGCGCATTCGATTATTTGGCCAAGCCGGTATCGCTGCAGCAATTGCGCGATTTGGTGAGGGTTGCGCTGAAGTTGCCGCAAACTAGTAACGGGAAAAAAACGCCGGGGTCGGCGGTCGTGGAAAGTGGGCCGACCTTGGTCGGTGACTCGAAGCATATCCGTCATGCCCGCGAAATGATCGAGCGTTTAGCGCGCAGTCAAGCGCCGGTCTACATTACCGGCGAGTCCGGGAGCGGCAAAGAGGTCGCGGCGCGATCAATTCATTCCAAGAGTGCTCGTGCCGATGGTCCGTTTGTTGCCGTCAACTGCGGCGCAATTCCGGAAAACTTAATGGAAAGCGAATTTTTCGGCTATCGCAAAGGCGCGTTCACCGGCGCAAATCAGGACAAAGAAGGCTTTTTTCAGGCGGCGCAGGCGGGAACCTTGTTTCTCGATGAGGTTGCTGATTTGCCACTGCAGATGCAGGTTAAGTTGCTTCGAGTCATTCAAGAAAAGAAAGTCAGGCGCGTCGGCGAAACCAGCGAAGAAAACGTCAACGTCCGTATTATCAGCGCGACCCATCAAAATCTCGCCGAGCGCGTGCAGAATAATCAGTTTCGGCAGGACCTTTATTACCGGCTAAATGTCATCGAATTGCGTATGCCCGCGCTACGCGAAATGCCCGACGATGTCCCGGATATTGCTCAAGCGCTGCTCGAACGCCTCGCGCGCGAGATGGAAGTTCCCTTGCCGGTATTGGCAACCGAGGCCATTGAGGCGCTGAAGCAATACGATTTTCCCGGCAACGTTCGTGAGTTGGAAAATGTGTTGGAGCGGGCATTGGCGCTGTGTAACGATGCGACGATTCGGCGTAATGATTTGTATTTGTCGGAACATGCCGCGGCGGAAGCGCCCGAATTGGCGACCACCGGTTCGCATGCGCCATCGCCGGCGACCGGCGAATTGCCGCTACAGGAATATCTCGATAAACTCGAGCGCGAGGCGATCATGGCAGCGCTGGAAAAAACCCGTTTCAATAAAACTGCCGCAGCGAAAGTGCTCGGTATTACTTTTCGTGCGTTGCGTTACCGGATGGAACGACTCGCCATTGAGTAGGGGCTAGGGTTTTGGGGCTAGGGGCGAGGTCGCGTAGTACTTGGTGTGTGGATAGTGGCGGAATTCTCGCTAAGGCGCGATTTATTGCATCACCGAATTTCGATGAGCGGCCGGAAGGCGCGACCATCGATCTGCTCGTCATCCACAACATTTCGTTGCCACCGGGGGAGTTTGGTGGACCGGGCGTAGCTGCGCTGTTTACCAATGCGCTGAACCCCACCGATCATCCTTACTATCAAACCATTCAGGATCTCAAGGTTTCATCGCATTTTTATGTTCGCCGGGACGGTGAATTGATTCAGTTCGTATCGTGTCTCAAACGCGCGTGGCACGCGGGGCTTTCAAATTGGCGCGGGCGCGAATGCTGCAACGATTTTTCCATCGGACTTGAGCTAGAAGGTAGCGACGATTTGCCTTTCACCGATGATCAATACAGCGCGTTGGGAAGGCTCATTCCGGCGCTATTCGCTAGTTATCCGATCCAAGCAGTAGTCGGGCATTCCGATATTTCGCCGGGTCGCAAGACTGATCCGGGGCTGCGTTTCGACTGGCCTCGATGCCGTCAATTTTATTCAACTATTTCAGATAGTTAGATTCTCCTTATTAGCTTGTTGCGGAATTTACAAACAAGCATAATTTGTGCTTGACATTGCCCTATCGCGCCCCTACCATTAGTCCTCCCGAGCATGGCAAACCACTACATCTTGTGGAAATAGCCTGTATAGGCTGTGCATAACTTATGCATAGAAACCGAATTGTTGTTTGTTTACAAACCGATAAAAATCCGAGGAGCACTAATGCAAATTGCAACCGATCCTTCTCGTCCTGCTGCGCCGTTATTTTCGATTCCGCAAGGTCAGGACGTGGCTGACGAGCGTTATTCTTTGTTTAAAGTCGTCCGCCGCAATGGGTCTGTGGTGGCTTTTGAGCCGGCCAAAATTTCTATCGCCGTCACTAAAGCCTTTCTCGCGATCAATGGTGGCCAAGGCGCCGCCTCGGCGCGTGTGCGCGAAATCGTCGGGCAATTGACAGACCAAGTCGTCAATGCCCTAATGCGCCGCCAACCCGGCGGCGGCACGGTTCATATCGAAGATATCCAGGACCAAGTCGAACTGTCGTTAATGCGTTCCGGCGAACATGAGGTTGCGCGCTCCTACGTGCTGTACCGCGAAGAACGAGCGAAGATGCGCGCGCAGCAAAAAGCGCAACAGCCGATCGTCGAAACCGCGCTGACGATGATCGTCAAAGGTCAGCGCGTGCCGTTGGACATGGTGCGCTTGGCGGAATTGATTGCCGAAAGCGCCGCCGGATTAAAAGAAGTTGAGTCGGCCAAAATCCTTGAATCGCTGGTGAAGGATTTGTACGACGGCGTGCCGGAAGACGAAGTGTACAAATCGGCGATTCTGTCGGCGCGCTCAATGATTGAGCAAGATCCCGCCTATTCGCTGGTGACGGCGCGCCTGTTACTCCATACGATTCGCCATGAAGTTTTGGGTGACGAAGCGACCCATGCCGAGATGGCGGTTCGTTACGCCACCTATTTCCCCAATTTCATCAAAAAAGGGATCGACGCCGATTTGCTCGATAAGCGCCTGGGCGAGTTCGATATGGCGAGAATGGGCAAAGCCCTCGTCGCCGATCGCGATCTTAAATTCGGTTACTTGGGCCTGCAAACTTTGTATGACCGGTACTTCCTCCACGTGCACGGTCAACATATTGAATTACCGCAGGCCTTTTTTATGCGCGTGGCTATGGGTTTGGCGATTAACGAAATTGATCGCGAAACGCGAGCCATTGAGTTTTACAACGTGTTATCGACCTTCGACTATATGTCGTCGACGCCGACCTTGTTCAATGCGGGTACGCAACATTCGCAGTTGTCGAGCTGTTATTTGACGACGGTTGCTGACGACCTTGACGGCATTTACGAAGCGATCAAAGAAAACGCGCTGCTCTCCAAATGGGCTGGTGGTCTGGGCAACGACTGGACCCCGGTGCGCGCGCTCGGTTCGCATATCAAAGGCACGAACGGCAAATCCCAAGGCGTCGTCCCCTTCTTGAAGGTGGTCAACGACACGGCGGTGGCCGTAAATCAGGGCGGAAAAAGAAAAGGCGCGGTCTGCACCTATCTCGAAACGTGGCACCTGGATATCGAAGAATTCCTTGAGCTACGCAAGAACACGGGTGACGACCGCCGCCGTACCCACGACATGAATACCGCCAATTGGATTCCTGATCTGTTTATGAAACGGGTCATGGAAAACCAAGAGTGGACGTTGTTCTCGCCCGCCGATTGCCCGGATTTGCACGATAAATTCGGCAAGGCGTTCGAAGAAACCTATTTGGGTTACGAAGCCAAAGCGGCAATGGGTGAACTGAAGTTATTCAAAAAAGTGCCCGCAGTACAAATGTGGCGCAAGATGTTGTCGATGTTGTTCGAGACCGGTCATCCGTGGGTCACGTTTAAAGATCCCTGCAATATTCGCTCGCCGCAGCAGCATGTCGGTGTAGTCCATAGCTCCAATCTCTGCACGGAAATTACGCTCAACACCAGCGCAACGGAAATCGCCGTGTGTAATCTGGGCTCGGTGAATTTGGTGAATCACTTCGTCGACGGTAAGCTCGATTTTGACAAGCTCGGCGTCACTATCAAGACCGCGATGCGCATGCTCGATAACGTCATTGACATCAATTACTACGCGGTGAAAAAAGCGCGCGATTCCAATTTACGTCATCGTCCGGTCGGCTTGGGTATCATGGGTTTCCAAGATTGCCTGCACGAAATTCGCGTGCCCTATGGCTCCGACGCAGCGATCGATTTCGCTGATAAATCCATGGAGATGATCGCCTATCACGCCTATTGGGCATCGACAGAATTAGCCGAAGAGCGCGGTCGTTACGCGAGTTACAAGGGTTCATTGTGGGATCGCGGCATCCTGCCGCAGGATTCGGTGGATCTACTGCGCCAAGAGCGCGGCGGTTATCTTGAAGTCGAGCAAAGCAGCGCGTTGGATTGGACCGAGCTGCGCGAGCGAATCAAAATCCACGGCATGCGCAACTCCAATTGCGTCGCCATTGCGCCCACGGCCACCATCGCCAATATCATCGGCGTGTCGGCGTGTATCGAGCCGACCTACCAGAACCTGTTCGTTAAATCGAACTTATCGGGCGAATTCACGGTCGTAAATGAATACCTGGTGCGCGATTTGAAGCGCCTGGGCATGTGGGATGAAGTGATGGTCGCGGATCTGAAATATTTTGATGGATCGCTCGCCAAAATCGATCGCGCGCCGGCGGAATTACGCGCGTTGTACGCAACCGCATTTGAAGTCGAACCAAGCTGGATTGTCGAGTGTGCGGCACGCCGGCAAAAATGGATCGATCAAGCTCAGTCGCTCAACATCTACATGGCCGGCGCATCGGGTAAGAAGTTGGACGATACCTACAAGCTTGCATGGCAGCGCGGGTTGAAGACGACTTATTACTTGCGCACGTTGGCTGCGACATCAGCGGAGAAGTCCACTGGTAAGGGCGGTGAATTGAACTCGGTACCCACTCATGGTGGTATGTCAGGTCATTCAGCCACGGCTTCCATTTTCGGTGGGCCATCGTTGGATGAAACGACGATACAAATGGAAGCACCGAAGTTTTGTGCGATTGATGATCCGGAATGTGAGGCGTGCCAATAAAAATATAAATGTAGGGTGGATCAAGGCGCGAAGCGCCGGATCCACCGAACGAATTACTCAAGGGAACCTTTTTACCCACGGCTGAAAACAAATAAAGGAGATCGACATGGGACTATTTTCATTTATTAAAGGCGCCGGCGAGAAACTCTTCGGCCACAAAGAAGCACAAGCGGCCACCGTTGAATTGCAGAAAAAACCGGACGATCCGGTGACGCAAGAAAAAGTAAATCAACTCAATCGCCAAGCGGCGGATGGCATCAAATCTTACATTCAAAAGCAAAATCTCAGCGCGAATGATTTGAATGTGACCTTTGACGGCGCGACCGGCACTGTGAGTGTGTTCGGTCAGGCACCTGATCAAACAACAAAGGAAAAGATCGTTCTGTGTTGCGGCAATGTCGAGGGCGTGAGTGCGGTGAACGACCAAATGGGCGTGGCCTCGCCCGAGCCCGAGGCGACATTTCACACCGTCGTTTCCGGCGATACGCTTTCGAAAATTGCCAAGGCGGTGTACGGCGATGCGATGAAATATCCGGTGATTTTCGAAGCGAATAAGCCGATGCTGAGCCACCCCGATAAAATTTATCCGGGGCAAGTGCTGCGCATCCCAGCTGCTTAAACGTTTTCCAAAAAGAGAGAACTATTTTATGTCGCTGCAATATGGATCTATCACCTTTACCGATCCGGTCAAGCTCGCGCAATGGCGTCCCGACAATGTTGCGGGGCTCTATTGCGTGTGCATCGCCAATCGCGAATGGCAACCCGTGCCGTATCAACCGATTTATTTTGGCATCGCGAATAATTTAGCCGAAGAAGATTTGCTCGGCAATCAACGCGCGCTCGACGCTTGGACGGCTCATGCCGAAGCGCCGAGCAAATTGCTTATTGCCCACGCGAGTTTGCCGTATTTTTCGCCGGATGATTTATTGCTGTTTGAGCGCCAACTGGTCGCTCAATATCAGCCCCCCTGCAATCATTGGGAAACGCTGGCGACGATCGTCTTGCCGGCGCAGCGTCAATCACAGGTTCTCGCAAAATATGACCGGGTACCGCTTGCGTTGGTATCAGAACAAATGGAGAGAAAGTATGCTTAGTTTTGAAGATGAGGCGAGCCCGAAGTTACGTATGCAACCCCTCATGCCCGTGCCGCCGCATACCCCGCGCGTGCACGATGAATTGCCGGAGATCCGCGTAAACATTGGCTCACAGGCCAATGCTGCGCCGAAAATCGCGCAGAGAGTTAAGCTCGAAGACAAGCGCGTCATCAACGGTTCGGCGGATGTCAATCAACTCGTCCCGTTCAAATATAAGTGGGCCTGGGAAAAATATTTATCCGGTTGCGCCAATCATTGGATGCCGCAAGAAATCAACATGCAGCGCGATATCCAGCTGTGGAAAGATCCCGCTGGCTTAACCGAAGATGAGCGTCTGGTCGTCAAGCGCAATTTGGGATTTTTCGTCACTGCCGATTCCCTCGCCGCAAACAACATCGTGCTCGGCACCTATCGCCACATCTCCGCGCCCGAGTGCCGCCAATACTTGCTGCGCCAAGCGTTCGAAGAAGCGATCCACACCCACGCCTATCAATTCATTGTCGAATTCTTAGGTCTGAACGAAGCGGAGATTTTCAATGCCTATCACGAAG